>NZ_AP024718.1:945000-1314218 GCF_030294985.1 Methylomarinovum tepidoasis
GAGGCAAACTCCGAATACCGGAAAGTGATGCACGGGAGACAGACGGCGGGTGATAAGGTCCGTCGTCGAGAGGGAAACAGCCCAGACCGCCAGCTAAGGTCCCTAAATCACCGCTAAGTGGGAAACGATGTGGGAAGGCCCAGACAGCCAGGAGGTTGGCTTAGAAGCAGCCACCCTTTAAAGAAAGCGTAATAGCTCACTGGTCGAGTCGGCCCGCGCGGAAGATGTAACGGGGCTCAAGCGGTGTACCGAAGCTGCGGATCTGCCCTTCGGGGCAGGTGGTAGGGGAGCGTTCCGTAAGCCTGCGAAGGTGTGTCGAAAGGCATGCTGGAGGTATCGGAAGTGCGAATGCTGACATGAGTAACGTTAAAGGGGGTGAAAAACCCCCTCGCCGAAAGCCCAAGGTTTCCTGCGCAACGCTAATCGGCGCAGGGTTAGTCGGCACCTAAGGCGAGGCCGAAAGGCGTAGTCGATGGAAAACCGGTTAATATTCCGGTACCTGCCGTGACTGCGATGGGGTGACGGAGAAGGCTAGGCGCAGCCGGGTGACGGACGTCCCGGTCCAAGCGTGTAGGGGGTGGCTCCAGGCAAATCCGGAGCCACGTCAACCCCGAGACGTGATGGGGAGCCCCTTTAGGGGCGAACTGGCCGATGCCATGCTTCCAAGAAAACCCTCTAAGCTTCAGGTCACGGGAGGCCGTACCGCAAACCGACACTGGTGGGCGGGGCGAGAAGCCCAAGGCGCTTGAGAGAACCCGGGTGAAGGAACTAGGCAAAATGGCACCGTAACTTCGGGAGAAGGTGTGCCCGCGTCAGGTGTAGGCCCTCGCGGCCGAAGCCGAGGCGGGTTGCAGTGACCAGGGGGCTGCGACTGTTTACCAAAAACACAGCACTCTGCAAACGCGCAAGCGGACGTATAGGGTGTGACGCCTGCCCGGTGCCGGAAGGTTAAGGGATCCGGTCATCCTTCGGGAGAAGCCGGTGAACGAAGCCCCGGTAAACGGCGGCCGTAACTATAACGGTCCTAAGGTAGCGAAATTCCTTGTCGGGTAAGTTCCGACCTGCACGAATGGCGTAACGATGGCCCCACTGTCTCCACCCGGGACTCAGTGAAGTTGAAATCGCTGTGAAGATGCAGTGTACCCGCAGCAAGACGGAAAGACCCCGTGAACCTTTACTACAGCTTTACGCTGGATGCTGGGCTTGCCTGTGTAGGATAGGTGGGAGGCTGTGAAGCCAGGGCGCCAGCCCTGGTGGAGCCGCCCTTGAAATACCACCCTGGCAAGTCTGGTGTTCTAACCCAGGGAAGTCATCCTTCCCGGGGACAGCGTATGGCGGGTAGTTTGACTGGGGCGGTCTCCTCCTAAAGGGTAACGGAGGAGCACGAAGGTACCCTCAGCGCGGTCGGAAATCGCGCGGTGAGTGCAAGGGCACAAGGGTGCTTGACTGCGAGACCGACGGGTCGAGCAGGTGCGAAAGCAGGTCCTAGTGATCCGGTGGTTCTTCGTGGAAGGGCCATCGCTCAACGGATAAAAGGTACTCCGGGGATAACAGGCTGATACCACCCAAGAGTTCATATCGACGGTGGTGTTTGGCACCTCGATGTCGGCTCATCTCATCCTGGGGCTGAAGCCGGTCCCAAGGGTATGGCTGTTCGCCATTTAAAGAGGTACGCGAGCTGGGTTCAGAACGTCGTGAGACAGTTCGGTCCCTATCTGCTGTGGGCGTTGGAGACTTGAGGGGAGCTGCTCCTAGTACGAGAGGACCGGAGTGGACGGACCTCTGGTGGTCCGGTTGTCACGCCAGTGGCACAGCCGGGTAGCTAAGTCCGGACGGGATAACCGCTGAAAGCATCTAAGCGGGAAGCCTCCCCCAAGATGAGGTCTCCCAGGACCCTTTGAGGTCCCTGAAGGGCCGTTCAAGACCAGGACGTTGATAGGCCGGGTGTGGAAGCCCAGCAATGGGTGAAGCTGACCGGTACTAATTGCCCGTGAGGCTTGACCCTATAACACCAAAGGGGTCTGGGACGTCGATCCAAAACACGTGTACAGTTTTGCCAACCCGTTTTGCCTGGCGGCCATAGAGCGCTGGAACCACCCGATCCCATCCCGAACTCGGCAGTGAAACAGCGCTTCGCCGATGATAGTGGAGCAACCGCTCCGTGAAAGTAGGACACCGCCAGGCCCCAAACACCAAAAACCCCCATCCAATACCCTGGATGGGGGTTTTGTTTTTTGTTCTGTCCCTCCCTGTCATACCTGGGCTTCCAGACAGCGGTACAGGATTTCCTTGACGTTTGCCGGCTCGAACGGTTTATCGCAGATGGCGGATACACCTGCCTGTTGTACTGCGCCCAGGCGGGTCTGGTTCTGCTCGCTGGTGACCATGATGATCGGTAGGAACGGATTGTCGAGCTGTTCGCGGATGAACTGGGTCAGTGCCATGCCATCCATATGGGGCATGTTGTAATCGGTCACCACCAAATCGAATTCCTGCTCTGCCAGCAGTTGCACCGCCTGCCGGCCGTCTTCGGCTTCGGTGATGTTGTCCAGTCCCATGTCGTTGAGTACGCGCACAATGTGGCGGCGTGCCAGACGACTGTCGTCAACCACCAGTACCCGCAGCTGTTCGACGTCGTAATTCTCCAGCTCGATTTCGGACGGTTCCAGATACTGCAGCGTCGCCATCAGCGCCCGGTGAAGGTCATTGCGGTCGAAGGGCTTGGGTAAAATGGCGACCACGCCAGCCTGACGGATTGGATCGAGTTCGCTTAACCGGGTCTCGCTGGAAACCAGCATGAACGGAAGGTTCTGATAACGGGGCTCGGTGCGCAGCCGAGTGAGCAGTTCCACAGCGGTCATGTCCGGCAAATACATACTGCTGACCACCAGGTCCGGCGTGTAATGCTCCAGCTGGGCCATGGCATCGTTGCCGCTGGCCACCCAGTCCACCTTCTCCACCCCCTCGTCATGCAGTTGGTCACGAATGATCTTGGCCTGGGTGTTCGAGGGTTCGATCAACAACAGGGTGAGGTCTTCGATCGCCAGGGATTCCACGTTTCGCTCCTTTTCGATGGTCCGATTCTTCTAAGCATAGCCGCCTGTGATGAATTTGCCTCCTGCCCCACTCGCTGTGAACCAGCAACCGGAATGGCTGTGGGGTGGTATCGGTTCGCGTAAAATACTCTGAGAAACAACGTTGGGCTGGGTCGGGATGGGGGCTCCTCGGTCCGCTTCTCATCTCACTAGGGGGCAAAAGTATGACCGTTGGGAATATCTGCAACCGCGAAGTGGGGAATGCTGGGTGACCTGGCCCGACTCGTGAAGCGGGAACAGCGGTGCGAAATCCGCACACCGTGAAAATTATGCACAGCTCGCCGGAAGTGCCTATCCTGCGTTTGTCAAGCCTGGACCGGACACCGGATGTCTTCCGTAACTTATTGATATGAAAGCGACTATCTGAGCTGGTCAAATTTTTTACAATTTGAAGAAAGGCAAGGAAATACGAGGTCTGGCGGCGATTTTCAGCAACTTGTTCACAAAGTTATCCACAGATTCTGTGGAAAATCATGTGGCCTTCGGTGCTGACCTCATCATCCCGTTATCCACAACCCAGATTTCAGCGAACATCAACCCTATTGTTTTATATGTTTTTGATTTAAAAAGATAATTCAATCTTGCACACCGTTTGCCGACAATTTCCTCCCCGATTTTCCACAAAGTTATCCACAGGTTGTTCCATGTCCGACATCGTCAACGGCCCCATTCAGATCACTCCCGACGGCGCCCTTGAAATCCTGTCCAAAAAGGAAGTGTCGCTGCTGCTCGACAGCGCTCACAGCGAATTGTTCGAAACCTTCCGCAAATGCGCCCTGGCGGTGCTCAACTGCGGTACCCATCTCGACGATTCCAAGGCGGTGTTCGAGCGTTACCGCGATTTCGCCATCCATATCCGCCAGCAAGAGCGCGGCATCAAGCTGGAGCTGGTCAACGCGCCGGCATCGGCATTCGTGGACGGCCAGATGATTCGCGGGATCCGCGAACATCTGTTCGCTGTGTTGCGCGACATCGTCTATACCAGTCAGCAGATCGTCGAAAGCGGGGCGTTCGATCTGAATTGTCCCGGTGACATCACCGATGCGGTGTTCCACATTCTCCGCAACGCCCAGGTGCTCATTCCCCACCGCCCGCCTGATCTGGTGGTGTGTTGGGGCGGTCATGCCATCAGTCCGGCGGAGTACGACTACAGCAAGCAGGTAGGTTACGAACTGGGCCTGCGTGGGATGCACATCTGTACCGGCTGCGGTCCGGGAGCGATGAAGGGGCCGATGAAGGGGGCGACCATCGGTCATGCCAAGCAGCGTCTCTACGACGGCCGTTATCTGGGGATTTCAGAGCCGGGCATCATCGCCGCCGAGCCGCCCAATCCTATCGTCAACCAGCTGGTCATCATGCCCGATATCGAAAAACGCCTGGAGGCCTTCGTCCGGGTTGGGCATGGGATCGTGGTCTTCCCAGGCGGTGTCGGCACGTTCGAGGAAATCCTCTATCTGCTCGGTATCTTGCTGCATCCGGCCAACGACGATCTCCCCTTTCCTCTGTTGTTCACCGGACCGGAAACCAGCCGGGCCTATTTCGAGCGTATCGACGCCTTTCTGGTCCAGGTGTTGGGTGAGAGGGTGCGGACACGTTACCGCATCGTGGTCGGGGATCCGGTCGCTGTGGCCCGGGAGATGCGCGAAGGACTACAGGCGGTGCACCGCTACCGGCTCAAGGTGCACGATGCCTATTACTTCAATTGGCGCCTGGTGATCGACCCGGCTTTCCAGAAACCCTTCCTCCCTACCCATGAAAACGTGGCCAAGTTGCGCCTGAGCCTGGATTTGCCGCCCCACGAGCTGGCTGCCGAGCTGCGCCGGGCCTTCTCCGCCATCGTCGCCGCCAATGTCAAGGAACTCGGCATCATCGAGGTGGAACGCCACGGTCCATTCGAGATTCGCGGTGACCGCCGCATCCTGGGGCCGCTTCAGCGGCTGCTGGATGATCTGGTGGCACAGAGGCGCATGAAGCTGGCCGAGCACTACGAGCCCACCTACCGCCTGATTCCCTTGTGAAATGGACACCGACGCCTGGGTCAAGCTGCGCTGGGAAAAGGAAAGTCGTTATTACGAAGCCCATTTGCACCAGGACCTGTGGGGCGAATGGATCGTGACCCGGGTCTGGGGTCGGCGCGGTGGCCGTTTGGGCCGTGTCCTGCATGTGCCCTGTCTGTCCCGGGCCGATGGCATGAAACTGCTGCGGCAGATCGACCGCACCCGTCAGCGCCACGGTTACCGCTGCGTGCGTATCGACGGGCCTTATTCGGTAAACAGCGGCTGAGTCGGCTCCTGCGGCGCCAGACAGCGAGGATCGTCGTGGCGGGGATTGTTGACGTAGGTGCTGACGGGATAGGCGCGCAACAGCCCGTCCCGGCAGGGTTTCAGCAGCGTCTGGGGATCAGGGTGGGACGGATCGAGCCAAGCGTCCCAGTGTTCGGGTTCCAGTACCACCGGCATGCGGTGGTGCAGCGGCTTGAGGGTTTCGTTGGCGTCGGTGGTGATGATGACACAGGAGCGCACGCTTTCTTCCGTTTCCGGATTGTGCCAATCCTCCCACAGGCCGGCGAAAGCGATCAGGCGACTATCGCGGGGGACGACGGCGTAAGGCTGTTTGCGCCGGCCGCTTCGGGCCCATTCGTAGAAGCCGCTGGCCGGAATCAGGCAGCGCCGCCGCCTCAGAGCGGCCCGGAAGGCGGGACGCTCGTGGAGATTCTCGGCGCGGGCGTTGATGAGCCGCTGGCCGATCTGGGCATCCTTGGCCCAGAAGGGGATCAGCCCCCAGCGTGCCAGTTCGGCGAGGCGTCCGGGTGCGTCACGGCGCACCTGGGGAATCGGCTGCGACGGGGCGATATTGTAACGCGGCTGCCAATCGATGGTATTGGCAGTGGCGAAAGTCCGGCGTATTTCCTCGCCGGAAGCGGTCAAAAAGAAACGGCCACACATCGATGTAACAAGACCTGATGAAAGCGTTGATCGTTGCACCTGACGACACCGCCCTGCAATGGCAGCGGGCGCCCTTGGCCGCGGCTGATTACCAGCGGCTGCTCACCGCCGTGCGCCGACTGGAAAGCCCGGGGTTGGCGGCACGCCTGTCCAATTATATCGGCATGCCCGTGGAAAAGGCGCTGGCGAGCCTGCCCGAAACCTGGGTCAAGCCGGTCACGCGCCTGACCCAGGAGGCCCTGGGAAAAGCCCTGGATGCCGCCCTGTTGACCCTGCCCGCAGGGGCGGTGCCGCGGCCGGCTCCCAAACTGAGCCACAGGTTACTGGCCGGTCTCAGCGGCGCGGTGGGTGGCAGCTTCGGTATCGCCAGCCTGGCCGTGGAGTTGCCGGTATCGGCCACGCTGATGCTTCGTGCCATCGCCGCGACTGCCCACGAGCATGGGGAAGACCTGGACGATCCCCGGGTCCGCCTGGCCTGCCTCGAAGTGTTCGCCCTGGGCGGAAGCAGCCGCAGCGACGACAATGCCGAAATCGGGTATTACGCAGTCCGGGCCTTCCTCTCCAAAACCCTGGAGGAATCGGCCAAACATATCGTCAAGAAAGGTCTGGCCAAAGAGGGGGCGCCGGCGTTGGTAAAGTTCATGAGCGCGGTCGCCCAGCGTTTCAGCGTTCAGGTTTCACAGAAACTGGCGGTACAGTCCCTGCCGTTGCTGGGAGCGGCGAGCGGTGCGACGGTCAACGTCATCTTCATGGAGCACTTCCAGAAAACCGCCCAGGCCCACTTTACTCTCCGTCGTCTGGAGCGTATCTACGGACGGGAACGGATTCAAGTGGCATACCGGCAGGTAGCGTCCACCATTCAGTGAAGCCGTTTCGTTACCATTCGTTGCACCAGGCCAAGTCTGGCCACCGGCTGGAACCGGGTGTTGCGCGGTCGAGGAGCGATTCTGCTTGCAAAGCATAAACAAGGGGTATGCAGCAGGCCGCGTGATGAAGTCTCGAAAGTACGGAATGCGGAGCCAAGGCGATCGAGCGATAGGAACCTGCTCTGAGGGACCCGATGGAGGGAAACGGCAGGTCGGAGCATGGGGCTGTCAAAGGGGCAGATGCCTGGGATACCTGTTCTCGGTCTTGCCAAGTGACTGAAGATCCAAGAGAATGCCGGGTATGGAAGGAGTTGACCTAGACCTGAGCCGCCCACCTCCCTTGCCCGAGACGGTGGAAGAATGCCGCCGGGTGATCGAAGCCCTTTGGCGGACGCTGGGAGAATTTCAGCAGCTCAAGGCGCGGGTGGACGAATTGGAGGAACAGCTGGCCTTGGAGGCAGACAATTTCTCCCGGCCCCTCTCGCAAGACAGTCCCAAACAGCACGCCGAGCGTAAGGGCAGGGCGCAAGAAAGGGCCCCAGGCGGGGCGCTCCAGGCACGAATGGGCCCCGCCTCCCTATGTCATCTGGTGCAGCTCTGCTTCTTCAGCCAGTCACATTGCGGCGACCGCTTCCGCCCCATGATCCTGTCGCTGGTCGAAACTTGCAAGCGGCTCAAGATCGGCGTCTATCAGAGGCTGCGGACCATCTGCGCCCAAGGCATGGCTAAAGATGAGGCCACGTTCCGCCTTCCCCTTCCGAAAAATCGGCTGCTGGCGGGGGCAGATTCGTGGACGGTAACCTTTGAATAAACCTAAGGGAGGCGACGCAATATGAAAAAATTCATCAACCACGTCGATACCCTGCTCGACGAGAGCTTGCGGGGCTTCGCCAAGGCCCATGCCGATCTGGTGGAAGTCAGCTTCAATCCGCGTTTCGTGCGCCGCAGGGCGGTGACGCCGGGCAAGGTGGCGCTGATCTCCGGAGGTGGCGCCGGCCACGAACCGCTCCACACCGGCTTCGTCGGCAAGGGGATGCTCGATGCCGCCTGTCCAGGGCAGATCTTCACCTCGCCCACCCCGGACCAGATGCTCGCCGCCGCCGGGGCGGTCGCCGGTGACCAGGGGGTGCTGTTCATCGTCAAGAACTATGCCGGCGACGTGATGAACTTCGAGATGGCGGCGGAAATGCTCGACTGTCCCACCCGCACGGTGCTGGTGCAGGACGACATCGCTCTACCCAAGGAACACGACATCGGCCGCCGCGGCGTGGCCGGCACCACCATTGTCGAGAAGATCGTCGGCGCCGCCGCCGAGGAAGGCCGCTCCCTCGACGATCTCAAGGCCCTGGGCGACCGGGTGGCGGAAAACACCGCCAGCATCGGTGTGGCCCTAAGCGGCTGTCACGTACCGGCCCTGGGCGGCCCCACCTTCGAGCTGCCGCCGGACAAAATCGAATTCGGCGTCGGCATCCACGGCGAGCATGGCCGCGAGATTACCGAATTCGCCAGCGCCACCGAGATCGTCAAGCGCATGGCGGAGGCCATCGACGAGGAACTGCAGCCGAAGCGGGGCGACAGGGTCCTGCTCCACGTCAATGGTCTCGGCGCCACCACCCTGATGGAGCTGTACCTGGTCTATGAAGTGGCCCACGAGTTCTGGTGCCAGGAAGGCGTGGAAATCACCCGCTCCCTGGTAGGCAACTATACCACCGCCCTGGACATGGCCGGTTGTTCCATCACCCTCACCCGCCTTGACGACGAGATGATCCGCCTGTGGGATGCGCCGGTGCACACCGCAGCGCTGCGCTGGGGGTGCTGAAGCAAGCGAGAATGTGGCTATACTTCCAATGGCGACTTTCGGGATCGTGTGGGATGTCCGCTTGGATGGCGTGCTTTGAAATATAGGAATAGGCAGAATGATAGGGTAGATTCTGTCTATTTCACTGTTAGAAGCAATATGTGGCTAAGATGTTGGGTCCCGTGTGATCATATTCCCAAGAGGAGCTATCCTTTGTTCCGTGCTTGGGATGTTCTGAGCGAGCTGATGGCAGAGTCCCAGGCCGGAAAGACGACTCAAGCTTGACGGACGAGGAGGAAGTCATGGTCATCCGTCTCCACAAGAAAGCCCGCACCACGCCCGAGATCCGCCGGGAGATCCAGAACTCCAAGCTGCCGGCCACGGTTCTGGCCAGGAAATACGAGGTTCATCGTCATACCATCCGCAAGTGGCGCCAGCGCGATTCGGTCGAGGACGCCTCGCACCGGCCCCATCGCATCCATGCCACCCTGACCCCGCAGCAGGAAGCGATCGTCGTCTGTCTGCGCGAAACCCTGCTGTTGCCCCTGGATGACCTGCTGGCGGTCGTTCATCGCTTCATCTATCCCGAGATGTCCCGCTCGGCCCTGGACCGGCTGCTGCGTCGCCATGGCCTCTCCAATCTCAAAGAACTGATCGCTGCCAAGGAAGGAGAGAACGCCCCCTCCAAGGGCAAAAAGAAGGGTTTCAAGGACTACGAGCCCGGGTTTGTCCACATCGACATCAAGTACCTGCCCAAGATGCCCGACGAGAGCCGGGGTCGTTATCTTTTCGTCGCCATCGACCGGGCCACCCGCTGGGTCTACCTGGAAATCCATCCCACCAAGGAAGCCAGGGTCGCCGCCGCCTTCCTCGAGCGCCTGATCGCCAAGGCCCCCTTCACAATCACCAAGGTCCTGACCGACAACGGCAAGGAGTTCACCGACCGCTTCTGCGCCACCGGGGAGCGCGAACCGACCGGCCGACACCTTTTCGACCAGGTCTGCCAACGCCATGGCATCGAGCACCGCCTCATCCCGCCCAAACACCCCCAGACCAACGGCATGGTAGAACGCTTCAACGGTCGGATCGCCGAAATCCTCAAAACCACTCGCTTCCAAAGCAGCCAGGATCTGGATCGGGCCCTGATGCAGTATGCCAGCGTCTACAACCATCAGATCCCCCAGAAGGCCCTGGGACACATCTCACCAGTACAGGCCCTCAAAGACTGGCAGAAGAAGCGGCCGGAGCTCTTCAAAAAACGTGTATATAATCTCACGGGGCTTGACATCTAACAATAGCGTAAACTCGGACTGGCAAAAGCTGCGCCGCTTCGCTATGCAGCTTTTGCCATCCGGTTACGCTTGGCGTAAGCGGAGCTGAGCGGCGGGGAGGAAGGTGGTAGGTTGAGAAGCACTTGCCCTTGGCGGGGATCCCCCCATTCTGGACACTGAGTTTTAAGTCTAGTAGATTTGGCCGCAACGCCATTGCTACCCCGAGGCTCAAAGCATGACCGAAGCCCTCCGCACGCTGCTGCGCAGCACCCGGGTCGTCGAGATCGTCGGCGACATCATCCGTGTCAAGGCCCAAGGGGTCGCCTTCGGTGAGATGGCGGTGGTGGAGAACGTCGATGGCGAAAAATCCCTGGCCCGGGTGGTGGACCTGGAAGGCGATCTGGTCAGCTTGCAGGTCTACGCCGGTGGCAAGGGATTGTCTACCGACGCCAGCGTCAGTTTCCTCGGTCACCCGCCGGACGTGGTCTATTCCGAGCACATCCTCGGCCGCATCTTCCGCGGCTCCGGCGAACCGATCGACAAAGGGCCCGACCTCTCCATGGAGCCGCGCATCCCCCTGGAGGGGCCGACGGTCAACCCGGTCATGCGGGTGCTCCCCACCAGGATGATCGAAACCCAGGTGCCGATGATCGACCTGTTCAACTGCCTGGTGGAGAGCCAGAAAATCCCCATCTTCTCGGTCGCCGGCGAGCCCTACAACGAGCTGCTGGCCCGGATCGGTTTCCAGGCCGATGCCGACGTGGTGGTGTTCGGCGGTATGGGGCTGGTGTTCGACGACTTCCATTTCTTCCGCACCGCCTTCGAGAATCACGGGATCTTCCACCGCACGGTGATGTTCGTCAACCAGGCTTCCGATCCGTTGGTGGAACGGCTGACGATCCCTGACATGGCGTTGGCGGTGGCGGAAAAAATGGCGGTGGAGGAGAACAAGCGGGTGCTGGTGCTGCTCACCGACATGACCGCTTACGCCGATGCCATGAAGGAGTTGGGTATCGCCCAGGAACGCATTCCGGCGATCCGTGGCTACATGGGCGACCTCTACACCCAACTGGCGCGCCGCTACGAAAAGGCCTGCGACTTCAAAGGCGCCGGCTCGGTCACCATCCTCTCGGTCACCACCATGCCCGGTGGCGACGTCACCCATCCGGTGCCCGACAATACCGGCTACATCACCGAAGGTCAGTTCTACCTTCACGATCAGGTCATCGACCCTTTCGGTTCCCTGTCGCGCCTCAAGCAGCACGTGATCGGCAAGGCCACCCGCGAGGACCACGGCCAGATCATGAACACCATGATCCGCCTCTACGCCGGTGCGGTGGAGGCGGAGAAGAAACAGTCGATGGCCTTCGAGCTGTCGTCCTTCGACGAGAAACTGCTCAAGTTCGGCACACTGTTCCGTAAACGGTTCATGGATATCCGCGTTTCCCTGCCTCTGATCGAAGCCCTCGATCTATGTTGGCAGACCCTGGCGGAATGCTTCGAACCCGACGAGCTGGTGATGAAACGCGATCTGATCGACAAATATTACCCCCGCACCGAGGAAAACGCCTGAAATGGCCGAGCTCAAGCTCAGCAAACAGGCCCTGACCCAGCAGCAGGAACAGCTCAAGCTCTACCATCGCCTGCTCCCTTCCCTCGACCTCAAACGCCGTCAGCTCAGCATCGAGGTGAAAAAGGCCGAAGCCGAGCACGCCGCCATCCATCAGGAGCTGGAGGCTTTGCAACGCCACATCGGCGAGGAGCTGCCCATGCTGGCCCATCCCGACTTCAAGTTGCAGGCGCTGGTCACCCTGGCGGGCTTCGAGGTGGGGGAGCAGAACATCGTCGGGGTCCGCCTGCCGGTGCTCGAGCGCCTTGAATGCCGGGTGGCCGACTATTCGCGCCTGGCCACCCCACCGTGGGTGGACGTGCTGGTGGAACGCCTGAAGCAGGCGGTGGAACTGCAGCTGAAGCTCGACATCGCCGCCCGCCGCCTCGACATCCTGCGCCGGCAGGTGCGCAAGGTGACCCAGCGGGTCAACCTGTTCGAAAAGATCCTGATCCCCACCGCCAAGGAGAACATCAAGCGCATCCGTCTCTATCTCGACGAAGCCGACCGTTCGGCGGTCATCATCTCCAAACTCGCCAAACGCAAGCAACTGGCCAGGAGGGAAACCTTGTGAGCATCGTCGCCCTCAACAAAGTGACGCTTCTGGGGTTGAGCGACGACAAAATGCCCCTGCTCACCGATCTCCAGGCCATGGGCTGTGTCGAAATCATCCCCCTGCGCCCCGGCGAAGAGAACGGCGAAACCGGCCATCCCGCCCCCCACATGGCCGAAGCGCTACAGTTTCTGCGCGACTGTCCCAACCGCCGCCGCCAGGTGCGCGAGGCCGCCGACTTCGACCCCGAGGAGGTGGTGCGGCGGGTGCTGGAAGTGCGCCGGCGCCTTCACGACCTGGAAACCGAACGCGATGACCTCATCAAACGTCTGCAACTATGGGAGCCCTGGGGTGACTTCGAGTTCGCCCCGCTGGAGGAGATGGACGGCTGGCGTCTGTGGTTCTATGTGGTACCCCATGCCGACCTGCCCAGGATCCAGGCGCTGCCGTACCCTCAGGAAGTGGTGCGCCGCGATCAGCGTTTCAGTTACGTAGTGCTGATCGCCAGGGAGGCGCCGCAAATGCCGGTTCCCCGGGTGCGTCTGGGGAACCGCTCCCGCCGCCAGCTGCTCTCCCGTCTCGACGAAGTGGAGCTGGCCATCGAGGATACCCAGGCGGAGCGCGCCTGGCTGACCCGGTGGTACGAGTTGTTGCGTCGCAGCGTCGCCCGTCTGCAGGACCGGGCCGCCCTGGAGACTGCCAGTGCCCGCCTGCTGGAAAACCGCCCGGTCGTCGCCTTGCAGGGCTGGATGCCTGCGGAACGCTCGCCGGACCTGCGCAGCTACGCCCGTAAGCGCCGCCTCGCCCTGGGGCTGGAAGAACCGGCACCGGACGACGCTCCCCCGACCTTGCTGCGCAATCCCCCTTGGCTGCGGGTGGGTGAGGATCTGGTCAACTTCTACATGACCCCCGGTTACCGTACCTGGGATCCTTCGGCCGTGGTGTTTTTTTCCTTCGCGGTCTTTTTCGCCATGATCCTGGCCGATGCCGGCTATGCCGCCCTGCTGGGGCTGGGACTGTGGCTCTGGTGGAAACGTCTGGGCTCCAGCGCCACGGGCCGCCGATACCGCCCGTTGGGCCTGACCATCGTGATTTTCTCCCTGGCCTATGGGGTGTTGGTGGGCAGCTACTTCGGCCTGTCGCCGCCGCCCGCTTCCCTGCCCGCCAGGCTCCATCTGCTGGACATGAGCGATACCGGCCTGATGATGGCGATCTCGATACTCATCGGCTGCCTGCACATCGTCTTCGCCAGCACCATGGACGCCCTGCGCCATCCCCGGCTGGTGGACGGTCTGGCGTCGGTGGGTTGGGCGCTGGTGGTGAGCGGCGGTCTGGTGCTGGTGTTGGGACGGGGGTTCGGCCTGCCGCTGCCGCCGCCGCTGGCCGGGGTGCTGGCCGCCGCCGGTCTGGTATTGGTGATGCTCTACTCGGCGCCCCACGATCCCTTTCCTGGTCGCCTGCTGTCAGGCTTGAAGGGGCTGACCGCCGTCACCGCCGCCTTCGGCGACGTCCTGAGTTACCTGCGCCTGTTCGCTTTGGGGTTGGCGAGCGGCTCCCTGGCGGCTCAGTTCAACCAGATGGCGCATGGCTTGATCGAGTCCATGCCCGGTACCGGCCTGGTGATCGCGCTGCTGGTGGTGTTGCTGGGGCACGGGGTGAATTTGGCTCTGGGGCTGGCGAGCGGCTTGATTCACGGGTTGCGCCTCAACGTCATCGAATTCTTCAAATGGGGCTTGAAGGAGGAAGGCCGTCTGTTCCAGCCCCTGAAACGAACCGAAACCTAAGAGGTGGATTTATGGATTCATTGATCGTCACCCTCGGCTGGGTCGGCATGTACGCCCCCCTGGCTCTGGGGGCCATCGGCAGCATGGTGGGCTGCGCCCGTGCCGGCATGAGCGCTTGCGGCGCTCTGCTGGAAGTGGAGGGGGGGTACGGCCGTTACATCGGCGTCGCCGCCATGCCCTCGTCCCAGAGCATCTACGGCATCGTCGTCACCATGGCGCTGCGCCGCGAGCTCACGGTGGACAATTCCCCCGGCATCTTCGGCCTCGGCCTGCTGGTGGGGCTGGCGCTGATGTTGAGCGCCTTCGCCCAGGGGGACGCCTGCGCCGCCTCCATCAACGCTTCCAAGAACAAGCTGGAGATTTTCGGCATCTCCCTGGCGCCGGCAGCCCTGGTGGAGGGCTTCGCCGTGTTCGCCTTCGTGTTCGCCCTGGTTCTTTCCGCCGGAATTCCGACATGAGCAGCGCAACGACACCGAAACCCCAGGGGGTTCAGGACCTCATCGACCGCATTCGTGACGAAGGCGTCCGGGCTGCCCGCGAGGAAGCCGAGCGCATCGTCAAAGAAGCGGAACGCAAAGCCGCCACCCTGGTGGCCGAAGCCCGCAGGGAAGCCGACGAGCTGCGCGCCAAGGCCCACGAGGACATCGAGGCCGAACGGGCCGCCGCCCAGGAGGCTCTGAAGCTGTCGGCCCGCGATACCATCCTGCAGCTGGAGCGCGAAGTCGTCAGCGCCTTCGAACGCTTCGTCCGCCGCCTGGTTACCCGGGCTACCTGCGATGAGTGTTTCATCCGCGACCTGGTGCTGGTGCTCGCCGGGAGAGCGGTGGAGGAATTCATCCACGACAAGGAGATCCAGATCTTCATCTCCGAAGCGATCCTCACCGGCAAATCCGACGAAAAACTGCGGGAAATCGGCAAACAGACCATCCTCAGCCTCTCCAGCGACATGCTCCGGGAAGGGGTGGAGCTGATTCCTGCCTCCGACATACAAGCTGGCGCCCGGGTGCGGCTGGTGGACGAGCAGTTGGAAATCGACCTGAGCGACGAGGCGGTGGCCCGCCTGCTGGGGGAGCGGCTGTTGCCGCGCTTCCGCAACATCCTGGAAGGGATCGAATAGTTTCCGATGGCGACGGCGTACCACACCGTTCTTGGCAGTCTCCCCCATCTGCCCCATTTCCAGCGGGCCGAACGCCTGCCTCTTACCCGCTTGCGGCTGGAACAGCGTGTCGGCATGTTGCCGGAGGCGCAGGCCCGCCAGATCTGGCAGGCGGAAGCCCTGGTCAGTCTGCGCCAGGCCGTCGCCCGCCACGCCTCCGGCGGCGACTGGCTGCGGCGCTGGCGTCGGACCCTGCCGGCCATCACCGAGCCCCGGCTGCGGGAGTACGTCGAATACCGCCGCGATCAACAATTGATTCTCGCCGCCCTGCGGCTGCGTCACCAGGGCTTGGGCCCGGAAACCGAGGCGGAAATATGGTCCATCAGCCCCCGGGGGCGCAAAATCCAGGACCACTGGCACGACGGCGATTTCCGCCTGGCCGCCCTGTATCCGTGGCTGGTGGAGGCCCGCAGCCTGCTGGAACGACAGGACGCCCGGGAACTGGAGCGTCTGCTCATGGATGCCTGCTGGCAGAAACTGAACCGCATCGGTGACTCTCAGCCGCTGGGATTCGGCAAAGTGGTCGCCTTCGTTTTTCAATGGGACATCGTCAACGCCTGGCTGGCGCATGATCCCGTCCAGGCCAGCGAGCGTTTCAAGCAATTGATGGGAGAGATCCAACATGCCCAATAATCCCTCTTCCGGGCGTGTCGCCCGTATCGTCGGGGTGCGTGAGAGTCTGGTGCTGATCGAGGTGGACGAGGACACTCCGATCGTCAAAAACGAAATGGGCCACATCTGCGTCGGCGACGAACGCCTCAAGGCCGAGGTGCTCAGGGTGCGCGGCCGCATCGCCGACATGCAGGTGTTCGAGGATACCCGTGGGGTGCGTGTCGGCGACCGGGTGGAACTGAGCGGGGAAATGCTGTCGGCGACCCTCGGTCCCGGCCTGCTCGGGCAGGTATTCGACGGCCTGCTCAATCCCCTGCACGAACTGGCCGAAAAATACGGTTTCTTCCTGCCCCGCGGGGTGACCGTGCCAGCTCTCGATCCCGACAAAAAATGGGCCTTCACGCCCGTGGTGGAGACCGGCCGGCGGGTGTCGCCCGGGGGCATCATCGGCACCATTCCCGAAGGCCCGTTCCAGCACCGCATCATGATTCCCTTCAACGAACCGGAACCGGTGGAAATCACCTGGATCCGCGGGGGAACCTTTCCCGTCGATACCCCCATCGCCCGCTATCGCCGTCGCGGCGACGGCAAGGAAATCGAGTTGACGATGACGCAGCGCTGGCCGGTACGCCGTCCCATTCCGGAGCCGCTGATGCGCCGCGGCTTTTCCGAACGCCTCTATCCCGAGCGACCGCTGACCACCGCCACCCGCATCATCGACACGTTCTTCCCCATCGCCCAGGGGGGCACCGCTTGCATCCCCGGTCCCTTCGGCGCCGGCAAGACCGTGCTCCAGAGCCTCATCGCCCGCTATTCCGACGTGGACATCGTCATCATCGTCGCCTGTGGCGAGCGTGCCGGCGAGGTGGTGGAGACCATCACCGAGTATCCCAACACCAAGGACCCGCGTACCGGCGCCACCCTGATGGACCGCACCATCATCATCTGCAACACTTCGTCGATGCCGGTGGCGGCCCGCGAGGCTTCCATCTATAGCGGACTGTGTCTGGGGGAATACTTCCGCCAGATGGGCTACCGCACCTTGATGATCGCCGATTCCACCTCCCGCTGGGCCCAGGCGATGCGCGAGATCTCCGGGCGCATGGAGGAGATTCCCGGCGAGGAGGGCTTCCCCGCCTACCTGGACTCGGCGATCAAAAGCGTCTACGAACGCGCCGGCGTGATCCGCGGCGCCCACGGCGAGGTCGGTTCCCTCACCATGATCGGCACCGTGTCGCCGGCGGGGGGTAATTTCGAGGAGCCGGTGACCCAGGCCACCCTGGGGACGGTGAAAACCTTCCTGGGATTGTCCGCCGACCGCGCCTACAAGCGTTTCTATCCCGCCATCGATCCGCTGATTTCCTGGTCGCGCTATCTGGATCAACTCGCCGACTGGTACCGCGAGCATCTGGACCCGCTGTGGGTGGAGGACGTCAAACGCCTTCAGGACCTGCTCCGGCAGGGGGACGACATCTATCAGATCATGCAGGTCACCGGCGAAGAGGGCATTTCGCTCGAGGACTTCGTCACCTGGCAGAAAGCGGTGCTGGTGGATATGGTCTATTTGCAGCAGGATGCCTTCGATCCGGTCGATGTCTACATGCCCCGGGAGCGCCAGCTGGAAAGCTTCCGTCTCCTCAAGCGCATCGTCGACACCCAATACGACTTCGCCGACAAGGAAACGGCGCGGGAATGCTTCGTCAAGCTCACCGCCCTGTACAAGAACTGGAACTACAGCCCGGGCGAAAGCCCGGAATATCAGCGCTACCGCCAGGAGATCGAAGATCTGGTCTCCCGCTACGCCCTGGAGGCGAAGGCATCATGATCCGCAAAAAACTCCTGCGGCTGTTCCTGGCCGAACCGGGCGAAAAAATTCGCCTCAAGGACTATCCCACCGGATGGGACCAGATCGAGGGACTCGAACCGTTGGGCAAGGAGGTGGTCAGGGAACGCGCTGCGGAGGTGCTGGAGCGGAACCGCCGGGAGCTGGCGGAAATGCAGGGGCGATTGTACGCCGACAACCGTTATTCCCTCCTGATCATCTTCCAGGCCATGGACGCCGCCGGCAAGGACGGCACCATCAAGCACGTGATGTCCGGGGTCAATCCTCAGGGCTGCCAGGTATTCAGTTTCAAACATCCTTCCGCCGAGGAACTGGATCACACCTTCCTGTGGCGCTACATGAAGTGTCTGCCGGAGCGCGGGCGTATCGGCATCTTCAACCGCTCCCACTACGAAGACGTGCTGGTAGTCAAGGTCCACCCGGAACTGCTGGAGGCGCAGCGCCTGCCGGTCGCCAAATTCGGCAAACGTTTCTGGGAAGCCCGCTACGAAGACATCAACGCCTTCGAGCGTCATTTGGCCCGCAACGGCACCGTGATTTTGAAATTTTTCCTCCACCTGTCCAAGGAAGAGCAAAAAAAACGCTTCCTCGAACGCCTCACCCGCCCGGAGAAACACTGGAAATTCTCCGCCTCCGACCTGGCGGAACGACGTCACTGGGACGATTACATGAAGGCCTACGAGCGGGCCATCCGCGCCACCAGCACCGCCTGGGCGCCCTGGTACATCGTTCCCGCCGACCACAAATGGGCCACCCGCGCCATCGTCGCCGACATCATCGTCTCGAGCCTGAAGCGTCTCGACCTCCGTTATCCCGAACCTGACCCCGAGCAGCTGGCGGCCCTGGAAGCGGCGCGCCGGGAACTGGAAAACGAATCCTGAAAAACCTGAAGGAGCCTCCCCATGAGCGACATCACCCCGGAAACCGTCCTCGACGGTCAGGAACTCGAACGCCTCGATGCCTACTGGCTCGCCTGCAACTACCTGGCCGCCGGCATGATCTACCTCAAGGACAACCCGCTGCTCAAAGAGCCCCTCAAGCCCGAACACGTCAAGCAGCGCCTGCTGGGTCACTGGGGGGCCAGCCCGGGGTTGGCGTTCATGTACGTCCATCTCAACCGTCTCATCGTCAGGCACGACGTCGATGCCATCTTCCTCGCCGGTCCCGGCCACGGTGCCCCCGGGGTGCTGGCGCCGGTGTATCTGGAAGGCACCTATTCGGAAATCTATCCGGACCGGAGTGAGGACGAGGAAGGCATGCGCCGCTTCTTCAAGCAGTTCTCCTTCCCCGGCGGCATCGGCAGCCACTGCACCCCGGAGACGCCGGGGTCGATCCACGAAGGGGGCGAACTGGGCTACAGCCTGTCCCACGCGGTGGGGGCGGCCTTCGACAATCCGGATCTGCTGGTGGCGGTGGCGGTCGGTGACGGTGAGGCGGAAACCGGCCCCCTGGCCACCGGCTGGCACGGCAACAAGTTCATCAATCCGGCCCGGGACGGGGCGGTGCTGCCGATCCTCCATCTCAACGGCTACAAGATCAACAATCCCACCCTGCTGGCGCGTCTGCCGCACGAGGAACTGGAGTCCCTGTTGCGCGGCTACGGGTGGACGCCCCATTTCGTCGAGGGCGACGATCCCATGAGCGTCCACCGCCAAATGGCCGCCACTCTGGAAAACTGCTATCTGGAGATCCGCCGCATCCAGGAGGAGGCTCGCCAGGCCGGTGCCGCCAAGGCCACCCGCGCCCGTTGGCCGATGATCGTGCTGCGCACCCCCAAGGGCTGGACCGGCCCCAAGGAGGTGGACGGTCACAAGGTGGAAGGCTTCTGGCGTGCCCACCAGGTTCCCCTGGCGGAGATTCACCGGATTCCGGCGCATCTGGAGATGCTGGAGCGCTGGTTGCGCAGCTACAAGCCCGAAGAACTGTTCGACGAGAACGGCAGGCTCAGGCCGGAGCTGAAAACGTTGGCCCCCAAGGGCTCCCGGCGCATGAGCGCCAACCTCCATGCCAACGGCGGTCTGCTGCGCCGCGACCTGCGCCTGCCGGATTTTCGCAGCTATGGCGTCGGGGTGCCCGAACCGGGCAAGCTTCGGGCGCTGAACACCAAACCCCTGGGGGAGTTGCTGCGTGACACCCTGCGCCGCAATCCCGGCAACTTCCGCGTCTTCGGGCCTGACGAAACCACTTCCAACAAGCTCGACGCCGTCTACCAGGCCAGCAAGAAACTGTGGCTGGAGGAATACCTGCCCGAGGACGCCGACGGCACCGAAATCGCTCCCGACGGCCGCGTGCTGGAGATGCTGTCCGAACACAATCTGGAGGGTTGGTATGAAGGCTACGTCCTCACTGGCCGTCACGGCTTCTTCGCCACCTACGAGGCCTTCGTCCACGTCATCGATTCCATGTTCAACCAGCACGCCAAGTGGTTGTCCATCTGCCGGGAAATCCCCTGGCGGGCGCCGGTATCGTCCATCAACTTGCTGATCACTTCCACGGTCTGGCGCCAGGACCACAACGGCTTCACCCATCAGGATCCCGGTTTTCTCGACGTGGTGGTCAACAAGAAACCGGACGTGACCCGCATCTATCTGCCGCCGGACGTCAACTGCCTGCTCTCGGTGGCCGATCATTGCCTGCGCAGCCGCGACATGATCAATGTCATCGTCTGCGACAAGCAGAATCATCTCCAGTACCTCGACATGGACGCCGCCATCCGCCATTGCACCAAGGGGATCGGCATCTGGGACTGGGCCAGCAACGACCAGGACGGCGAGCCGGACGTGGTCATGGCGGGCTGCGGCGACATTCCCACCAAGGAGGCTCTGGCCGCCACCGCCCTGTTGCGCGAGCATTTCCCGGATCTCAGGATCCGCTTCATCAACGTGGTGGATCTGTTCAAGCTCACTCCGCAAAGCGAGCATCCCCACGGCCTGTCCGACCGCGACTTCGACAGCCTGTTCACCGTGGACAAGCCCATCATCTTCAATTTCCACGGCTATCCCTGGTTGATCCACCGCCTCGCCTACCGCCGCGCCAACCACAGGAACCTGCACGTGCGCGGCTACAAGGAAAAGGGCAACATCAACACCCCGATGGAGCTGGCGATCAACAACGAGATCGACCGCTTCAGCCTGGCCATCGATGTCATCGACCGGGTGCCACGCCTGAGCGTGGCCGGCGCCCACGTCAAGGAGAAGCTGCGGGACAGGCAGATCGAATGCCGCAGTTACGCCTACGAGCACGGCGTCGATCTGCCCGAGGTGGACAACTGGCAGTGGCCGTATTGACATGGCCAGGGCAAAGGAAAATCTGCGCACCGGCCTGTCGCGCAAGGAATTGAACAAGGCCTTCGAGGACCATCTGATCTACACCCTGGGGCGGCTGCCGGAGGTCGCCACCCCGTTCGATTACTACCAGGCCGCCGCTTATGTGACCCGTGACCGCATGATGGACCGCTGGATCCACAGCGCCCGCACGGCCAAACACCAGCAGGCGCGCACGGTGTGCTATCTGTCGGCGGAATTCCTGTTGGGGCCGCACCTGGGCAACAACCTCCTCAACCTAGGGATCCTCGATCAGGTGCGCGAATCGGCCGCCGATCAGAACGTGGATTTCGAGGCCATTCTTGCCGAGGAGGTGGAGCCGGGGCTGGGCAATGGCGGGCTGGGGCGGCTGGCGGCCTGTTATATGGATTCACTGGCCACCCTGCGGATTCCTGCCATCGGTTACGGCATCCGCTACGAATTCGGCATGTTTGAACAGGTCATCCGCGATGGCTGGCAGGTGGAGAAAAGCGACAACTGGCTGCGCAACGGCAATCCCTGGGAATTGCAGCGCCCCAAGCTGCGCTTCCCGGTGCGTTTCGGCGGCCATACCGAGTCCTACCAGGATGATCAAGGCCGTTACCGGGTACGTTGGGTGCCGGAAGAGGTGGTGGTCGGGGTGGCCTACGACACCCCGATCCTTGGTTATGGCGGCAAGCACGCCAACATGCTGCGGCTGTGGAAGGCCGAGGCCTGCGAGACGTTCGACTTTCAGGCGTTCAACGTCGGTGACTACTATCAGGCGGTGGAGGCCCAGATGGCGGCCGAAAACCTCACCAAGGTGCTCTATCCCAACGACGAGCCGGAGGTGGGCAAGGAACTGCGCCTCAGGCAGCAGTATTTCTTCGTTTCCTGCGCCCTGCAGGACATGCTGCGCATTCACACCCTCATCAGCGGCGACCTGACCGACTTCCACGCCAAATTCACCGTCCAGCTCAACGACACCCATCCGGCCATCGCCGTCGCCGAACTGATGCGCCTGCTTCTCGACGATCACGGCATGGGTTGGGAACAGGCCTGGGACATCACCCGCCGTACCTTCGCTTACACCAACCATACCCTGCTGCCGGAGGCGCTGGAGACCTGGCCGGTGGAACTGTTCGAGCGCCTGCTGCCGCGCCTGCTGGAAATCATCTACGAAATCAACCGCCGTTTCCTCGACGAGGTGCGCATCCATTTCATCGACGATCCCGAACGGGTCCGGCGCCTGTCCCTCATCGACGAAGATGGCGGCCGCCGCATCCGTATGGCGAACCTGGCCTGTGTCGGCAGTTACGCCATCAACGGTGTCGCCAGGCTGCACACCGAGCTGCTCAAATCCACGGTGTTGAAGGATTTCCACGATCTGTGGCCGGAGAAGTTCAGCAACAAGACCAATGGCGTCAGCCCCAGGCGTTTCCTGGCCCTGAGCAATCCGGCCCTGGCCGGGCTGCTGGACGAGGCGGTCGAAGGGGACTGGCGCTACGATCTGGACAGGCTGCGCCAGCTGGAAGCGCTGGCGGACGATGCGGCCTTCCAGGAACGTTGGCAGGCGGCCCAGGACGCCGCCAAGGCCGGCCTGGCCCGCCTGATCGCCCGGCGCGTCGGTGTCACGGTCGATCCGGCTTCCCTGTTCGACGTCCAGGTCAAACGCATCCACGAGTACAAGCGCCAGCACCTCAACGTCCTCCACGTCCTCACGCTCTATCACCGCCTCAAGCACGATCCCGGCCTCGATCTGGTGCCGCGCACCTTCATTTTCGGCGGCAAGGCCGCCCCCGGCTATCACATGGCCAAACTCATCATCAAACTGATCAACGCCGTGGCCGAGGTGGTCAATCACGATCCTGACGTCGCCGGCCGCCTCAAGGTGGTGTTTTTCCCCAACTTCAACGTCAGCAGCGCCCAGCATATCTATCCGGCGGCCGACCTGTCGGAGCAGATCTCCACCGCCGGCATGGAGGCTTCCGGCACCGGCAACATGAAGTTCATGCTGAACGGCGCCCTGACCATCGGCACCCTCGATGGCGCCAACGTGGAAATCCGCGAGGAAGCGGGGCCGGACAATTTCTTCCTCTTCGGCCTGACGGTGGAACAGCTCGGCCAGTTGCGCGCCGCCGGCTACCGCCCCTGGGAATGCTGGCGCGACGATCCCGAGCTGGGCGCGGTGCTCGACCTCATCGACAGCGGCCTGTTTTCCCACGGCGACCGCGAACTGTTCAAGCCCATCACCGACAGCCTGCGCCATTGCGATCCCTTCTTCCTCATGGCCGACTACCGCACCTACGTGGATACCCAGAATGAGGTCTCCCACGCCTTCGGTGACCGCCGCCACTGGCGGCGGATGTCGATCCTCAACACCGCCCGGGTCGGCAAGTTCTCCTCCGATCGGGCTATCCGGGAATACTGCGAGGACATCTGGAAGGTGTCCCCCTTGGAGGGGCAGCGGTGATGGCGGCGGTCGTTCAGTGCCGGGCGCTTTTCTCCGCCAGCTTGTCCGCGATCGTGCAGATCATCAGCTGGCTGGTCCGCGCCCCGGCATCGACGATGCCGCGGGCGCGTTCGCCCAGATAGGAGGCCCGTCCCTTGGTGGCCAGCATGTCGCGGGTCGATTCCATCCCTTCGGTGGCCACCGCTTTGACTTCTTCCAATACTTGGTCGAGGTCCTTGCCTTCCCCGGCGGCCCGTTTCAGATAGGCAGCCACGGGCACCAGGGTGTCCAGCATGGTCTTTTCCCCCACGTCGGAACGGCCGCGCTGTTTCATGGCTTCGACCCCGGCCTCGAAGGCCTCGGCGAAGGCGGCGAGATCCATCGCCTTGCCCTTCAGCTGTTTCGCCAGGGTCATGAACAGGGTGGCGTAGAGAGAGCCGGAGGCGCCGCCGATCTGGCTCATGATGGTCATGGCCATCTTTTGCAGCGCCTGACTCCAGTCGTCCAGCGCGGCCAGCTCGTCGCTTTGCGCCAGCAGGGCTCTGAGGCCCCGCTGCAGGTTGGTGACGTGGTCGCCGTCGCCCAGGGTCCTGTCCAGTTCGGTGACTTCCTCGGCATGGGCGTCGATGGCCGCCAGCGCGGCCTGGATGAGTTCCGGAAGCACGGCAGGGGTTGCGGGCATGGATGTCCTCCTGTCTCGGTTGTGGGAGAATTGAAGGGATTCGGTGGTCAAACGACCGGTCACACTTTGTCATCATCATGCCATTGAACCTGACATATACCAAGATCCGCCGGCTCTGTGACGATCTTTATTTCGAGCGCGGGCGGGCCTACTACCAACAGGGCCGGGTCGTTTCCCTCGAGGTCGAGCGGGAAGAGGACACTCTGATCGTGTTCCGCGCCCAGGCGATTCCTACTACGGCAGCCGTTACCATTTCCCCGATTACGTCAAGCCGGAGGACCGCCCCATCGTTCACCTGATCGACGCGCTGCGGGAGGAATTCTCCCTGCCGCTGCTGAAGGGCCGTCTGGGCTATCTGGCGTTGCGGCAGATGATCGACACCGGCCGTTGTTTCGTCGGGGATGCCGGCCAACCACTGCGTTTGACCGAGGATGTCCGCCCGGTGCGGTTCCAGTGGCGCCCGGTGCCCGGCGGCAAGATTCTGGAGGCGGTCGCCGAACCGAAAGCCCGGGTGATTCCCACCGACCCGCCATTATGGCTCGACCCGGAACGGGGCGAGGCAGGACCGCTGGCGCAGGTACCCCGGCCGGAACTTCTGACCGCCCCCTTCCTGCCAGAGACCGTCACCGTTCCCCTAGGGGAACAGCGTTTTCTGACCCTGCGGGCCGAGAAGCTGCGGCCGTATTTCCCTCAAGGCCGGTGTCGGCCTCAATCTCACCGAGGCCGACACCGTCATCCTCTACGATCCCTGGTGGAACCCCGCGGTCGAAGCCCAGGCCACCGACCGCGCCCACCGCATCGGCCAGGACAAGCCGGTGTTCGTCTACAAGCTCCTCACCGAAGGGACGGTGGAGGAACGCATCCTCAAGCTACAGGCCCGCAAGCAGGCGCTGGCGCAGGGGATCTACGGCAGGAAGGGCAAAGCCGCCCCCGCGCTGACGGCGGAAGACCTGCAGGTGTTGCTGGCGCCGCTGGGGTGATTCAAGGGCGTTCATCGCGGCTTTCCTGGGCGATGTACAACCCCACCAGCCGGGCCACCAGAATGGTCAGATAGAGCTGGCCGCACAGGGCCTCCAGTGTGACCAGGACGGCGGCGGGGCGGCTGACGGGGCTGATGTCGCCGTAACCCAGGGTGGTGAGGGTGACGATGCTGAAGTAAAGCAGCGAGGAAAAGTAACGTCCGTTGAGCGCCGGCAGGCCGTGGAAGGCCTGGGGATCGACAGTGGCGATGAGGGCGTAGGCGAAAGTGAAGGTGATGGCGATCAACAGATAGACGTTGACCGCGCCATACAGCATTTCGGCGCCGATGGAGCCGCGGTGGGTGAAGATGTGGTGCAGGAGTACCAGCGTGACGTGGAAAAAGAAAGCGACGCCACAGACCAGCGAAATCTGTGCCAGAACATCCAGCGGCCACCACTGCCAAGCCAGCCGGGTGATCACCATCGAGGTGCCGGTGATGACGCCGATCCAAAGACGGAGACGACCTTCGGAGACGGCGACGGCCCCCCCCAGTAGGGTGATTGTCAGAAACAGAGGCAGCAGCAGGCGTCCCAGATGGTGGTCATCGATCAGCGGATAAATGGCGATCAGTGCCAACAGGGTCCCGAGAAGAAAGGGATAATAAAGGGCGCTTCTGTGGAAGCGTAGAAAAAAACTTGTCATCGTCGAAGGTCGGTGGATTTTCTGGACAGCATCGAACCTATCATGCCACCATAGCCAGGAATGACAACACCGGAAGGTAAGGAGGAGAAATGAAAGCGAAACCTGTGCTCGCCGCGCTGTTGGCGCTGGCTTTGGGGGGATGTGCCAGCGGTGGCGGTGGCTTCGGCAATGAACGGTTGGATGCGGCTGCATCTCAGCCGGGCCCGGCAGGAACCTTCCTGCGGGGCTGCGAGACGGAGGTGAAGGAGTTCTGCCCCCAGGTGACCCCTGGGGAGGGACGGCTGGTGGCGTGCATCCTCGCTCACGAGGACAAGATTTCCCCCACCTGTGAGCTTGCCCTGTACCAGGCGGCGGATCAGCTGGAACGGATCGTCGCGGCGCTGGGCTATATCGCCCATCAGTGTGAGGATGATCTGGTGAAATTCTGTTCTCATGTGGAACCCGGCGAGGGAAGGTTGCTGAACTGTCTGGAGCGGCATGATGCCGAAATCAGCCAGCGCTGCCAGCGGGCTTTGAGTGATGTGAGTATGAAGCGATAGAGGAGTTTTCCGATGATCAAGATACGGTTGATGACGGGAGCGGGGTTGCTGATTCTGATGAGCGGTGCCTGGGCACAGGTCGTGGTGCCCCAGCGGGGACAGACCCCAGAGCAGATCGCCAAGGACCAGGCTGAGTGTCAGGCTTTGGCCCAGAAGCAGGCGGCAGCGATGCAGCAGCAGAGTACGCCGCAGGAGGGGCAGGTTCTGCGCGGTGGAGCCCGGGGGGCGGCCGCCGGGGCGGCCATCGGCGCCATTGCGGGGAATGCCGGCAAGGGCGCGGCGATTGGCGCGGTGGGCGGCGCCATGAAAGGGATGTTCCGGCGTCGCGACCAGCAGCTGCAGCAACAATCGGCGGCGGCCAATTCCCAGAACGCCTACAGCCAGGCCTTCGCCAACTGCATGGCAGGCCGGGGATACTCGGTACAGTGAACGCGATCGGCGCCCGGTTCCATGACCGGGCGCCGTGGTCTTACCAGTCCGGCCAACGCCAGCGAGTTGGCTTTTCCTTCCGGGGCTCTCCCGTCTCCAACAAGCCCTTCCAGTTCGTCCGCTGTGCCATTTCCCGCTTGACCTCTTCCGGCACGGCTGTCTCCAGGTCGCGCTCCTGCCAGCCACCCCCCAGCGCTTTGTAAAGCGCGATCAGATTGACAGCCACGTCGCCACGGATCCGGGTCAGATCGTCCTGGGCCGTCAGCAGGCTGCGCCGGGAATCAAGCACACGCTGATAGCTTACCAGACCCTCGCGGTACTGGAGCAGGGACAGATCCACCGAGCGGCGGGCGGCTTCGTAGCTGAGACGCCGCCTTTCCTGTTCCACCCGTGCCTTGACGAAGGCGGCGATAGCGTCCTCAGCCTCGCGGGCGGCTTCCAGCACGGTGTTGCGATAGTCGGCGATCAGCGCTTGGAAGCGGGCGTCCTCGGCACGGACTTGGTTGCGGATGCGGCCGTAGTTGAACACGTCCCAGCTGAGGCTGGGGCCGACGAAGTACTGGAAGCTTTTGGCGGTGAACAGATCGGCCAGTTTGCTGCTGCCGCCGGAGGCGAACGTGAGGGCCGCGTCGCTCGCCCGCAGGTTGATTGAGCCCAGGAGGGAAAAATGGGGATAGAGATCGGCTTTGGTGACGCCGATCAGGGCGCTCTGGGTCGCCAGCCGCCGCTCCACCCGGCGCACGTCCGGCCGTCGCCGCAGCAGGTCCGCCGGCACCCCGATCACCACTTCCACCGGTGGGGATGGAATCGGGTGGAACGCCATCAGCAGACTGTCCACTTCCCCCGGGGGGCGTCCCAGTAGTACCGCCAGGGCGTTCTTGGCCTGGCGCAACGCCGCTTCCAGGGGCGGAATGGAG
Source organism: Methylomarinovum tepidoasis (assembly GCF_030294985.1). Lineage (NCBI taxonomy): Bacteria > Pseudomonadati > Pseudomonadota > Gammaproteobacteria > Methylococcales > Methylothermaceae > Methylomarinovum > Methylomarinovum tepidoasis. The sequence goes on from NZ_AP024718.1 coordinate 972,495, forward strand.
GCTTCGGTGGTGTGCAGCAGGCTTTCGGCCTGGAGGTAATCCAGTTCGGTGATGGCCCCGCCTTTATAGAGGGCATCGGCGATATTCAGGGTCCGGCGCTGGATTTCCAGGTTTTCGTGGGCGACGCGGATGCGCGATTCCAGGGTGCGGATCAGCACGTAGGTACGGGCCACCTCGGCGGTGAGGGATACCAGCAGATCCTCGTAATCGGCCACCGAGGCGTCGAGATTGGCCTCCGCCGCTTCCACCCCGCGGCGGAATTTACCCCACAGGTCCAGCTCCCAGCCCACGTCGAAGCCGATGCCGGTGGTGGTAAAGCGACGGTCGATGGCTGGCGTGGTGTTGGGGGCGTGCTCGCTGATCTGCTGGCGGCTCAGGTCACCGGTGATGCGCTGGTGCTGGGGATACAGCAGCCCTGAGGCGATGCCCAGCTGGGCGCGGGCCTCCAGAATACGGATGGCGGTGGCTTGAAGGCTGAGATTCTGACGCCGCGCCAGGAGCACCAGCTCATCCAGCACCGGATCGCCGAACACCTGCCACCATTCACTCAGATCGGTCTCGGTACGCTTCAGGGCAGGGTCGGAGATGTCGATCCAGGTATCGGCGACGGGTGCTTCCGGCGTGTGATAATCCGGACCCACGAGCATGCAGCCGTCCAGGAGGGCTGCGATGGCGACAGTCAGGGCGATGCGCTTCATGCCGTCACCTCCCGGTCATCTTCACGAACACTGTAGAACAAGGCGTACAGTACCGGCACCACGATGAGGATCAGCACCGTGGCCACACCGAGGCCGAAGACGATGGTGACCGCCATGGAGACGAAGAAGGCGTCGGTGAACAGCGGGATCATCCCCAGCATGGTGGTGCTCGACGACATGCTCACCGGAATGAGACGGCTGACGCCGGCATTGATGACGGCACGGAAAGGGCTGTGGCCTTGGCCGAGCTGGGCGTCGATCTCGTCGATGAGGATGATGGCGGACTTGATCAGCATCCCCGACAGACTCATCAGCCCCAGCAGGGCCATGAAACCGAAGGGTTGGCCAAACAGCAGCAGGCCCAGGGTGACGCCGATCAGGGACAACGGCACCGTCAGCCAGATGATGAGGGTCTTCTTGATGGAATTGAACAGCACCAGCACGATCAGCACCATCAGACCGAAGAAGATGGGGATGGATTTGGCCAGATTGGCAGTGGCGCGGGCCGAATCTTCCGCTTCGCCGCCCCAGGCCAGATAGTAGCCGGGTTTGTTCTTGAGGGGCCAAAGGGCGTTGTTGACCACCGGCAGGGTGTTGGCGTCCCATTTTTCCTCGTTGACCGGATGGCCGAGAACGGCGGCGGCATCGACCCCCAGGGCCTTTTCTATTTTGGCCTTGACCTTGGCCAGCACCTCGCTGGGCAGCGAGCCGCTGCGGGGATCGGCGTGGATACGGATCATGGTGCGGCGGTCGCGGCGCCAGATGTGGGCGTCCTCGAATTCGAGCGGGAAGGCGCTGACCACCTGCCCCAGGGGGATCATGCCCTGGGCTGCCGGACTCCAGATGGGGATGGCGCCGAGGCTGTCGAGATCGGCCCGTTCCCGTTCGGGGGCACGGGCGACGATGGGGATCAGCTCGTCCCCCTCGCGATAGACGCCCACCTGCAACCCTTCGAAATTGGTTCTCAGGGCTTCGGCCACATCGGGGCGTTCGACGCCGGCGCGGCGGGCCTGGGATTCGGCCAGTTGCGGCCGTACCACCTTGACCGGTTCCATCCACTCGTTGCGCACCGCTTTGGCGGTGGGTTCGGCCCGCAGGATGGCTTCGGCTTTTTGGGCCAAACGGCGGAGTTCCGCAGGGTCCTTGCCGGAGATGCGGAGCTGAATCTTGCCGCCGGTGGAGGGGCCGAGGACGAACAGGCGCACGTTGACGATGGCGTCGGGGAAGCGTTCCTCCAGGGCTTTCTGCACTTTGGGGGCTAACGTTTCGATACGCTTGTAGTCGTCCACGTCCACCAGGATCTGGCCGTAACTGGGATACTGGTTCTCCGGGGTGTAAGTGAGCAGGAAGCGCACCTGACCGCCACCGATCTGGGTGGTCAGATGGGTGACCCCTTCCTGTTGTTTCAGAAAGGCTTCGGCATGGGTGAGGCGACGGCCGGTTTCCTGGATGTCGGTTCCCTCCGGAAACCAGAAATCGATGTAGAACTGGGGCCGGGTGGAGTCGGGGAAGAAGCTTTTCTTGACCTGGCCGAAGCCGATCAGGGACAGTCCGAACAACGCCAGCACCACCGCTACCAGAATCCAGCGGAAGCGGATGCATAGGCTCAGGAAGCGCTTGTAGACTCCGTAGAAACCCCGGTCGTACTCATCTCCGCCGTCCCCTTCCTGTCCCCCTTCAGCCGGCTGTGGCTTGGGCAGGAAGGTGTGACACAACAGTGGGGTGCAGGTGACGGCAGTGAGCCAGCTCAGGCTCAGGGAAATCAGGATGACCGAAAACAGGGAGCGGCAGTATTCGCCGGTGGAGTCGTCGGAGGTGCCGATGGCGGCGAAGGCGGTGATCGCCACCGCCGTTCCTCCCAGCATGGGAATGGCATTCTGCCCCACTACGGCGCAGGCGGCGTCGTAACTGGATTCGCCCCGTTTCATGCGCATGCGGATGCCATCGGTGACCACAATGGCGTTGTCCACCAGCATCCCCAGGGCGATGATGAGGGCGCCGAGGGAAATCCGCTCCAGGGTGATGTCGAAGTATTTCATCAGAATGAAGGTGGCCATGATGGTGACCACCAGCACTGCGCCGATGATCAGACCGCTTCGCAACCCCATGAACAGCAGCAGGATGCCGACCACGATGGCCACCGCCTCAATGAGGTTGGTCATGAAAGCGCTCAGCGCGGTGGTGACCGACTTGGCCTGGTTGGAGATCTCGTGCAGCTCCATGCCCACCGGCCGCATCGGCTCCAGTGCCTTCAGGCGTTCCTCGATGGATTGCGCCATGGTGATGACGTTGCCGCCCTGGACCGTCGAGATGCCCAGGGCAATCGCGGGCTGGCCATTGTAGCGCACCAGGGCGACGGGTGGTTCCTGGTAACCGCGATGGATGGTGGCCACGTCGCGCAGATAGATCAGCCGGTCGGATTTGCGGCTTCCGGGGGTGATGAGCAAGTCGCCGAAGTCCTGTTCGGAGCGGAACGCCCCGGTGGGATTGAGGGGGATGAACTCATCCCCCAGATACAGATGGCCGGCATCGGCCACCAGGTTCTTGGCGGCCAGGGCGCGGTAGATGTCGTCGGGGGCGATGCCCAGCTTGGTCATCCTGTCCCGTTGCATCTCGACGTAGATGGTTTCCTTGCGCTGGCCGTAGAGAGTGATGCGCTTGACGTCGGTGGCCTTGAGCAGCTCCCGCTGCAGCAGTTTGGCGTATTCGTACAGTTCCTTGGGGGAATAGCCCTCGCCGGTGATGGCGTAGTACATTCCGTAGACGTCACCGAAGTCATCGTTGACCAGCGGCTCGCCGGCGCCGGGTGGCAGCTGACGGCGGGCGTCGTTCACCTTGCGGCGCAGTTCGTCCCAGACCTGGGGCAGGCTGGCCTTGTCGTACTGGTCCTTGATGTGGACCTTGATCCATGACAGATCACGGGAAGAATTGGATTCGACCCACTCGAGTTGGCCCAACTGCTGGACCGCCTTTTCGATGACATTGGTGACCTCTTCCTCCACCTCGCGGGCCGAGGCGCCCGGGTAGGGGGTGAGGATCACCGCATCCTTGATGGTGAATTCCGGATCCTCCAGGCGGCTGAGGGAATTGTAGGATTGCCAGCCTACCACCACCGCCAGCACTATCATCACCCACGTGATGAGGCTTTTGCGAATACTCAGTTCCGCCAGATTCATGCCGCGTTCTCCTTGGGGGCGTCCTTGTAGGGGCGGACCTTCATACCCTCCTGCAACCGGCTGACTCCGCTGACGACGATGGTTTCATCCACTTTGAGGCCGTCCACGATTTCGATTCGGTCGCTGTCCGTGAGACGGCCGGTGTGGACGACCCGCTTGTGGACCTGATGGGTTTCAGGATCGACGACCCAGACGCAACTGCGTCCGTCGGGATCGCTGAACAGGGCGGCGGTGGGGATGACGATCTCGGTGTCGAGCGCGGCATCGTGGGGCAGTTCGATCACCACCGTGGCGGTCATGCCCGGCAGGATGCGGATTTCCTGCGGCGCGGGGGTGGCCAGCACCACCCGGTAGGTCTGGGTCAGGGGGTCCGCTTGGGTGGCGAACTCCTTGATGGTCAGGGGATAGCGCTTGTCCGATGTGGCGAATTGGGCGTAGAGCTTCGGTTTGGCCTTGCGCAGGGGCATCACCATCAGTTCAGGCAGGTCGAGGAGGATTTCGATCTCGCTGAAATTCTGCAGGTGGACGATGGGCTGTTTGGCGACCACAAACTCGAAGTTGTCCACATACTTGCGGCCGACGATGCCGTCGAAGGGCGCCTTCAGGAATGTGTAGGCCAGTTGTTCGCGGGCTTCGGCCACTGCCGCCTCGGCGGATTTGACCTCGGCGCGAGCCATTTCCATGGCGGCTTTCTTGAGGTTGAGCAGCGATTCGCTGACCGCGCCAGGTTCGGCCTGACGGATTTTTACATAGCGCCGATATTCGGTGGTGTCGTACTGGAGCTTGGCCTTTGCCTTGGCCAATTGCCCCAAAGCGTTGCGAAGCCGGCTCTGATAGTCCCGGGAATCGAGACGGGCGATCAACTGCCCTTTCCGTACCTGTTGCCCCTCCTTGACCGCAAATTCGATGATCAGGCCGGGCACTCGGAAGGCCAGATCGGCACGCGTGGCGGCGCGGACCTCGCCGCTCATGCGCACCGTCCTTTGCGCCAAGGGACCGCCGACGGTGAACAGCTTCGCCGGTCGTTCCGGTGGCAGCGGCGCTGTTTCCGGTGTCCCGCCACCACAGCCGCTCAGCAGAATCAGGCAAATGACAAACGACCATGAGCGGCGCATCCAGCTTAGGGTGAACGAGGGGCTTTCTTCGTGCATGGCATATCTCGACGAGGCAGGGGATTTGAAGGAAAGAAGGCGGAAGGATCGTCCCTTCCGCCTTCGGTGCCGGTGATTCTAAAGCATTATTTGAACGGAACGAAGATCACCCGCCGGTTCCGGGCGCGGCCTTCTTCGGCATCGTTCGGGGCGATGGGATTGCTTTAGGGCGATGGGCGCCTGGATCGCCGCATCGATCGCATGCCCGAAGGGGGGCACCCCACTGGCGCAGGAAACGGAATCGATCGCATGGGCGAACGTGTTCTTGTCGTAAGGACCTGGTTTGAGGACCAGCTTGGTGAATTGCCAGTCGGTGCAATTGAGCGAGCCGAAGGTGCGCAGGCCGGCTGTCAGTTGCATCGAGGCGGGCAGGGCCTGATTCAGGCGGCGGAGGATCTCTTTCTCCACGTCGAACTCCGAAGCCGGCGGTGTGGCTTGAAACCCTGGGCCCTGATAATTTTCCGCGACCGAGGAGGAAGCGTCCATCAAAACGTGGAAAGTACGGGGCTTTTGCGTATAGCTGCCTGCCCGCAGGCGCTCACTGAGATAAGGCACGGAAACTGGTTGAAAGGTCGGTGGCGTCGAGGCGCAGCCGGACAGCAGCCCCAGGTCGAACATCCCCCAGATAACGTTACGACCGCTCTGGTGCATCGCTTCCCCCTTAAGTAACAGATGGAATGCTCGTCGGGCATTATATGCCAGGCCGTCGCCGGGGAGAAACGGGAGATTCAGGTGGCATAGGCGCACAAGGCGGTCTGCAGGTGAATTTACCGAAATTAGTCGAAGGGTACATGGGGCACAAAAAACCCCAATTGGTTCAGGCAACCAACGAGGTTTCTTTCTTCCGAGGTACGAAAAACCCCCGTTGGTTGCTTTAACCGACGAGGGCTCAACTCTGGCGGAGAGGGAGGGATTCGAACCCTCGATACCCGGTTAGGGTATACACGAGTTCCAGTCGTGCGCCTTCGACCACTCGGCCACCTCTCCGAGAAAGCTGAATATTCTATCAGCCCCGAAGCAGGGTTTCCACATGGACGGCGACACTGCCGGCCAGGGCTTGCAGATGATAGCCGCCTTCCAGGGCGGAGACGACGGGGACCTGGAAATCCAGCAGGCGACGGGTGATCCAGCGGTAATCGGTTTCCTCCAGTTCCAGCATTCCCAAAGGATCGAGGCGGTGGGCGTCGAAGCCGGCGGAAACCAGGATCAGTTTCGGGCGGAAACGGGCGAGGGCGGGCAGAATGCGCTTCTCCACCGCGCGGCGGAAGGCTGGGCCGTCGGTGCCGGCGGGCAGGGGGACGTTAACGATGTTGCCGACGCCGGTCTCCGTCTCCGCCCCGGTGCCGGGATACCAGGGATACTGGTGGGTGGAGCAGTACAGCACCCTCGGCTCCCGCTCGAAGGCGGCCTGGGTGCCGTTGCCGTGGTGGACGTCGAAATCGACGATGGCGACCCTTTCCAGCCCTTGGCTCAGGGCATGGCGGGCGGCGATGGCGACGTTGTTGAACAGGCAGAAACCCATGGCCCTGCGGGGTTCGGCGTGGTGTCCGGGCGGGCGGACGGCGCAGAAGGCGCTTTGGGCCTGACCGCCATGCACGGCATCGACCGCGGCGCACACGGCGCCTGCGGCCCGCCGGGTCGCCTCTCCGGAGCCGGGGGAGACCACGGTGTCCGGGTCGAGCCAGACGTGTCCCTGTTTGGGAATGCTGGCGAACACGGTTTCGATGTGGTCGTCGGTGTGGACCAGCCGCAGCAGGGCGTCGTCGGCCCGCGGGGCCTCGCGGCGGAGCAACGCCTGAAACCGGGGGGCATCCAGTGCTCGCAGAATCGCTTCCAGCCGGGCGCGGCGCTCCGGGTGGCCGGGACCGGTGTCGTGTTCCAGACAGGCGGGGTGGGTGTAGAGCAGGCAGGTCATGGCATCGGCTCCCGGAAAGCCCTATCATGATTTTCCGCATTGTAACCAGTCACGGGGGAGAAGCGAATGAGCGAGGTGTCGTCGCCGGTGAGCGACCTGTTGGAACGGGAAGGCATCGACTATGAATGGGTGGAGATTCCGCTGGATCCGGAGCGCAAGCCGATCCGCAGCCTGGAGGAGCTGGTCGCGGCCCGCGGCCTGAGTCCGGCGCAGATCGTCCGCAGCCTGGTGTTCCGCACCGGCAGCGGCGGCTTCGTGCTGCTGGCCGCCCCTGCCACCGCGCGGGCCGACTGGGGCAAGCTGCGCAAGCACACGGGCGAACGCCGCCTGACCATGGCAGAATCCGAACAGGTGCTGCAGGCCACCGGCTATCCCGTCGGCGCGGTGCCGCCCGTCGCCCTGCCCGGGGATCTCAGGGTTCTGGTGGACGAGGGCATTTTCGCCCACGAACGGGTGTTCATCGGCGCCGGGGTGCTGGGCTGGTCGCTGTCGCTGCGCAGCGCCGATCTGCGCCGCCTGCTGGCGCGGGCGGAGCTGGGGGCTTTCACCAAGTCGGCATGAACGATCCGCGCCATCTGCAGATTCTGATTCTGGCCGGACTGCTGTTCTATGGCCTGGGATGGCGCGATTTTCCGGGTCCGCTTTGGATCTACGCCGTCTATCCGCTGACGGCGCTCACGGTTCAGGGGCTTTTCTGCCGCGCCCTGGGGCTGCCCTTCGACTTCCGCAGCCCGCTGATCTCGTCGCTGTCGCTGGGATTGTTGCTGCACACCCAGGGGGTGCAGTGGGCGGTGGCGGCGGCGGCCGTCGCCATCGCCGGCAAGTTTCTGCTCCGCATCGACGGCCGCCACGTCTTCAACCCCGCCAATCTGGGAATCGTGGCCGCGATTTCGTTGACCGACCAAGCCTGGGTGTCGCCAGGGCAGTGGGGGCTGGGGGTGTTTCTGGCCCTGGCGGCGGTGCTGGGCGGGCTGATGGTGCTGCGCCGCACCCGCAGGAGCGATGCCACCTGGGCGTTTCTGGCCGCCTGGGTCGCCCTGGTGTTCGGCCGCGCCCTGTGGCTCGGCGATCCCCCGGCCATCCCCTGGCTGCAGCTGCAGAACGTCGCCCTGCTGATCTTCGCCTTCTTCATGCTCTCCGATCCCATGACCCTGCCGGACCGGCGCGCCGCCCGCATCGCCTTCGCGGTGATCGTGGCGGTGGCCGGTTATGTGTTTCAATATCATCTGTACATCGACGAGGGCCTGTTCTACGCTCTGGCTCTGGCCGCGCCGCTGGTGCCGCTGCTCAACCGCCGGCTGCCGGGCGCGCGCTATCTCTGGCCCCGGAACGTTCCCTCCAGGAGGTGACCCATGCGTATCCTGCTGCTGTTTCTGCTGTCGCTGCCGACCTTGGCCCAGGCTTTCTGCGGCTTCTATGTGGCCCGCGCCGGGACCGACCTGTTCAACCGTTCCTCCAAGGTGGTGTTGGTGCGCGACGGCGAGCGCACGGTGCTGACCATGGCCAACGACTTCCAGGGCGACGTCAAGGATTTCGCCGTGGTGGTGCCGGTGCCCACCTTCATCGGGCGGGAACAGATCCACGTGGGTTCCACCGCGGTGATCGACCATTTGGATGCCTACACCGCCCCGCGCCTGGTGGAGTATTTCGATCCCAATCCCTGCCAGCGGCTCTACCGCCTGGAGATGAAAGCCATGAGTGCGGCGGCGGACAGGGGCGCGGCGGCCCGCGCCAAGGCCCTGGGGGTGACCATCGAGGCCCGCTACACCGTAGGCGAATACGACATCCTGATCCTGTCGGCCAAGGAGAGCGCCGGCCTGATCACCTGGCTCAAGGAGAACGGTTACCGTCTGCCGCAGGGGGCGGAACCGGTGGTGGGCAGCTACATCAAGCAGGGAATGCGGTTCTTCGTCGCCAGGGTCAACCTGGCCGAATTCGAAAAGACCGGCTTCAACTACCTGCGCCCCCTGCAGGTGGCCTACGAGAGCCCCAAGTTCATGCTGCCGATCCGCCTGGGGACCCTCAACGCCCGCGGCAGACAGGAGCTGTTCCTCTGGACCCTGACCCGAAGCGGTCGGGTGGAGACCGCCAACTATCCGACGGTGAAGATTCCTTCCGGGCAGGAAATCCCGCTGTACGTCAAGGACCGTTTCGCCGACTTCTACCGCGACCTGTTCGCCCGTCAGGTGGAAAAGCACGGCGGCCGGGCGGTGTTCACCGAATACGCCTGGGACATGGGCTGGTGCGATCCCTGCGCCGCCCAGCCCCTGAGCCGCAGCGAGCTGCGCGAGCTGGGCGTGATGTGGCTGGCGGAAGAACAGCCCGTCCGCCCCCTGCCGCGCGCCAAGCCCCAGGTCATGCCGCGGCCGGTGGACGTCTTCGTCACCCGCCTGCACCTGCAATACGACGCCCAGACCTTCCCCGACGACCTGCGCCTGCACCAGACCGGCGACCGCGGCAACTTCCAGGCCCGCTACGTGCTGCGCCACCCCTGGGATGGCAGCGACGACTGCCCCGAGGCCAGGCGCTACCGCGGCGAGATCCTGCCCCAGCGGCTGCGCCGGCAGGCGGAGAATCTCCACGCGCTGACCGGCTGGCCGCTGGCGGAGATCTACCGGGAGATGGGGCTGAAAAACCCGCCTGAACCACAACCCTGGTGGAAACGCCTGTGGCCGAACTGAGGCGCATGGACTGGCGCCGGCTGCTGTCCACCCGGCGCCTGGGCAAAGCGCCCGCCGCCCCGGGCGGCCAGCCGCCGCGGACCGAGTTCGCCCGCGACTACGACCGCCTGATCTTCTCCTCCGCCTTCCGCCGCCTCCAGGACAAGACCCAGGTCTTTCCCCTGGCCAAGAGCGACTACGTCCGCACCCGCCTGACCCACAGCCTGGAGGTGGCCAGCGTCGGCCGCTCCCTGGGGATGGTGGCCGCCGAGGTGATCCGCCGCCGTGAGCCGGCCTTGCGGGACACGGTCGTGCCCCAGGACGTGGGCACCCTGGTGGCCGCCGCCTGCCTGGCCCACGATATCGGCAATCCGCCTTTCGGCCATGCCGGCGAGGACGCCATCCGCGAATGGTTCGCCGCCTGGCCGGGGCTGGCGCGGCTGGAAGAGGCCGAGCGCGCGGATCTGCTCGGTTTCGAGGGCAACGCCCAGGGCTTTCGCACCCTGACGGTGCTGCAGAACCCCGGCCAGCCCGGCGGCCTGCAGATGACCTGCGCCATGCTGGCGGTGATGGCCAAATATCCCCGCGCCTCGGTGGTCGATCCGGCGCAGGCGCGAGGGGCCGGGGGGCGTAAGTTCGGTTTCTTCCAGAGCGAGGCCGGGCTGTTCCGCGAGGTGGCCGAAACCGTCGGCCTGCTGCCCAGGCCCGGTGGCGGTCTGGCCTGGTACCGCCATCCCTTGACGTTTTTGCTGGAGGCCGCCGACGACATCTGCTACCACGTCATCGACATCGAGGACGGCTTCAAGGCCGGAGTGGTGGATTTCGACACCCTCTACCAATTGCATCGGCCTTTTCTCGAACAGCGCCACCGCCAGCGCCTCGAACGTCTGGACGACCCCGCCCAGCAGGCCAGCTATTGCCGCTCGGTCACCATCGACCGGGTGATCCGCCAGGCCGTGGCGGTGTTCGAACGTCATTATGAGTCGATCCTGACCGGCCGCTTCGACGCCCTGCTGCTCGACCACATCGAACAGGCCGCCGCTTTCGTCGTCTTCAAACGGGTGGCCGAATCCCGGGTCTATTACGCCCGCCCGGTGGTGGAGGTGAAAGCCTGCGGCTTCGAGGTCATCGCCGGCCTGCTCGACGCCTTCGTCCGCGCTATCGAGGACGCCGCCGCCGGCAGCCCCTCCTCCCGCAGCCGGACCCTGCTGCGGCTCATGCCCCGGCCCCTGGCCGATCCTGCCGCTCTGCCGCCCTATCAGCGCGCGTTGCTGGCCACCGACTTCATCGCCGGTATGACCGACTCCTATGCGGTGGAGCTGTATCAGCGGATTCGGGGGATTGCGTTGCCGTGACGCTTTTGAAACGGTGACAGTGCAGCGTCAGTGATCACTGTACGCTGTAATACAGCGTTTTATCCCTTCATGTACACTGCAAATTGACTTTTTGATCACTCTAACAGAAGGATGTTTCGATTGGGAATATTTCTGCGAAATAGCCAGGGCGGCACGATTGTCATTAATTTTTCTTCCTGTTGCGGTTGCAGGTGAGTCTATGGTTCTTCTTAAGCTTCTTTGTGCTTTGGGGGAAGTTGTGACAGTGGAAATAGGAATCTCTCCATTATATCCAGGATATTTCAGTGTTAATGTGTCGCCATTTTGGATCATGGTGAAATTTTTCACAAAATTCATTCCAACCAATACCTCGTCGATATGATCATTGATAATGGCGGGAATGTTATAGAGAACTGCGTTTCCTATCCGAATTTCCTTCAGTCGCGTTTGATAGTCCAATACTGTGCCACCTGCCGTGTGAGATATGATTGGTTTGCCTTTCGACAAGCCTGCCTGGATGGCTTTGATTTTAGGAATAGCTATTCTGCTAGCACCAGTGTCGATCATAAATTGCATTGGAACGCCATTAATATATGCTATGCCCCGATAATGCCCCCGATCGTCACGAGGTAGAATAACGCCACCTGGGATGGGTTTCGGTGTGTTTATCAAAAGTGGAATGTTACTATACAGATGGTTTCTAATGCCGTACCAAAGCAATCCCAGTATTGTCAGTGAATACAGGATGTGCTTAAGACGAAATGACTTTTTGTCACGAAAGCATCGTTGATTTTTCTTTGGTTGTTCCTTGAACCGCTCTCTGTAATAGTCTCTGTCATACAGTCCCATCGGCTTTCCAGTACCTGAGTCAATACAGGTTCAAGTATAGTCGTGCTTCAACCCTGCAAAGCTTCCTTCAGTCCCTCCAACTCGTCCCAGCGGGCGTATTTCTCCTCCAGGGTGCGCTGCAGGGACTGGAGTTCGGCCAGAACGCGGCTGACCTCGGCCGGATCGCCCTTGTAGAAATCGGGCCGGGCGATGCGGTCGTTGAGTGCCGCTTGTTCGGCTTCCAGACGTTCGATCTCTCCCGGCAGGCTTTCCAGTTCCCGCTGTTCCTTGTAACTGAGTTTGGTTTTGGCCCGCTTGGGGCGGGGTTTTTCGGGGCGCTTTTCGGCTTTCGGCGGAGGGGCCTGCGGGGTCGGGCGCTGGCGCAGGAAGTCTTCGTAGCCGCCGACGTACTCGCCGATTTTGCCGTCGCCCTCGAACACCAGGGTGGAGGTGACCACGTTGTCGAGGAAGGTACGGTCGTGGCTGACCAGGAGCAGGGTGCCGTCGAAGTCGAGAAGCAGGGCTTCAAGCAGTTCCAGGGTTTCCAGATCCAGGTCGTTGGTGGGCTCGTCGAGGACCAGGAGGTTGGCGGGTCGGGTGAACAGCCGGGCCAGCAGAAGCCGGCTCTGCTCGCCGCCGGAGAGGGATTTGACCGGCTGGCGGGCCCGTTCGGGGGTGAACAGGAAGTCGGCCAGATAGGACATCACGTGGCGGCGCCGGCCGCCGACGGTGACCCAGTCGTTGCCGTCGGCGACGGTGTCCACCACGGTTCGTTCTGGGTCGAGCTGGCTGCGCTGTTGGTCGAACCAGAGAATCTCCAGGTTGGTGCCGTGACGCACGGTGCCTGACTGGGGTTCCAGTTGTTTGAGCAGCAGTTTCAGCAGGGTGGACTTGCCGGCGCCGTTGGGACCGATGAGGCCGACGCGGTCGCCGCGCAGGAGGGTGGTGGAAAAGTCCCGGACGATGACCTGGTCGCCGTAGGCGTGGGTGAGGTTTTCGGCCTCGATCACGAGCTTGCCGGAGCGCTCGGCGGCTTCCAGCTTCAGATTGGCCTTGCCCTGCTGCTCACGGCGCCGGGCCCGTTCCTGGCGCAGTTGCTTCAGCGCCCGCACTCGGCCTTCGTTGCGGGTGCGGCGGGCCTTGATGCCCTGGCGGATCCAGGCTTCCTCCTGGGCCAGTTTCTTGTCGAATTCGGCGTTGCGGCGTTCTTCCTCGGCCAGGGCAGCGGCCTTCTTCTCCAGATAGGTGCGGTAGTCGCCGGGCCAGGAGGTCAGCTTGCCGCGGTCGAGATCGACGATGCGGGTGGCCAGTTTCTGCAGGAAGGTGCGGTCGTGGGTGACGAACAGCAGGCTGCCGGGGAATTGGCGCAGTTCGTCCTCGAGCCAGGCGATGGTGTCCAGATCGAGATGGTTGGTGGGCTCATCCAAAAGCAGCAGATCCGGTTCGCTCACCAGGGCGCGGGCCAGGCTCAGACGCCGCTGCCAGCCGCCGGAGAGGGAGGCGGCCGGGGTGTCTGGATCGAGACCCAGACGGGTCAGGGCCTGGTCGATCTTCTGCTGCAACTGCCAGCCTTCCCGGGCCTCCAGTTGGTGCTGGAGGTGTTCCAGGGCCTTCAGGTCCGGCGGCGCCTGCCGGGCCAGGTGGTGGTAGCGCTGCAGCAGGTCGCCGATTTCCCCCAGCCCCTGGGCGACCACGTCGTAGGCGCTCAGATCGGTATCGAGTCGGGGCGTCTGTTCCAGCAGGGCGACCTTGAGGCCGGGCCGGCGCCAGATCTCGCCGTCGTCCGCCTCGATCTGACCGGCGCACAGGCGCAGCAGGGTGGATTTGCCCTCGCCGTTGCGGCCGATGAGGCCGATGCGTTCGCCGGTTTCGATGGCCAGTTCGGCCCGGTCGAGCAGGGGATGGGCACCGTAGGCGAGGGAGACGTTCTTGATGGTCAGCAGGGTGGTCATACGGTGAAATCGGGTAGCAGGGTGATTCGGCCCAGGCCGCCTGCCTTGCGCCAGTAATGGGCATCGGCGGTGACCAGGGTGGCGCCGGTCTCCAGGGCGGTGGCGTGGTAGAGGGTGTCGAACAGGTGGTAGCGCAGCTCGACCGCTAGTCGTGTTGCCACACGGTACAGACTGGGGGTGTCGAGGGTGGGCCAGTCGAGAAGGTGAAGGGTTTCCACGTCACCCTGGGCGGTTTGCGGGCTGATGCGGCACAATACCGCCGCCACTTCGACCAGCCAGTGGCCGGGAAGGATCAGATCAAGCTCGCCACGTCCGACGGCCATGACCAAATCGGTCGCTTTCTCGGTGTGGGCCTCGCGCTCAGGATCGGCGAGCAACCACTTGATCAGCACGCTGGCATCGAGAACAACCTTCAAGGCCGCCCCTCTTCGCGCGCCTGGCGGATTTCCTCATCGGTGGCGGTGGGGCGGTCCTTGCGGGTACGGGTGAGTTCCTCGATGATCGCCTGCCGCCGCAGCTGGCGCTCCTTCTCCTCCACCGCCTGTTTCATCAGGCGGGCGATGATGGCGCTTTTGTTCTCGCCCGCGAAGGCTTTGTTGAAGGCTTCCTTGATCTCGTCGGGAACGGAGAAATTGACCGTGGCCATGATGCGCTCCACATGGTTGTTGAAATTTTCAACAATACTAGCACATCGAGAGGCATGAAATACGGGAAAGTTCGAAAGCGCACCGTCACCTGGGCCATACTGAAGGTGTTTTTGCTAAAGGGGATGCCGATGATCGAAACCGTGCTGGCGCTGGCGGCGATGCTCTACCTGGCCCTGCAGATCGAGGACAAGTTAGCGATTCCCGTGCCTTTGTCGCTGATCGCTCTGGCCTTCCTGCTCAATCACCTGTTTCCGGAGATCACCCGCTTCACCCCGGACCCCCAGTGGTTCGCCGCCCTGGTGCTGACCCTGCTGCCCATCCTGCTGATTTCCGACGCCTTGGAACTGAGCGTCGCCGAGCTGAAGAGGCACGCCTGGAGCCTGTTCTATCTGGCGGTGGTGGCCGTGGTCCTGTCGGTGGTGGCCGGTCTGTGGCTGCGGGATTTCCTGTTCGGTGAATACCATCTGGGCGTCGCGGCCACGGTGCTGTTGTTCGCCATGGTGCTGGCGACCGATCCGGTGTCGGTGGTGAGCGTCTTTTCCCGTTTCGAGATTCCCCACCGGCTGAAGATTCTGGCCGAGGGCGAGAGCCTGTTCAACGACGCCACCGCCCTGATCGTGTTCGTCTACATCGGCCTGCATCTGCTCCAGGGCGGGAAGCTGACCCTGGGCTACGTGACCGAGATCAGCCTGGTGGTCGGGTTGGGGTCGGTGGCGCTGGGCTTGGTGTTCGGTCTGATCGGTCTCGGGCTGCTCAAAACCACGGAAAACCGCATCGCCGAGATGATGGTCCTGCTCATGACCGGCTATGCCGCCTTCGATCTGGCCGAGCACTTCTACACCCTGCTGAACCTGCTCGGCGGCCACAGCCATTTGCATCTGTCGGGCATTCTGGCCTGCATCGTCGCCACCGTGACCGTCCATCACTGGATGAGCCGGGAGGAGCGCGAGGAGGAACGGCAGATCGAGGCCCAGCAGGCCTTGATCGAACGGCCCGGCGCCACCCGTGGTCTGATCGACACCGCCCTGAACGCCCTGCGGGTCACCCTGGAGGAAAGGGTCCGCCACCTGCGCAACAAGGAGGACATCCAGTTGCTGGGGCTAGTAAGCAACACTATCCTGTTCGTCGCCATGGCCGAACTGATCGAACTGGAGCTGCTGGCCCGCTACTGGCACGAAATTCTGGTCATGTTCGTGGCCACCACCGTGATCCGTGCCCTGATGATGGCCAAGTTCGCCTGGCTGACCCGGCAGACCCGGCGCATGACCGACGTCAACCTGCGCTGGTGGGGGGTGCTCACCTTCGCCGGCATCAAGGGCGGGCTGTCTATCGTCATGTTGTCGATGATTCCGCGGGAGTTTCCGTTTCTGGATCTGTTCAAGGCGGTGGTCATCGGCGTGGTGCTGCTGTCCACCTTCCTGTATTCCCTGATCCTGCTGGCGCTGATCAGCCGGAATGCGGCGGTGTTCCGACAG
Organism: Methylomarinovum tepidoasis; assembly: GCF_030294985.1. Lineage (NCBI taxonomy): Bacteria > Pseudomonadati > Pseudomonadota > Gammaproteobacteria > Methylococcales > Methylothermaceae > Methylomarinovum > Methylomarinovum tepidoasis. Next base: position 988,331 of record NZ_AP024718.1, read on the forward strand.
GAACTGGCGGCGGAAAGGCGTGATAGCATGTAACCGCTATATTTCGATATTTGGAGTCGCTCATGACCCAACAGGCCCGCATTCCCTATATTACCGTGGAAGACTATCTGGAAGGCGAACTGCATAGCGACATCCGCCACGAGTATGTCGCCGGCCAAGTGTTCGCCATGGTCGGCAGCACCCTCGGCCACAATCGGGTGGTCGGGAATATCGCCACCTTCCTGAATTCCCGTCTGCGTGGAACGCCCTGTTCCGCCTATGTGAGCGACGTCAAGGTTCGCATCGAGGCCGCCGACGCCTTCTACTACCCGGACGTGGTGGTCAGCTGCGAGGCGGCCGACCTCTCGGCCCTGTATCTGACCGAACCGGTGCTGGTGGTGGAAGTGCTGTCCCCTTCCACGGAGACCACCGACCGGCGCGAAAAGCGCCTCAACTACCAGAAGCTGCCGAGTCTGAAGGAATACGTGCTGGTGGCGCCGGACGCGGTCCAGGTGGAGGTGTACCGCCGCGGCCAGGCCGGCTGGGAGGAGGTGGAAATCTACGGCCCGGAGGATACGGCGGTGCGGCTGGTTTCCCTCGATCTGGCCATTCCCGTGGCAGAGATCTACACCGGGGTGCGCTAAAAAGTGTCAGCTGCTCCATACTTAGGCCGGGAGGATCCACATGACACGCTGGGATGTCGGGATATTGGCCGGACTCACCGTGCTGGCCCTGGGGATCGCTGTCTGGATCGGTCCCGTGTCCCAGGATCCCGCCTACCATCACTTCGCCGATACCCGCCCCTGCGGCCCGGTGCCCAACTGTCTCGACGTCCTGAGCAATCTGGCCTTTCTGCTGGCCGGGGCGGCGGGATTGAGACACCTGGACCGCTGGCCGGCCGACCTGCGTCCCGCCCTCGGGACGTTCTGGTGGGGCGTGCTGTTGGTGGCGCCGGGGTCGGCCTGGTATCACTGGGCCCCGGACGACGCCCGTCTGGTGTGGGACCGGCTGCCCATGAGCTTTGCCTTCATGGGGCTGTTCGCCGCCGTTCTCATCGACCGCCTCCGGATCGGGGGCCGGGTGCTTCCGGTTCTGGCGGCGCTGGGACCGGCGAGTGTCGGCATCTGGGTGCTAACCGGCGATCTGCGTTCGTACGGCCTGGTCCAGTTTCTGCCCATGGCCATGACGCTCGTCATCGTGTGCCGGCGTCCCCACGGCGCGATCCCGCAGACCGCCCTGATCTGGGCCCTGGGATGGTACGGGCTGGCCAAGCTGGCCGAGTGGCTCGATGGTGGAATCCTGAGGTGGACGGGACTCATCAGCGGCCATACCCTCAAGCATCTGCTGGCGGCGCTGGCCACCGCCAAACTGTGGCAGCCGGCAGACGTCGCCGCCGGCCGGGGTCAGGGCAGAGGCAGGTGGTCTGCTTCGAAAGACGCCGTCGATACCTCCCTGTAGGCTTCACGCCGGCTTCCCTGCCGACGAAGCTTCCGAAGCAGACCCACCTGCTATTCGATCATTCCGTTGCATGTTCGAATGATGTGGCCCCTACGGCCGTTGAATACCGGCTGGTTTCCGGGGAAAATTCTCCCTTTTGGCACTGCGGAAAACATCATGACCGAGATCGTCGCCGGCCCCTTCATGCTCGATCTGGAAGGGCCTGAGCTGACCGCCGAAGAACGGGAATGGCTAAGGCATCCCGGGGTCTGCGGCATCATCCTGTTCGCCCGCAACTACGTCGAGCCCGCCCAGATTCGGGACCTGATCGCCCGAGTCCGGCAGGCCGCAGGCCGGCCGTTGCTGATCGCCGTCGATCAGGAAGGCGGGCGGGTGCAGCGTTTCCAGCACGGTTTCACCCGGCTGCCGCCGGCAGCCCGTTATGGTGAGGTGTATGCGGACGATCCGGCCCGGGGGCTGGCGTTGGCGGAACAGGCCGGTTTTCTGATGGCGGCCGAGCTGCGGGCGGTGGGCGTGGATCTGAGCTTCGCTCCGGTGCTCGATGTGGACAGCGGCGTCAGCGAGGTCATCGGTGACCGCGCCTTTGCCACCGCAGCCGAGCCGGTAGCGGCGCTGGCAGGCGCCTTTGCCTGTGGCATGCGCCGGGCCGGCATGGCGGCGGTGGGCAAGCACTTTCCCGGTCACGGCGGGGTGGCGGCCGACTCTCACCACGAACTGCCACTGGATCGCCGCTCCCTGGCCCAATTGGAGGCCCGGGATCTGTTGCCCTTCCGGCGTCTGATTGAAGCGGGGCTGGAGGCGGTCATGTGCGCTCACGTGGCCTATCCGCAGATAGATCCCCTGCCGGCCGGATTTTCCCGTTTCTGGCTCCAAACCGTGCTGCGGCAGCGGCTGGGGTTCGGGGGCGCCGTTTTCAGCGACGACCTGGCAATGGCGGGCGCAGCCGGGATGGGCGACCTCCAGGCCCGCGCCGAGGCGGCCTTGGCGGCCGGCTGTGATATGCTGCTGGCATGCAATTGCCCGCAGGAGAGCATCGCCCTGCTCGACAGGGTCGCTTGGCGACCGGAGCCGGCCAGACAGCGGCGGCTGATGGCGCTGCGGGCCCGTCCGGTGACGCCGGACCCGGTCCGGCTCGAGGCGGCCCGCCGGCAGTTGGCGAGCCTGGCATGACGAATCACAAACCACGCGAGACTGCTATGAATCTGACCCATCTGACCACCGTTCAAAAAGCCCTCTGGAGCATCCTGATCGCCCAGATCGTGCTGATCGTCTTTTTCGGCGCCTTCAAGTTCGAAAAGATTACCCTGTTTCTGTACACCGGGGCCTGGATCGGCATCGGCGTGGCCTGGTACGTTCTGCGCGATTCGGAAGCCTGGACCCGGATCAAGGTCATCGCCTCGGTCTTCGGCATTCAGATTATCGCCTTCGTCTTTCTGGAACTGGCCCACATGAACGACCTGCTGCTGGAGGAGATCGGCTTCCTCTCCATCGGGGTCTGGACCGGCATCCTGCTGGGGACGTTGCTGGAAACCATCGACCGTCTGGAAAAGCGCCTTTTGTCCTGTGAGCATCGCGAGAAAGCCATGGAGGAAGGCGGGGAATGACTGTTCTGTCCCTGATCGAGGCGGTGCGCCGGCGGGCTGAGCGCCTTCATTCGGCTGCGGAAGTGGATGCCGCCATCACCCGCATGGCGACCACCATCACTGCCGACTGGGCCGATGCCAACCCGGTGGTGCTGTGCATCCTCAATGGCGCCATCGTAGTGACCGGCCGCCTTCTCCCCCGGCTCGATTTCCCCCTGGAACTGGACAGCGTCCACGTCACCCGTTACGGGCGTGAAACCTGCGGCGGTGATCTCCACTGGCTTCACACCCCCCGCACGGATCTGTGTGGCCGCAACGTGTTGCTGGTGGACGACGTTCTCGACGAAGGCATCACCCTGGCGGCGATCCGCGACTATTGCCTGGAGCACGGTGCCAGGGCGGTACGGATCGCCGTTCTGGTGGACAAGAAGCTGCCCAACCCCAAGCCGTGCCGGGCCGACTATGTGGGGCTGGTCTGCGATAACCGCTATATCTTCGGCTGCGGGATGGATTACCAGGGTTATTGGCGCAATCTGCCCGACATCTATGCCGTGAAGGAGAGATAGTCATGAAACTGGCGATCATCGGCGGCTCTGGCCTGGGCCGCATCGACGGGCTGCAGGAAAGCCGCCGCGAAGCCGTCACGACCCCCTACGGGGAACCCTCGGCGCCCTTGCGTTACGGAATTCTCGGCAATCTGGAGATCGTGTTTCTGCCGCGTCACGGCGAGGGCCACTCCCTGCCGCCTCACCGCATCAACTACCGCGCCAACATTGCCGCGCTCAAACAGGCCGGCGTCACCCACGTCATCGCCGTGGCCGCCGTCGGTGGCATCACCCAGGCGATGGTCCCTCAGGCCCTGGTGGTGCCGGACCAGATCATCGATTACACCTACGGTCGGGAGCACACCTTCTTCGACGGCCGGGACGGCAACGTCACCCACGTGGATTTCACCTATCCCTACAGCGATGCTCTGCGCTACGATCTGGTCGCCGCCGCCCGCTGTGCCGATATCGACGCCGTCGACGGCGGCTGTTACGGTTGCACCCAGGGCCCGCGCCTGGAAACTGCCGCCGAGATCGCCCGTATGGAACGGGACGGCTGTGACCTGGTGGGCATGACCGGCATGCCCGAGGCCGCCCTGGCGCGCGAAGCCGGGCTGGAATACGCCTGTCTCGCCGTGGTGGTCAACCGGGCCGCCGGCAAGGCCGAGGGCGTGGTGTCGATGGCGGAAATCGACGCCAATCTGGTGGCGGGAATGGAGAAGGTGCGGAAGGTGCTGGGGGTGTTGGTGGGGCTGTAGGTGTCAGGGCGACACCCGGATCAGTACCCCGAAGGCCGGGTGGTCCAGATAGTGGGTTTCGTTGAACTTGACCCGCCGTTTCTCCCGTAACGTATGCACGGTGCCATCCGGGGCCCGGTATTCCATGTCCACGATCACGTGCAGATATTCGCCCCGTTGCAGCCGCACCACGCCGTTGACGTTGGCGCCGTTGGTGACGTGATAGGGGGCGTTGATGCGGTTGGGCCAGGCGGGTTGACGCCAGGCCAGGTGCAGCAGGGGGGTGTAGCGGGTGGCGCGCCGCAGGCGGTCGTAGGCCGAGCGCAGCTCCGATTGATCGGGCGGGAGCGGATTGGGCTCGTGCAGGTCGCTGGGCCAGGGGATGGGTGGCTGGTCGCTGAGGTCTTCGTCGGTGTCGATGGGCTGGGAGAAGACCACCACCGCCACCTGATAGTGATTGGGGGCAGCGGCGGCGGTGAGGCTCACAAGCAGGAAGAGGCCGGCGAGGAACCAGCCTGGCGGGAGGATTCGGCGCATAGGCGTCAGGGAAGCTTGATGCCGCCTCCAGGCATGCCGCCGCCCGCACCGGGGAAACCGCCGCCCGGCATGTCGCCACCCGGCACCCCGCCCTTGGGGATGACCAGGGAGCTGGCCTGTTCCTGTTGCAGGCGGCGCAGTTCCTCCATGGTTTCCCGGATGCCCTTTTCGGCCGCCTCGCCGTATTTCTCCACCGCGTCTTTGAGGGTGTCCGCCTCGATCTCGAAGCTCAGCGGCAGGCTGCCCACCGGGGTCATGATGGTGGCCTGGCCGAGGAACATTTCCCTGCGGTTGGGATCGGTCATGCCCTCGGCGGTGACCGGGATCAGGCGCTTGATGGTGCCGGTCTTAAGGTCGGTGTAGGTTTCCTCCCGGTAGAGGTTGTCCGGGTTCATGCGGGCCTGGGATTCGTCTGCCATGTCTTTGTCCTGAAAAAGTTGTGCAAATTGTTTCTATCTTACCAGTTTCACCGTTCCGGATTCACGCGCTTTTCGGCGCCAGTTCTGCCAGGAGTTCGGTGACGAAGGCCAGGCGCCGGGCCGGTTCCTCCAGGTTTTCCTCAAAGCGCAGGGTCTGGGGGCCGTCGAGCCGGTAAGTTTGTGGCCGGGACTGGACCAGTCCCAGCAGCGCTTCCACGTCGATGCTGGGCTCTGCGGTGAATTGGATGCGGCCGCCTTTGGCGTTGGCGTCGATTTTGGTGACTCCTAAGCGTTCGGCCCGTTGCTTGAGCTCGGCGACGGTGAACAGGTTTTTGGCCGCCTGCGGCAGCAGGCCGAATCGGTCGATCATTTCCACCTGCAATGCTTCCAGCGCTTCGCCGGTTTCAGCGTTGGCGATGCGTTTGTACAGCACCAGGCGGGTGTGGACGTCGGGAACGTAGTCGTCGGGGATCAGGGCCGGGAGTTTCAGGTCCACCTCGACGTTGTCGGCTTCTTCCTCGAAGCTCAGTTCTCGGCCTTCCCTGAGGGCCTTGACCGCCTTTTCCAGCATTTCGGTGTAGAGGTTGAAGCCGATCTCCTGGATCTGGCCGCTCTGTTCGTCGCCGAGCAGCTCGCCGGCGCCGCGGATTTCCAGGTCGTGGGAGGAGATCAGGAAGCCGGCACCCAGGTCGCCGGAGGCCTGGATCGCCTCCAGGCGCTTGACGGCGTCCTTGGTCATCAGCTTCTTCGGCGGCACCAGCAGGTAGGCGTAGGCGCGGTGGTGGGAGCGGCCCACCCGCCCGCGCAGCTGGTGCAGTTGGGCCAGGCCGAACAGGTCGGCGCGATGGATGATGATGGTGTTGGCTGAGGGCACGTCGATGCCGCTCTCGATGATGGTGGTGCATAGCAGCACGTTGAAGCGCTGGTGGTAGAAGTCAAGCATGATCCGTTCCAGCTCGCGCTCGGGCATTTGGCCGTGGGCGATGCGGATGCGGGCCTCGGGCACCAGGCGCCCGATCTCCTCGGCGATGCGCGCCATGGATTCGATCTTGTTGTGGACGAAATAGACCTGGCCGCCGCGGCGGATCTCGCGCAGGATCGCCTCCTGCACCAGGCCGTCCACCCATTCGCTGACGAAGGTCTGGATCGGATGCCGCCCTTCCGGCGGGCTGGCGATGATGGAAATGTCCCTAAGACCCGACAGGGACATGTTGAGGGTACGGGGAATGGGGGTGGCGGTGAGAGTGAGCAGGTCCACTTCACTGCGCAGCTTTTTGAAGTGCTCCTTCTGGCGCACCCCGAAGCGCTGCTCCTCGTCTATGATGACCAGCCCCAGATTTTTGTATTTGACGCTTTTCTGCAGCAGTTTGTGGGTGCCGATGAGGATGTCCACCTTGCCGTCGGTCACGTCACGCAGGATCTGCTTCTGCTGCGTGGGGGTGACGAAACGCGACAGCGCCTCCACCCGCACCGGCCAGTCGGCGAAGCGGTCGCGGAAGTTTTGATAATGCTGCTGGGCCAGCAGCGTGGTGGGCACCAGCACCGCCACCTGTTTGCCGCTCTGGACCGCGACGAAGGCGGCGCGCATGGCCACCTCGGTCTTGCCGAAGCCGACGTCGCCGCACACCACCCGGTCCATGGGCCGGGGGGACTTGAGATCGGCGAGCACCGCCTCGATGGCGGCGCGCTGGTCCGGGGTTTCCTCGAAGGGGAACGCGGCGGCGAAGGCGCGGTAACCGGCCTCGTCCAGCTGATGGGCGAACCCCTGACGGGCGGCCCGCCGGGCGTGGATCTCCAGCAGTTCGGCGGCCACGTCGCGGACCCGCTCCTGGGCCTTTTTGCGGGCCTTTTTCCATTGTTCGCCGCCCAGCTTGTGCAGGGGGGCGTTTTCCACGTCGGCGCCGCTGTAACGGCTGATGAGGTGAAGGTTGGCCACCGGCACGTAGAGCTTGTCGCCGCCGGCGTATTCCAGGGTCAGAAATTCGGTTTCCACCCCGCCGGCCTCCAGCCGCTGCAGGCCCAGGTAACGGCCGACGCCGTGGTCGCGGTGGACCACCGGCGCGCCGACGGTCAGCTCGCTCAGATCGGCGATCAGGTTCTCGATGTCGCGGGCCGTATCGCGGCGGCGCTGGCGGGCGCGCTCCCCGTAGAGCCTGGCTTCGGGAATGACCGCCAGGGCCGGGTCCTCGCTCCACAGCCCTTGTTCCAGGGGGGCGAGGGTCAGGGCCAGGGGCGGGGTGCGGGCGAGGAAGTCAGCCCAGTCCGCGACGCTTTCCGGGCGCAGGCCGGATTGTTTCAGGATATCGAGCAGGGCTTCGCGGCGGCCGGGGCTTTCGGCGGTGAACAGCACCGGACCCTCGTGTTCGGCCAGAAACGCCTGCAGGCGGGTGGCCGGTTCCTTCTTCTGCGGTTCCAGGGCCACGTCCGGCAGCGGGGCGGTGGCGAAATCCACCTTGTCCACAGCCTCGGATTCGGGGAACAGGTCGATGCGGGGGTAGGTTTGGAAGCGGCGCCGCAAGTCCTCCGGCGGCAGGTAGAGGGTCTCCGGGGGCAGGGGCGGGCGGTCGAGGTCGCCGCGGCGCAGCTGATAGCGCTGTTCCACCTCGGTGAAGAATTCCGACGCTCTGGCCGGTGAAGCGGCCAGCACCAGGGTGGTGTCCTTCGGCAGATAGTCAAACAGGGTCGCCGTGGTTTCCAGAAACAGGGGCAGGTAAGCCTCGATGCCGGCGGGGAAGAAGCCGCTGCTGACGTCCTGGTACAGCGGATTGCCGGCGGGCAGGTCCGGAAAGGCGTTGCGGAAGGCGCGGCGGAAGCGCTTGACCGCCTCGCTGTCGGTGGGAAATTCCCGCGCCGGGAACAGCTCGAAGCGCTCGGTTCTGGCGATGGTGCGCTGGGTTTCCGGATCGAAGGTGCGGATGGACTCGATTTCGTCGTCGAACAGTTCGATCCGCAGCGGCGTGTCGCTGCCCATTGGGAACAGGTCGAGGATGGCGCCGCGGACGGCGAATTCCCCGTGCTGCTGCACCTGGGGGACGCACTGGTAGCCGGCTTGCTCCAGCCGTTCCCGCAGGGCCGCCAGATCGAGCCGCTCGCCGGTTTCGAGAGAGAGACTGCGGGCGAGGATGTGGTGCTGGGGGGCGAGGCGCTGCATCAGGGTGGCGATGGGGGTGACGAGCACCCCGTGCCGGGTCTTGGGCAGACGCACCAGGGTGCGCAGGCGTTCGGAGATGATCTCCGGAAGCGGGGAGAAGACGTCGTAGGGTAGGGTTTCCCAGTCCGGGAAATGCAGCACCGGCGCCCGCTCACCGAGGAAGAAGGCCAGCGCCTGCTCCAGGCGCTGGGCGCTGTGGCTGTCGGGGGTGACCACCAGGAACAGGGACGGATGGGCAGCGATCGCTCGGGCCAGCGCCAGCGCAGGGGCGGTGTCGTGAAGCCCGCGCCAATGAAGCGTGTGTCCGGGCGCGGTAGGCAGGGGCGGGTGTTGCCAGGAATGGAGGTTGCGGGTTTCTGCCGTCATGCGATTTCGAGAGGATGAAATTTCAGGATTGGACGTCGGGGAGTGCGATTATATCCACATCCCGTCATGGCGGTTGGACGGTGGTCAGCCCGAAGGACAGCCAGGACTGCATGCCGCCCCGGTACCACTTGATGCGCTCGGGGGAGATAACCGGCGGCGGGTGCCGAAATGACGTTCCACCAGAGGGGGCGGCTGCTGCTGGAACCGGGTCAGGGACAGATTGAGGGCGAGGGGCAGCGTGCCGCGTTCGCGCCAGAGCGGCAGGCGGACATCGAGGACGACGACGTCATCGCCGCCGGCGCGTATCGGCTGAATGTAATACGGCGGGCATGGCCATGAGGTTTTGTCGAAGGGGGGCGGGATGGTATGCGCCGGATCCTGGACTCTTTCGATGATGAAGGTTTTAGCCGCCGTTTTTATTCCGATGCGCTCGATGTTTTTGGTAAGCCCGACGCGAACGGCCTCGTTTTCCGTAGGTGTGGCCGCCAGAGAAACGCCGGAAAGTGAGAAGCCTGTGATTCCAAAAAAAAGCATGGGCCGCTTAACTTTGAAAAAGGTGCGTAGGGATTGCATGATGTTCATTTTTTGAAAGCAGGTTATAATTACCGGCGATGAAATCTTTAAATCATTCTTGAGGCAATCGATACATGGAAATGCCAGTGGAAAACATCGCGGAAAAACTCAAAGCGCTGTCTGCCGAGGAACTGCAGAAAATGATCGAAGAGGCGGAGAAAACCCTCGAGCAGAAACAACGGGAACAGCGCGAGGAAGTGAAGCGCAAAATTCGGGAGATGGCGGCTGCCGTAGGACTGGAGGTTTCCTTCCGGGTGAAGGGGAAAACCGAGGAAGCGCCGCGGGCTTCCCAGCGGAGAGGGAAGGTAGCTCCCAAATACCGCCATCCGGAAAATCCGGAATTGACCTGGAGCGGCCGGGGCCAGATGCCGCGCTGGTTGCGGGAGCTGGTGGATGCCGGCCACGACAAGGAAGCGTTCCGCATCCGCGACTGACCACGCTCAGTCATCCAGCCAGCGCCGGGCCAGGCCCTCGTAGGCGTCGATACGCCGGTCACGCAGATAGGGCCAGATCCGGCGTGTCTTTTCGGTGCGGGCAAGATCCACCCGGGCCGAAACGAGGGTTTCTTCGGTTTTGGCCCGGGCCAGATATTCCCCCTGAGGCCCGCAAATGAAACTGTGCCCCCAGAAATCGATGCCGGACGTCTGGCCGCTGGGATTCGGCTCCAGTCCGATGCGGTTGCAGCTGACCACCGGCAGGCCATTGGCCACCGCGTGGCTGCGCTGAATCAACCGCCAGGCTTCCAGCTGCCGGTGTTTCTCTTCTTCATCATCGCGTGGGTCCCAGCCGATGGCGGTGGGATAGATCAGAATGTCGGCGCCGGCCAGGGTCATCAGTCGCGCCGCCTCCGGATACCATTGATCCCAGCACACCAGTACGCCCAGTTTCCCCACTGAAGTCGGAATCGGTTTGAAACCGGTGTCGCCCGGCGTGAAATAGAATTTTTCGTGAAAGCCGGGGTCGTCTGGAATGTGCATTTTGCGGTATTTCCCGGCGATGTTCCCATCGCGCTCGAAGACCACGGCGGTATTGTGATAAAGCCCGGGCGCTCGTTTTTCGAACAGGGAAGCGACGATGACGATCTGCAATTCCGCCGCCAAGCGTCCCACGGTTTCGGTGCCAGGGCCGGGGATGGTTTCCGCCAGATCGAACCATTCCGGATTTTCGGTCTGGCAGAAATAGGGACCGTTGTGCAGTTCCGGCCAGATCACCAGATCGGCCTTTGCGGCGGCGGCTTTGCGGGTGGCGTCGCTCAGGCGGCGCAGATTCTCCTCGCGACTGCCGCAGCAGGCCTGCTGGACGGCGGCGATGCGGATCGTTTCAGGCATGATCGATTCCCAGGGCAAGCGGTTGCGGATAGTTCATGGTCATGCAGTGCAGACTGCCGTACTGCTGAATGAGGGCGCGGGCCGGGATGGGGATGATCTCCCGCTGCGGAAACAGCGCCTTCAGGCGGGAGACGGCTTCCTGGTCGGCCGGGTCGTCGTATTGTGGCACCAGCACCGCGCCGTCGATGATGAGGAAATTGGCGTAGGAGGCCGGCAGGCGGCGGTTTTCCCGGTTGTGAATCGGCTGCGGCAGCGGCAGGGGAATCAGCTCGTAGGGACGGCCGAAAGGGGTATGGAAGGTTCGCAGCTGGGCGGCCATGGCCTGCAGGGGTTCGTAGTGGAGATCGGCCGGATCGTCGCAGCCCTGATAGACGATGGTGTCGTGGTCGCAGAAGCGCGCCAGGGTATCGATGTGGCCGTCGGTGTCGTCGCCCTCCAGATGGCCGTGGTCGAGCCACAGAAACCGCCGCAGGCCCAGATGGGTGCGGAGCACGGCTTCGGCACGGCTTGGGTCGGGATTGCGGTTGGGATTCTGAATCGAGCTGCGGGTCGCCAGCAGGGTGCCGCGGCCGTCGGTTTCCACGCTGCCGCCCTCCAGCACCCAGCCGACGCGGCGGTAGGGGGCGGCGTCGAACACTCCCTGGCGGTAGAGCCGCTCCCCGAGGGCGTCGTCGAGACGGCTGGGATATTTGCCGCCCCAGCCGTTGAAGCGGAAGTCCGCCAGCGCCGGTTTCCCGTCGCGGAATACTGCCAGGGGAGCGGTGTCGCGCACCCAGACGTCCCGGTAGGGCGCCTGGACGAAGTGGACCCGCGCCCCGACCGGCTCGTCGCCCAGACGCTGGCGGATGTGGCGCTGGTGGAAGCCGTCCTCGCAGATGACGACCACGTCCTGATGGCGGCTGATGGCGACCACGGTGCGATGGTAGCTGTCCTCCACCTGTTCCAGCCAAGGGGCGAAATCCCCTTCCGGCGACGGCCAGGCGAGCAGGACGAAGCTTTGGGGCTCCCATTCGGCGGGCAGTCTCAGCGGTTCCACTGCAGCATCTCCTCGGCGTGGGCCAGGGTTTGGGGAGTAATTTCCAGGCCGCCGAGCATGCGGGCGATCTCCTCGCGGCGCTGTTTCCCGCGCAACAGGGTGACTTCGGTTTCGCTCCGGCCGCCACGCACCCGTTTGCGTACCTGCAGGTGGTGATGGGCCTGGGCCGCCACCTGGGGCAGATGGGTGACGCAGAGGATCTGGCGGTCACCGCCCAGCTCGCGCAGGCGGCGGCCGACGATCTGGGCCACTCCGCCACCGATGCCGGTATCCACCTCGTCGAACACCAGGGTCGGCACCGGGCGGGTTTCGTTGCAAGCCACCTGGATCGCCAGGCTCAGACGTGACAGTTCCCCGCCGGAGGCGACCTTGGCCAGCGGACGCGGCGGCAGCCCCGGATTGGTGGTGACCAGAAACGCGATCCAGTCCAGCCCTTCGGGACGGGGTTCGGCCTCCGGTTCGCTGCTCACATGGATGGAAAATTCCCCGTGGGGCATGCCCAGTTCCCGCATCAGCCCGGTGATCCGATCGCTCAACGCCGTGGCGTGACGCTGACGCCGGGCGCTCAGTTCCGCGGCCTTGCGGCGGTAGTCCTGCTCGAGGACCTGCAGTTGCGCCTCCAGTTCTGCGACCTGCTGCTCCTGGTGGGTGAGCGCGTGCAGTTCGGCGCGCATCGCCTCCAGGTGCGCCGGCAATTCCCCGGGTTTGACTTGGTGTTTGCGGGCCAGGTCGTGGAGCTGGCCGAGGCGGGCGTCGAGTTCGGCCAGCCGCTGCGGGTCGGCCTCCAGCCCGTCACGCTGCTGGCGCAGGCTGTGGCCGGCCTCGTCGAGCTGGATCTGGGCGCTGCGTAGCAGCTCCAGCGCTTCGCCCAGCTCCGGGGCCCATTGGCACAGGGTTTCCATCTCCCGCACCGCACGGTCCAACCGTTCCCCCACGGCGCCTTCGGCCTCGTAGAGTTCATAGACCTGCGCCTGCAAGGTGGTGAGGATACGGTCGAGGTTGGCCAGGCGGGTGTGTTCGGCCACCAGGGCCTCGTAATCCAGGTCTTCCACCTGGGCCGCTTCCAGTTCCTCGATCTGAAAGCGCAGGAAATCCTCCCGAAGAGCCTGGTCGCCGCTGCGCTGGCGCAGGGCCTGGAGACGGTCGTGGCAGGCTTTCCAGCGTCGGTAGCGTTCGGCGACCTCGGCGGCCAGGGCCTCGCTGCCGCCGTGACGGTCGAGAAGCCGGCGCTGGGCGCCGGGTTGGCACAGGCGCAGATGGGCGTGCTGGCCGTGGATTTCCACCAGGGTGTGTCCCAGCGCCTGGAGGGTCTGAAGGGTGACGGGCCGGTCGTTGACGTAGGCGCGGCTGCGGCCCTTGACCGCCAGGGTGCGGCGGATCAGGCAGGTGTCGCCGGCGGCCAGATCGTTGTCCTCGAGCCAGCGGGCCGCTTCCGGCGCCCGGGTCAGGTCGAATTCCAGTATCACTTCGGCACGTTCGGCGCCGCTGCGGACCCGGTCGGTATCGGCCTTCTCCCCCAGAGCCAGCCCCAGGGCGGTCAGGAGGATGGACTTGCCGGCGCCGGTTTCGCCGGTGAGGGCGGTGAAACCGGATTCCAGCTCCAGGTCCAGTTGCCGGACCACGGCGAGGTCGCGGATGCTCAGGGTGGTCAGCATGGGTGGGGCGTGTGTGTATCCAGGATAGTGGTGGCAGGCGGGCGGGGACCCGGTGGCGGAGACGCGGTGAACCCTTCCCTGGGCGCTCGATACTCGGCCATCCAGGCCGAGTACGCTCCGCCACCGGGTCCCCGCCCGCCTGTGGGTGCGTCTGGACGGAATCGCATCTTCAGCAGTTGCTCCAATGGAGTTTGACCCGCAGGATCTCGAAAAAGTCGTAGTCCAGCGGGTGGAGCAGGCGGAAGGGCTTTTCCGCCTTGCGGACGACGATGTGGTCGTCGATCAGTACCTCGGGGATGGAGACGGTGTCGCAGGTCACTTCCGCGCGCATGTCCTTGGCGGTGCCGAAGGCGATTTTCACTTCGCTGTCGCCGGCGATGACGATGGGACGGTTGGTGAGGGTATGGGGATTGATCGGCACCAGTTCGATGGCGTCCAGGGTCGGATACAGAATCGGGCCACCGCCGGAGAGGGCGTAGGCGGTGGAGCCGGTGGGGGTGGAGACGATCAGGCCGTCGGCGCGCTGAGCGTTGAGAAAGCGGCCGTTGATGTGAGTGAGGATCTCGATCATGTGGGGCGTGATCCAGCGGTGGACCACGACCTCGTTGACCGCCAGCTCCTCGTGGATCACCCGCCCGTCGCGCCGAATCTGTGCCTTGAGCATCAGACGCTCCTCGGTGAGGCAGTGGCCGCGGAGGATCTCCTCCAGGCGGGCGCTGACCTCGTCCGGGGAGATGTCCACCAGAAAACCGATCCGTCCCAGGTTGACGCCGATCACCGGGGTGTCGTGAACCGCCACCGCACGCACGGTGTTCAGCAGAGTGCCGTCGCCGCCGACGGCGATGACCACGTCGCAGCGCCGGCCCAGTTCTTCCAGCGGCAGGATGTCGCCGCCGCCAAGCATCTCCCCACTGACCGGATCGAGCAGCACGGTGAACCCGCGTCGCCGCAGTTCGTCATACAAACGGTGCACCGTCTCGCCGACCCGATCCACGTTGGGTTTGGCGCTGATGCCGATGATCCGGAACCGATAATCGCTCACTAACACAGAACCGCCATGAGGCAAACCAATTATATTAGGTCTTTCTTGACAGGGTATCCAGAGGTTGCTACTTTGTCAGCACTCGAAGAGGAGGAGTGCTAACCATGACCCAGTCCCTGGAATTGACCGACCGCGCCCAGCACCTGCTGAAGGTGCTGATCGAGCGCTACATCGAGGAAGGTCAGCCGGTGGGCTCGCGGGCCCTGGCCCGGGAAGCCGGGCTCAACCTGAGTCCGGCGACGGTCCGCAACGTCATGGCCGATCTCGAAGAAATGGGATTGGTGACCTCGCCGCACACTTCCGCCGGCCGGGTGCCGACCGTGAAAGGCTACCGACTGTTCGTCGATGCCCTGCTGACCGTACAGCCGCCGGAGCAGGCACTGATTCAGCGGCTGTGGGACGATTTCGAAGTTCTGGAAGATCCCCAGGAACTTTTGGAAACCGCTTCCCAGTTGCTGGCGCGCATCACCCGCATGGCCGGCCTGGTGACCCTGCCCCAACGGCAGCGGCTGGCCTTCCAGCACATCGAGTTTCTGCCCCTGTCCGGCGGACGGATCCTGGTGGTGCTGGTGACGGACGACCAGGAGATCCACAACCGTATCATCCGTCCCCAGGTTTCCCTGACGCCATCCCAGCTGCAGGAGGCGGCCAATTATCTCAACTCCCTGCTGCGGGGCCGGCGCCTGAGCGAAGTGCGCGAAACCCTGGTGGCGGAGATGCGGGCCGCCGGCGAACAACTGCGGCAGCTGATCGAGATGACGCAAACGCTGTTCAGCGGCGAAGCGATGGAAGAGGACTTCGTGCTCGCCGGTCAGACCAATCTGATGGAGTTCAACGAACTGGCCGAACGCGAGCGTTTGCGTTCCCTGTTCGAAGTGTTCGAGGAGAAACGCAACCTGATCCATCTGCTCGATCAGTGCATCCAGGCCGAGGGGGTGCAGATCTTCATCGGTGAGGAATCCGGCTACCGGCCGCTGGAATCGTGCAGTTTGGTGGCGCGTCACTACGACGTGGGCGAGCGGGCCCTCGGGGTCATCGGCGTCATCGGCCCGACGCGGATGCACTACGAGCGGGTGATCCCCCTGGTGGACGTGACCGCCAAACTGCTCGGTTCGGCCTTGAATCAGAAATTATCGGCCCCATCTTAAGTCCCGGTTCAGATTTTTGGCAATAGCGTGGAGTGACTATGAGCGAGGAGAAGAAAGAATCCCCCGAGGCGGTGGCTGAATCGGAAACCCCGGCGGAAGGCGGCGACGAGATCGCCGATGTCGAAACCCTGAAGCAGCAGCTCGCCGCGGCCGAACGCAAGGCCGAGGAAAACTGGGAGAAGCTGCTGCGTACCCAGGCCGAGCTGGAAAATCTGCGCAAGCGCATGGAGCGCGAGCTCGACAACGCGCGCAAGTACGCCATCGAGAAGTTCGCCAAGGAGCTGCTGGCGGTGGTGGACAGCCTGGAGCTGGGCTTGCAAGCGGCAGTGGAAACCGATGACGTGGAGAAGATCCGCGAAGGCATCGAGCTGACCCTCAAGCAGCTGCTGACGGTCTTCGACCGCTTCAACATCAAGGCCATCGATCCCACCGGCGAGAAGTTCAACCCCGATTTCCACCAGGCGATGGCCACCGAAGCGGTCAAGGGCGTGGAGCCCGACACCGTGGTCAAGGTGTTCCAGAAAGGTTACACCCTCAACGACCGCCTGATCCGCCCGGCGCTGGTGGTGGTGGCCAAGCCACCCGCCGAGGAGCCGCCGCGCATCGACGAGCAGGCTTGAAATCGACGGGGAAGGCCCCATTTAGTGAGGTAGCCGAAGAAAATCAGGTAATCAGACGAAGGAGAACGAAGCAATGGCAAAGATTCTGGGTATCGACCTGGGTACCACCAACTCATGCATGGCGATCCTCGAGGGCGGCAAGCCCCGGGTGATCGAGAACGCCGAAGGCACCCGCACCACCCCTTCCGTGGTCGCCTTCACCAAGGAAGGGGAGGAACTGGTCGGCCATCCGGCCAAGCGCCAGGCCATCACCAACCCGGAGAACACCCTGTTTGCGATCAAGCGTCTGATTGGGCGCAAGTTCGACGATCCGGTGGTGAAAAAAGACATCGACATGGTGCCCTACAAGATCGTCCCCGGTCCCAACGGGGATGCGTGGGTCGATGTGCCGGCGGTGGGCAAGAAGATGGCGCCGCCGGAGATTTCCGCCCGCGTGCTGCGCAAGCTGAAGCAGGACGCCGAGGCCTATCTGGGCGAGGAGATCAAGGAAGCGGTCATCACCGTACCGGCCTATTTCAACGACTCCCAGCGCCAGGCCACCAAGGACGCCGGCCGCATCGCCGGCCTGGATGTCAAGCGTATCATCAACGAGCCGACCGCCGCCGCCCTGGCCTTCGGCCTCGACAAGGAAAAGGGTGACCGCAAGATCGCCGTGTACGACCTCGGCGGGGGCACCTTCGACATCTCCATCATCGAGATGGCCGACGTGGAAGGCGAGCGCCAGTTCGAGGTGCTGGCCACCAACGGTGACACCTTCCTGGGTGGGGAGGATTTCGACAAGCGCATCATCGACTACCTGGTAGACGAATTCAAAAAGGACACCGGTATCGACCTGCGCAACGATCCGCTCGCCCTCCAGCGCCTCAAGGAAGCGGCGGAAAAGGCCAAGATCGAGCTGTCCTCGACCCAGCAGACCGAGATCAACCTGCCTTACATCACCGCCGACGCCACCGGGCCCAAGCACCTGAACGTAAAGCTGACCCGGGCCAAGCTGGAGGCGCTGACCGAGGATCTGATCGAAAAGACCCGCCAGCCCTGCGAACAGGCGCTGAAGGACGCCGGTCTGTCGGCTTCCGACATCGACGACGTGATCCTGGTGGGCGGTCAGACCCGGATGCCGAAGGTGCAGGAATTCGTCAAGCAGATCTTCGGCAAGGATCCACGCAAGGACGTCAACCCGGACGAAGCGGTGGCTTTGGGTGCAGCGATCCAGGCTGGAGTGCTGTCCGGTGACGTGAAGGACGTGCTGCTGCTCGACGTGATTCCGCTGTCGTTGGGGATCGAAACCCTCGGTGGGGTGATGACCAAGCTGATCGAGAAGAACACCACCATCCCGACCAAGGCGACCCAGATCTTCTCGACCGCCGAGGACAACCAGACCGCGGTGACGGTGCACGTGCTCCAGGGTGAGCGCGAAATGGCCAAGGACAACAAGTCCTTAGGCAAGTTCGACCTCACCGACATTCCGCCGGCGCCGCGCGGGGTGCCGCAGATCGAGGTGACCTTCGACGTGGACGCCAACGGTATCCTCCACGTCTCGGCCAAGGACAAGGCCACCGGCAAGGAGCAGTCCATCGTCATCCGCGCCTCCAGCGGTCTGACCGAAGAGGAAATCCAGCGGATGATCCGCGACGCCGAGGAGCATGCGGAGGAAGACCGCAGGTTCAAGGAGCTGGTGACCGCGCGCAACGAGGCCGACGCTCTGATCCACGCCACCAGAAAGAGCCTGGAGGAACTGGGCGACAAGGTGGCCGCCGGCGACAAGGAGCGGATCGAAGCGGTCATCAAGGAACTGGAAGCGCTGGTCAAGGGCGACGACAAGGACGCCATCGAAGCCAAGACCCGCCAGTTGGCGGAACTGGCCGGCAAGATCGCCCAGCAGGCCTACGGTGCGGGCGGTGCGGCCGGTGCCGGTGGGGCTGCCGGCGGTGCCGGTCCCGAGGCCGGAGCAGGTGCGCAGGCCGGTGGCGAGGACGTGGTCGACGCCGAGTTCGAGGAAGTCAAGGACGACGATAAGAAATAAACCGTCGCTCGAACTTGCGCTAAGCTTTAAGGCATATGCAATGCCGCCGGCCCGTCTTGGGCCGGCGGCTTGTTGCGTTTAAGTGGAAACCGAACGGCCTTCTGGTGAACGAGCCAGGAGAGGAAGCATCATGGCAGAAGATTATTACGTCATTCTCGGGGTGTCCCGCAACGCCAGCGAGGCGGAGATCAAACGCGCCTTCCGCAAGCTGGCGATGAAGTACCATCCGGACCGCAACCGCGACAATCCGGAGGCCGAGGAGAAGTTCAAGCAGATCAAGGAGGCTTACGACGTCCTCAGCGATCCCCAGAAGCGGGCCGCCTACGACCAGTTCGGCCATGCCGGCGTCCACGGCGGGGCCGGCGGCGCAGGTCCGGGGGGCTTCAATGCCGAGACCTTCAGCGACATCTTCGGCGAGGTGTTCGAGGATCTGTTCGGCATGGGCGGCCGGAGCCGCGGGAGCCGCAACCGGCCGCGGCGCGGCACCGACCTGCGCTACAACCTGGAGATCACCCTGGAAGAGGCGGTGGCGGGCACCGAGGTGGAAATCCGGGTGCCGACCTTGGTGGTGTGCGACGAGTGCGGCGGCAGCGGCGCCCGTCCCGGCAGCGCGCCGGTTCCCTGTTCCCTGTGCCACGGGCACGGGGTGGTGCGGATGCAGCAGGGTTTCTTCTCGGTGCAGCAGACCTGTCCCCAATGCCAGGGCACGGGGCAGGAGATCCGCAGTCCCTGTCCGGCCTGCCGGGGCCAAGGCCGGGTGCAGAAGACCAAGACCCTGATGGTCACGATCCCGCCCGGGGTCGATACCGGCGACCGCATCCGCCTGGCAGGAGAAGGGGAGGCAGGCGAGAGCGGCGGCCCGCCGGGGGATCTGTACGTGCAGATCCACGTCAAGCCCCATCCGATCTTCACCCGTGAAGGCAGCGATCTCCACTGCGAGGTGCCGATCAGCTTCACCACCGCCGCCCTGGGCGGTGAGCTGGAAGTGCCGACCCTCGACGGCAAGGTGATGCTCAAGATCCCGGCGGAAACCCAGACCGGCACCCTGTTCCGCCTGCGCGGCAAGGGCGTCAAGCCGGTCCGCGGCGGTCCCCGGGGAGATCTGATCTGCCGGGTGCGGGTCGAGACGCCGGTGAACCTCAACCGGGAGCAGATCGAGCTGCTGAGGCAGTTGGACGCTTCCCTCAAGGGCGGCGGCAGCCGTCACAGCCCCCAGGAGCACGGTTGGTTCGACGGCGTCAAGCAGTTCTTCGAAAAACTGACCGGAAAGGAAAAGGAGCACGAATGACGATTCGAGTCGCCATCCCCGGCGCCGGCGGGCGCATGGGCAAGACCCTGGTGCAGGCCGTGGCCGCGGCCGACGACATGACCCTGGCGGTCGCCACCGCCCGGCCCGGTTCGCCCGACATCGGCAAAGACGCCGGGGAACTGGCGGGCGTCGGCCGTCTGGGGGTACCCCTGAAAGCGGCCATCGGCCCGGAAGACGAGTTCGACGTTCTCATCGACTTCACCCTGCCGCAAGCCTGTGCTCAGTTCGTGGAATTGTGCCGCCACCGCGGCAAGCGCCTGGTCATCGGCACCACCGGCCTGGGCGATGCGGACAAAGAACTGATCGAACAAGCGGCGGAAACCATACCCGTCGTCCTGGCTCCCAACATGAGCGTGGGGGTGAACCTGGCCCTCAAGCTGCTGGATCTGGCCGCGCGGGTGCTGGGGGACGAGGTGGACGTGGAGATCGTCGAAGCCCATCACCGCAACAAGGTGGACGCCCCCTCCGGCACAGCCCTGCGCATGGGCGAGGTGGTGGCCGCGGCCTTGGGAAGGGATCTGGCCCGGTGCGCCGTCTATGGCCGTCAGGGTCACACCGGGCCCCGCGACCGTAACACCATCGGCTTTGCCACCCTCCGCGCCGGTGACATCGTCGGTGAGCACACGGTGATGTTCGCAGGAGAAGGGGAGCGGTTGGAGATCACCCACAAGGCTTCGAGCCGGATGACCTTCGCCCGGGGGGCGCTGCGGGCCGCGCGCTGGCTGATGGGCCAGGCCCCCGGCCTGTACGACATGCAGGACGTCCTCGGGCTCAAAGATTGACGCCCCGGCTTTTCTCCGATAAAGTGCTGCCTTCCAAATGGCTCATTATCGCCTGTGATCGCGATAACGGACGCGAGCGTCCGGGTCATTGAGTTTTTGGGCATAAACACAAAACAACTTGAAGTGGAGCAATATCATGGCGAAAAAAGTAATGATTCAAGTCGCGCTGGATACTCTGGATCCGCAGGTGACTCTGGATCTGGCGGCGAAAACCGCTCCTTACATCGACATCATCGAAATCGGCACCCCGTGCGTGAAGTACAACGGCATTTCCCTGGTCAAGGAAATGAAGGCCAAGTTCCCGGATCGCAAGGTTCTGGCCGACCTGAAGACCATGGACGCCGGTGAATACGAAGCCCGTCCGTTCTTCGAAGCCGGCGCCGACATCACCACCGTGCTGGGTGTCGCCGAGCTGGCCACCGTCAAGGGCGTGATCAAGGCCGCCCACGACAACAACGGTTGGGCCCAGGTGGACATGATCTGCGTGCCGGACATCGTCGCCACCGCCAAGGCAGCCGCCGAAGCTGGCGCTGACATCCTGGGCGTGCATACCGGTCTGGATCAGCAGGCTGCAGGTCAAACCCCGTTCGCCGATCTGGGCAAGCTGACCGCACTGGGTCTGAACGTGATGATCTCCTGCGCCGGCGGCATCAAGCCGGAAACCGTCGCGGACGTGGTCAAAGCCGGCGCCGACATCGTGGTCGTCGGTGGCGCCATCTACGGTGCGGACGATCCCGCAGCCGCCGCCAAGCAGATGCGCGAACTGGTCGACAAGGCTGCCGCTGAGGTCTGAGAATGAACCCTCATCGCAAACTGGTACTGGACAAGATCACCGAGATCCTGTCCGTCACGCCAGACGAATACGAAGACCGTCTGACTGCGATGGTCGATGCGGCCGAGCAGGTATTCGTCGGCGGGATGGGTCGCAGCGGGCTGGTTACCAAGTTCTTCGTCATGCGCCTGATGCACGCTGGCTACAAGGCCTTCGTGCTCGGTGAGACGGTGACCCCGGCCATCCGCAAGGGTGATCTGTTCATCGTCATTTCCGGTTCCGGTGAGACCGGTTCGATGATCACCAACGCCAAGAAGGCCAAGGAAGTCGGCGCCAAGGTGGTGCTGATCACGGCCAAGAGCAGCTCGACTCTGGCCGAGATTGCGGACGAAGTGTTGCAGATCGGCACCGACGAGTCCTACGCCAAGGTCAAGGGACTGCCCATGGGCACCATGTTCGAGCTCTCCACCCTGATCTTCCTGGAAGCCATGGTTTCTCACATCATCCACGAGAAGGGCATTCCGGAAGAGAAAATGCGCGAGCGTCACGCCAACCTGGAGTGATTTGCGCACGGGCAGCAATCGCTGCGAAGGCAGGCATCTTCGGATGCCTGCCTTTTTTAATGGCCGTAGAGGAACACCTGGGGGTTTTCCTCGGCGCGGATGTAGCCGCGGTACATGCCCTCGGTATTGAAAGGCATGGCGATGTGGCCGTCGCGGTCGAGGGCGATGAGACCGCCCTCGCCACCGAGGCGGGCGACCTCCGCCAGCGCCGCCTTTGTGGCCTGGGCCAGTGATTGGCCGGTGTGATGCAGCCGGGCCGAGATGGCATGGCCGGTGACGGTGCGGATGAAGTACTCCCCCTGGCCGGTGGCCGACACCGCCACCCGCTCGTCGGCATAGGTGCCGGCCCCGATGAGGGCGGAGTCTCCCACGCGGCGGTAGCGTTTGCCGGCGATGCCGCCGGTGGAGGTGGCGGCGGCCAGACGGCCGTGGCGGTCGAGAGCGACCGCGCCGACGGTGTCGTAGGCCCGCTGCCACTGGCGGTAGCGGCGTTCGGTGACGAAGTATGCCGGTGGTTCGATGGCCAGTCCCTGATCGGCGGCGAAATGCTCGGCACCGTCCGCCACCAGCAGCACGTAGGGGGAGGCGATCATCACCCGCCAGGCGGCGACGACGGGATTTCTGATCGTTCGCACCGCCGCCACCGCACCGGCCCGACGGCTGACGCCGTCCATCACCGCCGCGTCCATTTCCGCCACTCCCTCGGCGTTGAGGACCGCCCCCCTGCCGGCATTGAACAGGGGGGAATCCTCCATCGCCTGCACGGCGGCCACCACCGCCTCCACGGCGGTGCCGCCGCTCTCGAGAATGGCCAGGCCCCGTTCCAGAGCTTCGCTAAGGACGTCGCGATAGGCGCGTTCGACCTCGGGGCTCATCTCGCCGGCGACGATACGGCCGGCGCCTCCGTGAACGACCAGCGTGACCGGCGAAGATGCGGGTTGACAGGCGCTCAGCATCAGTATGACCAGGGCAAGAATCGGTTGCATCGGCAGGTATCCGTGATGACGGCGACGATGATATGCTGAAAGGCCGTTCCACTGTCAACCGTTCCAGAGTTTCATGAGTCCGAAAAACCGCTACCAACTCGTCGTGCTGGCCCCTTTGGGGGTGTTCGTCGCCACCCTGCCGGTCAACCTGGCCCTGCATCAGCCCCTCATCACCTTCATTCCCACCCTGGCGACCCTGTTCTGGTCCTCGCGTCAACTCGAGGCCATCCGTTGTCCCCAGTGCGACACCCCGGTGCGCAAGGGACGCTTCTTCCTGTTCGGCCTTGACCGTTGCAAGCACTGCGGTGCCGGTCTGAATTAGGACCACGTCATCTATTCGGGCCGGGGCAGATGGTCCGCTTCGAAAAACGCCGTGAATACTTCCCTGTAGGCTCCACGCCGGCTTCCCTGCCGGTGAGGCTTTCGAAGCGGACCACCTGCCTCTCCAAGCAAGGCTTTACGCATTTAGGTAATGTGGCCCTGCGGTCTGAACCGAGCGCATGGAAATTGCCGTCCCGATGGCCTAAAATGAATCCGGTTTCAGATCAACGAATTCCGAGGACGGGATGACCTTGAGCGGCATCCCGTTTTGTTTGCCCGCAGCGGGAGGCGAAGTGAGTACGACTGCGATTCTGGCGCTGGAAGACGGCACCCTGCTTCGGGGTGTTTCCATCGGGGCATCGGGCTGCAGCGTGGGGGAGGTGGTGTTCAACACCGCCATGACCGGCTATCAGGAGATCCTGACCGATCCCTCCTACGCCCGTCAGCTGGTGACCCTGACCTATCCCCACATCGGCAACACCGGGGTCAATCCTGAGGACGTGGAGTCGGCCGCCATCCATGCCGCCGGTCTCATCGTCCGCAACGTACCCGGCCGGGCCAGTAACTGGCGCATGACCGAAACCCTGCCCGAATATCTCCGGCGTCACGGGGTGGTGGGCATCGCCGGCATCGACACCCGCAAACTGACCCGGATCCTGCGCGACAAGGGCGCCCAGCGCGGCTGCCTGTGGGCCGGGGACGACATCGACGAGGCCGCCGCCGTGGCCCGGGCGCGGGATTTCCCCGGCCTCAAGGGTATGGACCTGGCCCGGGAGGTCACCTGCGATGCCCCTTATCCTTGGGAGCAGACCCCTTGGATGCTGGGGCGGGGCTACGGCGTCCGTGAGGAAAGCCGCTACCGGGTGGTGGTCTACGATTTCGGCGTCAAGTTCAACATTCTGCGCCTGCTGGCGGCGCGTGGTTGCGAGGTGACCGTGGTGCCCGCCACCACTCCGGCGGCCGAGGTGCTGGCCAGACACCCGGACGGGGTGATGCTGTCCAACGGCCCCGGCGATCCGGAACCCTGTCGCTACGCCATCGAAGCGATTCGTGAGCTGCTCGACGCCGGCGTGCCCCTCTTCGGCATCTGTCTCGGGCACCAGCTTCTGGCGCTGGCCTGCGGGGCGCGGACGGTGAAGATGAAATTCGGCCACCACGGCGCCAACCATCCGGTGCAGGATCTGGAGACCGGTCAGGTGCTCATCACCAGTCAGAACCACGGTTTCGCCGTGGACGAGGATAGCCTGCCGGTCCATCTTCGGCCCACCCACCGTTCCCTGTTCGACGGCACCCTGCAGGGCGTCGCCCACACCGAGAGGCCGGCCTTCGGCTTCCAGGGCCATCCGGAGGCCAGCCCCGGCCCCCATGACGTGGAGGCCCTGTTCGACCGTTTCATCGACCTGATGGCAGCCAGCTGACATGCCCAAAAGAGACGACATCCAATCCATTCTCCTCATCGGGGCCGGGCCGATCGTCATCGGCCAGGCGTGCGAGTTCGACTATTCCGGCACCCAGGCCTGCAAGGCCCTGCGCGAGGAGGGCTACCGGGTCATCCTGGTCAATTCCAACCCGGCCACCATCATGACCGACCCGGACACCGCCGACCGCGTCTACATCGAGCCGGTGGACTGGCCCACCGTGGCGCGCATCATCGACCAGGAGCGCCCCGACGCCCTGCTGCCCACCATGGGCGGTCAGACGGCCCTCAACTGCGCCCTCGACCTGGAGCGGGAGGGAGTGTTGGAACGCTACGGAGTGGAATTGATCGGCGCCTCACGGCAGGCCATCGAAAAGGCTGAGGATCGCGACCTGTTCCGCCAGGCCATGCGCCGCATCGGTCTCGACGTGCCCAAAAGCGGCGTCGCCCACACCATGGAGGAAGCCTTCGCCGTCCTTGAGGACATCGGTTTTCCCGCCATCATCCGCCCGTCCTTCACCCTCGGCGGCAGCGGCGGCGGTATCGCCTACAACCGTGAGGAGTTCGTGGAGATCTGCGAGCGCGGCCTGGAGCTGTCGCCGGTGAGCGAGCTGCTCATCGAGGAATCCATCCTCGGTTGGAAGGAATTCGAGATGGAGGTGGTGCGTGACCGCAAGGACAACTGCATCATCGTCTGCTCCATCGAGAATCTCGACCCCATGGGGGTCCACACCGGCGATTCCATCACCGTGGCCCCGGCCCAGACGCTCACCGACAAGGAATACCAGATCATGCGCGATGCCTCCATCGCGGTGCTGCGCGAGATCGGCGTCGATACCGGCGGCTCCAACGTCCAGTTCGCGGTCAATCCCGAGGATGGCCGCTTGGTGGTGATCGAGATGAATCCGCGCGTTTCCCGCTCCTCGGCCCTGGCCTCCAAAGCCACCGGTTTCCCCATCGCCCGGGTGGCAGCCAAGCTGGCCGTCGGTTACACCCTCGACGAGCTACGCAACGAGATCACCGGCGGGGCCATCCCGGCCTCCTTCGAGCCCAGCATCGACTACGTGGTCACCAAGGTGCCGCGGTTCGCCTTCGAGAAGTTTCCCGATGCCGACGACCGGCTCACCACCCAGATGAAATCGGTGGGCGAGGTGATGGCCATCGGCCGCACCTTCCAGGAATCGCTGCAGAAGGCCCTGCGGGGGCTGGAGATCGGCGTCGACGGCCTGACCGAGAAGCTCGACCTCCAGGCCGAGGATGCCCGCGACCGCCTGGTGCGCGAGCTGCGCAGCCCCGGCTCCGACCGCCTCTGGTACGTGGCCGACGCCTTCCGTTTCGGCATGTCCCTGGACGAGATTTACGAACACAGCCGCATCGATCCCTGGTTCCTGGCCCAGATCGAAGAAATCGTCGCCGCCGAGCAAAGTCTCAGGAAACGCACCCTGGCCACCCTGAGTCCAGAGGAGCTGCGGGCCTTCAAGCGCATGGGATTCGCCGACTCGCGCCTGGCGGCCCTGCTCGACAGCTCCGAGCTGGAGGTGCGCACCGCGCGCCACAAACACGGTATCCGTCCGGTGTACAAGCGCATCGACTCCTGCGCCGCCGAGTTCGCCTCGAGCACCGCCTACCTTTATTCCACTTACGAGGACGAATGCGAAGCCGAGCCCACGGCCAGGCGCAAGATCATGATCCTCGGCGGCGGCCCCAACCGCATCGGCCAGGGGATCGAGTTCGACTACTGCTGTGTCCACGCCGCCTTCGCCCTCAAGGAAGACGGTTTCGAGACCATCATGGTCAACTGCAATCCGGAAACCGTCTCCACCGACTTCGACACCTCCGACCGCCTCTACTTCGAGCCGCTGACCCTGGAGGACGTGCTCGAGCTGATCCACGTGGAACGGCCGGAGGGGGTGATCGTCCAGTATGGTGGCCAGACCCCGCTGAAGCTGGCGCGCGATCTGGAGGCGGCCGGGGCGCCGATCATCGGCACCTCGCCCGACGCCATCGACCTGGCCGAGGACCGCGAGCGCTTCCAGAAACTGGTGGAGCGCCTGGGGTTGAAACAGCCGGACAACCGCACCGTCCGCTCCCTGGAAGAGGCGGTGCTGAGCGCCCGGGAACTCGGTTATCCCCTGGTGGTCAGACCGTCTTACGTTCTCGGCGGGCGGGCGATGGAGATCGTCTTCAACGAGGAGGAGCTGCGGCGTTACATGGTGGAGGCCGTGAGCGTCTCCAATCAGTCGCCGGTGCTTCTCGACCGTTTCCTCGACGACGCCGTGGAAGTGGACGTGGATGCGGTGTGCGACGGCGAAACCGTGTGGATCGGCGCCATCATGGAACATATCGAACAGGCGGGGATCCACTCCGGCGACTCGGCCTGCTCGATTCCCCCCTACGAGCTCGACGCCGGGCTGCAGCAGCGCCTGCGCGAGCAGATGCGCCGGCTCGGCGAGGCTTTGGGGGTGGTGGGTCTGATGAACACCCAGTTCGCCATCAAGGACCAGGACATCTACATCCTCGAGGTCAATCCCCGGGCCTCGCGCACCGTGCCCTACGTTTCCAAAGCCATCGGCCTGCCGCTGGCGAAGATCGCCGCCCGCTGCATGACCGGCCGCACCCTGGCGCGGCAGGGGATCGCACAGGAGCGGGTGCCGCCCTATTTCGCGGTCAAGGAGGCGGTGTTCCCGTTCATCAAGTTCCCCGGCGTCGATCCGCTGCTGGGGCCGGAGATGAAGTCCACCGGCGAGGTCATGGGGGTGGGGCTGAGCTTCGGTGAGGCTTACGCCAAGGCCCAGCAGGCGGCCGGTTCCCGGCTGGTGCGCGGCGGGCGGGTGCTGATGAGCGTGCGCGAACGGGACAAGCAGCGTCTGGCGCCCATCGCCCGCAGCTTGCTGGAGAAGGGCTTCGAATTGGTGGCCACCCGCGGCACCGCCAGGGTGCTCAAGGAGGCCGGGCTTCCCTGCGAGGTGGTCAACAAGGTCCGCGAGGGCCGGCCCCACATCGTCGATCTGATCAAGAACGGGGAAGTGCAGCTCATCATCAACACCACCGAGGGCAAGAAGGCTATCGCCGATTCCTTCCTGATCCGCCGCGAGGCCCTCCAGCACCAGGTGACCTACACCACCACCCTGGCAGGGGCCTACGCCATCGCCCTGGCGCTGGACGCCCTCGACACCGGGCGGGTCTATTGCCTGCACGATTTGCACCGACAACTGGAGGAAAGCCCATGAACAAAGTGCCCTTGACCGTCCGCGGGGCGGAGAAGCTCAAACAGGAGCTTCACGAGCTCAAGACCGTCAAGCGTCCGCAGGTGATCGCGGCGATCGCCGAAGCGCGGGCCCACGGCGACCTGAAGGAAAACGCCGAATACCACGCCGCCCGCGAGCAGCAGAGCTTCATCGAGGGGCGGATCCGCGAGATCGAGGCCAAGCTCGCCAACGCCCAGATCATCGACGTGACCCAGATCAATGCCGACGGCAAGGTGGTGTTCGGTGCCACCGTCGAGCTGGAGGATCTGGAGACCGGCGATACCGTCACCTACCAGATCGTCGGCGACGACGAGGCCGACATCAAACAGGGTCTGATTTCCATCTCCTCGCCCATCGCCCGCGCCCTGATCGGCAAGGAAGTCGAGGATGTGGTGGAAGTCAAGACGCCCAAAGGCATCCGCGAGTACGAAGTCCTTTCCGTCCGCTACGAATGACCCCAGCTGCGGCATTTCGCCGCAGCCTGCTTATTCTTCCGGATTTTCCCGATACAATGTCGCCACGTGCCCGAGGATCTGGACCAGCTCCGCGTCGAGGCGGTCGCAGATTTGCTGCGCCATCTCCCGCCGGGCTTGACGGTCCTCGGCGTTGATCCGTACCTTGATGAGCTCGTGGGCCGTCAGGGCCCGGTCGATTTCCGCCAGCACCGCTTCGGTGAGGCCGAGCTGGCCGGTGAGCACGACCGGTCTGAGCGGGTGAGCGCGGGCCTTGAGGTGGCGTTTCTGCTTTTTGTCCAGCATGTCGATGGATCGCTTCGAAGAAGGGGCGACAGTATAGCGGAATCCGAACGTCCCGGCGCGATCGCAGTCTAAAATGCAGTAGAATACTCGGAAATTATGGCGAGGAGTCGAAGCAGCGGCCGCTGGCTGGCGGAGCATTTCAACGATGATTATGTCCGTCAGGCCCAGGCGCAGGGCTGGCGCAGCCGGGCGGTGTTCAAACTGGCGGAGATCCAGCAGCGCGACCGAATTCTGCGGCCGGGCATGACGGTGATCGACCTGGGGGCCGCTCCCGGCGGTTGGTCGCAATACGCCGCCGAACGGGTGGCGCCGAACGGCCAGGTGATCGCCCTGGATCTGTTGCCCATGGAGCCGCTGCCGGGCGTGACCTTCCTGCAGGGGGACTTCACCGCGGAGGAAACCTGGCGCCGGCTGCAGGATGAGGTCGGCGGCCGTGCGGTGGACGTGGTGCTGTCGGACATGGCGCCGAATATGAGCGGCAACCGCAGCGTCGATCAGCCCCGGGCGATGTTGTTGGCCGAGTTGGCCCTGGAGGCGGCCGAGAATCTCTTGAGCGAAAGCGGGTGTTTTTTGACGAAACTTTTTCAGGGCGAGGGGTTCGAAGCTTTTCAGAAACAGGTACGCCAGCGTTTCGCCAGGGTAGCGACCCGCAAGCCCAAGGCATCACGGGCACGCAGCCGAGAAGTCTATCTGCTGGCGCAGGGATTCAAACGCTGAGTTTTAAGGCTACTTTTAAGTAGGCAAACCACAGACAATACAGCGGACGTATTGGCAACAAACCGGAAGGAGCCGGTTGGGAGAGAGACCTTTGAGCAACATGCTGAAAAACATACTCCTGTGGGTGGTGATCGCCGCGGTGCTGATGTCGGTGTTCAACAACTTCGGCGCCCGCAAGCCTTCGGGTGCGCAGTTGTCGTATACCCAGTTCATCGAAGCGGTCCACAACGGCCAGGTCAAACAGGTGGTCATCGAGGGCAACGCCGTCAAGGGCATCACCACCGCAGGGCAGAAATTCATCACCTACAACCCCAACGACCCGCATCTGATCGACGATCTTCTGGAGAACAAGGTCGAGATCAAGGCCAAACCGCCGGAAGGCCAGTCGCTGCTGATGCAGATCTTCATTTCCTGGTTCCCGATGCTGCTGCTGATCGGCGTGTGGGTGTTCTTCATGCGCCAGATGCAGGGCGGCGGCGGCGCCGGCCGGGGAGCGATGAACTTCGGCAAGAGCAAGGCGCGGCTGATGGAGGAGGACAAGATCAAAGTCACCTTCAAGGACGTGGCCGGCTGTGA
The DNA here is from genome assembly GCF_030294985.1 of Methylomarinovum tepidoasis. Taxonomy (NCBI): domain Bacteria; kingdom Pseudomonadati; phylum Pseudomonadota; class Gammaproteobacteria; order Methylococcales; family Methylothermaceae; genus Methylomarinovum; species Methylomarinovum tepidoasis. The sequence continues at coordinate 1,017,980 of NZ_AP024718.1, forward strand.
CGAAGCCATCGAAGAGGTGCAGGAAGTGGTCGATTTCCTCAAGGACCCGAGCAAATTCCAGAAGCTCGGCGGCCGCATCCCCAAGGGCATTTTGATGGTCGGCCCGCCCGGGACCGGTAAGACCCTGATCGCCCGGGCCATCGCCGGGGAGGCCAAGGTGCCGTTCTTCACCATCTCCGGTTCCGATTTCGTGGAAATGTTCGTCGGGGTCGGGGCCTCTCGGGTGCGCGACATGTTCGAGCAGGCCAAGAAGCACGCCCCCTGCATCGTCTTCATCGACGAGATCGACGCCGTCGGCCGTCACCGCGGCGCAGGACTGGGCGGCGGGCACGACGAACGCGAGCAGACCCTCAACCAGCTGCTGGTGGAGATGGACGGTTTCGAAGGTAACGAAGGAATCATCATCATCGCCGCCACCAACCGTCCCGACGTGCTCGACCCGGCGCTTTTGCGTCCCGGCCGCTTCGACCGGCAGGTCACCGTCGGCCTGCCCGACATCCGCGGCCGCGAGCAGATTCTCAAGGTGCATCTGCGCAAGGTGCCCACCGCAGACGACGTCGATCCGAAAGTGATCGCCCGCGGCACCCCCGGTTTCTCCGGGGCGGATCTGGCCAACCTGGTCAACGAAGCCTCACTGTTCGCCGCCCGCGCCAACAAGAAGCTGGTGGACATGGGGGACCTGGAAAAGGCCAAGGACAAGATCCTCATGGGTGTCGAACGCAGATCCATGGTGATGAGCGACGAGGAAAAGCGCATGACCGCCTACCACGAAGCCGGTCACGCCATCGTCGGCCTCAACGTTCCCGAGCACGATCCGGTCTACAAGGTCAGCATCATGCCCCGGGGGCGGGCTTTGGGGATCACCATGTTCCTGCCCGAGCGGGATCAGTACTCGGCCTCCAAGCGCAAGCTAGAGAGCCAGATCTCCAGCCTGTTCGGCGGCCGCATCGCCGAGGCCCTGATCTTCGGTCCGGAGGCCATCACCACCGGCGCTTCCAACGACATCGAGCGGGCTACCGACATCGCCCGCAACATGGTCACCAAATGGGGGCTGTCGGAAAAGCTCGGGCCTCTGGCCTATGCCGAAGAGGAAGGCGAAGTGTTCCTGGGCCGCTCGGTGACCCAGCACAAGAGCATGTCCGAGGCCACCGCGCGCATGATCGACGAGGAGATCCGCGCCATCATCGACCGCAACTACGAGCGGGCCGAGCGCATCCTCAAGGAGAACATGGACAAGCTCCACATGATGGCCGAGGCCCTGGTCAAGTACGAAACCATCGACCGCGACCAGATCGACGCCATCATGCGGGGCGAAACCCCGCCGCCCCCCAAGGACTGGGAGGACAATCCGCCCACCGGCAAGCAGGCGGCGGATGCCGAGGCAGAGGCCAAGGGCAAGCAGGAAGCCCCGGCCGAGCCTTCCGGCGGCGTCAGTCCCGTCGGCGGTCCGGCAGGGCAGCACTTCGAGTAAGTAACGCCTGCCGCAGAGAAAACCCCGCATCTCCCGAGGGAGGTGCGGGGTTTTTCTTTGTGGGCTATCCTGTTGTGACGTCAGCGACGAAGGAGGAAAACAAGATGAGCGAGGGTTTTCGCCGGCTGCTGTGGCGGCGCCGTTTCACCGCGGAGGAATTTCAGAATCCGGACCCGCTCAACGAATACGACGAGGACTACACGACCTTGGAGGAAGACCGTGATGCCGGAGACGGGCCCATCCGGCATGACGCCTGAGACGGTCGAATACCGTTCCCGGGGGCGGGTGCTGTTCATCGGCGCCACGGCGGTGCTGGCCCCCTGGCTGCGGCGCAACGACTGGCCGGAACCGTTGCGGCCGGCCTTCCTGCTGCTCGACGATGCGCCCGTCACCGCCGCTGTCCGGATGATGCGGGCTGCCGGCCAGGCGGTGTCCATCCAGGGGCATCTGGGTGCCTACCGGGTGCGACTGGACGACGGCCGGGACGTGGCCGCCGAACTGCTGGAGCCCGGCGAGGTCTTCGATCTGATCGTCGATGCCGGCGATCCCCCGCAGCTGGCGCGGGCGGTGGCGCCTTTCGGTTATTTCGCGCCCCTGGCGGAAGGCCGGGAACTGGCCGACGTGGTGGAGCGGCTGTCCGACTGGGTCGGCGAGTTCGAGAAACCCCGTTACTTCGCCTACCGGGCCGAACTTTGCGCCCGCCGCGGGGGGGGACGTGAAGGCTGCCGGCGCTGCGTCGATGCCTGTCCGGCCGAAGCCATCGCCCTGCGCCTGACCGCGGTCGAGGTCGATCCCTATCTGTGCCAGGGTTGCGGCGACTGCACCACGGTCTGTCCCACCGGGGCGCTGTCCTACCGCTGGCCGCCCCGTACGGAAAGCCTGCCCCGCTGGCTGGCGGCGCTCGAATCCCGTCCTGCGGCGCCGGTGGCGTTTGTCAACGCTCAACAGCCGGCCGAGCCCGGCGACGGCTGGCTGGTATTCCCGGTGCATTCGGTGGCCGCCTGCGGCCCGGAGGTGTGGCTGACGCTGCTGGCGGCCGGCGCCGCCGGGGTGTGGCTGCAGCGGACTGGGCTGACGGCGCCGAGCGTGGCGGCCCTGGAAGCTCAGTTCGGCTGGGTGGCGGCCCTGCTTCGGGGATTGGGGTATCGCCAGCGTGGCGTCGGCTGGCTGGAGCAGCTCCCGGAAGACGGCGCCGCAGCGCTTGTTTCCGAACCGGTGTCGTTGGCGGTGGTGGAAAGCAAAATTGACCAGTTGCGCCTGGCCTTGGCGCGGTTGACCGAAGTGGCGCCACTGCAACCGACGTCGGTGCTTCTGCCGTTCCCGGCGCCTTTGGGCGCGGTGGCCGTGAATGCCGACCGCTGCACCCTGTGCTACGCCTGTGTCTCGGTGTGTCCCACCGGCGCCCTGCAGGCAGGCGGGGAATCCCCGCGGCTGGGGTTCGTGGAGGCGGCCTGTGTCCAGTGCGCCCAGTGTCAGAGCCAGTGTCCGGAAGCCGCCGTCACCCTCGAACCCCGTTGGCTGACCGATGCCGGACAGCGCCGCCGCCTGCGCTGGCTGCAGGAGGATGAGGTCTTGCACTGCCCCGACTGCGGCAAACCCTTCGGCAGCCGGCGGCTGGTGGAACAGGTCGCCGCCCGGATCGCCGGACATCCCCTGTTCACCGGTTCCCGTCAGCGCCGGCGCCTATACCTGTGCGAAGACTGCCGCATCCGGGATCTGGCCCATGACTGACGCCCAGACCCGCGCCGACCTGTACCTGCTGTTGGCCGCCCTGCTGCGCGAACCTCCGGAAGCGGTGCTGCTGGAGACCCTGAGAGCGCTGGAGGTGAGCGGTGACGACGAACTGGCCGAAGCCCTGCGCGCCCTGCAGGCGGCAGCGACCGGCGCCGATCCCGAAGCCCTCGTGGACGAATTCCATACCCTGTTCATCGGCGTCACCCAGGGGGAGCTGCTGCCTTATGCCTCCTGGTACCGTCGGGGATTTCTGCACGAGACGCCGCTGGTGGAGCTGCGCCACGATTTGGCCCGGCTGGGGATCTGCCGGAGTGGGCCGGGCGAACCGGAGGACCATGTCGCCGCCCTGTGCGAAGCGATGGCACTGCTGGTCCTGGAGGATCACCCCGGCCAGGGCGATTTCTTCCGGAACCACCTGGCGCCCTGGATCGGCCGCTTCTTCCGGGATCTGGCCCGGGCCGACGGGGCGGATTTCTACCGCCGGGTAGGTACGGTGGGGGAACGTTTCATGGCCCGGGATGCGCGTGTCTGGGGCGGCTGAGCGTCACTCGGCAGCGGCGATACGCTTGCGGGCGATCTCGACGAACTTCTTCAGGTCGCCTTCGGCCTGTTTCTTGGGGACGATCAGCGCTTGATCCACGTCCAGGTAGATGAAGATGTATTTCTTGGTGTCCTCGATGCGGATCAGATCGCGCCAAGGGAAGCGGGTTTCCTCCTTGCCGCGCACCAGCAGCAGCGCTTGGGGTTCGAGCACCAGTTTGTAGTGGCCGGTCAGCTGCGCGATGTCCTCGGCGCTGTATAATTTGAGGGTGCGGCGCCGGATGTTGTATTTGATAATGAGCGGGGCGACGTAACGCCAGAGGATGGCCATGAGGCCGATGTAGATGGCGCCGGGGACGTTGCCGTAATAGAACCATACGAAGAAAGCCAACAGGGCCATGATGGCGGGGAGCAGCACTTCGTGGCGGCGCAGGACCTTCTGAAAGTGTTCCTTGTCCTGCAGTTCGTGTTCGGTGAAAGCGGTCAGGTCCTGTTCCTGGAGGTCGTACTCGATCTGTAACATGGGTCGCGGTTCCGTTTTTTCTTGTCGTGGAGGTCGATTTGGCGCTTCATTGTAACGTAACCGATCGCAGAATCCCGATCGTCGGGCTTTGGAGGACACATGCAACTGATCATTACCGCCTGGGGTGAGCCGGACGGCACGCTGTTCGAGCGACTGCTGGCCAGTATCCGCGAAAGCGACTGCGAGGTGCGCGAGTGCCGCATGGCACGGATCGCCAGGGGGTGCGCCTGTTTCCTGCAGGTCCAGGGCAAGTGGAATCACATGGCGCGGCTGGAGAGCGCGCTTGCCGTGCTGGGACAGCAGGCGCAGATTTTCCATCACCGGCTGGAAGAGACGGACAGGGAAGGCGAGGAAGGAAGCAATGAGCTGCTCTACGTCGCCGACGTGGTGAGCCGCGAGCACGCCGGGGTGTTGGAGGGTCTGGTGGCCTTCTTTTCCCAGGCCGGCGTCGGCATTCAGGACCTGCGCTGCAGCAGCTACCGCCTGCCCTACGTGGACGCCACCGTCTGTACCGTCCACATGCTGCTGCGGATTCCGCCGGGAATCGGGGTGCTGTCGCTGCGCGACGATTTCCTCGACTACTGCGAGCAGTTGCAGGTGGACGCCATTTTCGAACCGCTCAAACCCATCTTCTAGGAGCGCGACATGAGTGAATCCAACGTACAGGCAGGACAGCCGGTGCCGGATTTTTCCGCCCCCGCCACCGGCGGCAGGACCGTCCGGCTGTCGGACCTGAAGGGCAAATGGGTGGTGCTGTATTTCTATCCCAAGGACCACACGCCGGGCTGTACCCTGGAGGGCCGCGCCTTCCGCGACCATTACGAGGCATTCAAACAGCTGGGGGCGGAAATTTTCGGCGTCTCCCGCGACAGCCTCAAGACCCACGAGAACTTCAAGGCTCGCCAGGGGTTTCCCTTCGAGCTGATTTCGGACCAGGACGAAACCCTGTGCCGCCTGTTCGACGTCATCAGGCCCAAAAAGATGTTCGGCCGCGAATACCGCGGCATCGAGCGCAGCACCTTCCTCATCGATCCCGAGGGCCGGCTGGCGGCCGAGTGGCGCAAGGTCAAGGTCCAGGGCCACGTGGACGAGGTGCTCGCCAAACTCAGGGCGTTGCGGCAGGGGGGCGGCTGATTTCCTTGTGCCCGGGCGGCGGGCCGTGGCGCCGTTTGCGCTGGCGCGGCGGCTTGCGGCCTTTCTTGCTCTGGCCCACGTAACGGCCTTCCCGCGGCCAGGCGCTCAGCACCGCCTCCACCAGGGTCGCCAGCGGAATGGCGAAAAACACCCCCCAGAATCCCCACAGCCCACCGAAAAACAGGATGGCGACGATGATCGCCACCGGATGCAGGTTGACCACCTCCGAGAACAGGATCGGCACCAGCACCATGCCGTCGAGGGCCTGGATCACGAAGTAGGCGATGGTCACGTACCAGAAGGGATCGCTCAGTCCCCACTGAAAATAGGCCACGATCAGCACCGGGAAGGTCACCACCGTGGCGCCGATATAGGGAATGATGACCGACAGCCCCACCAGCACCGACAAGAGCAGAGCGTAGTTGAGCCCCAGCAGGGAGAAGGTCAGAAAACTGACGCCGAAGACGATCAGGATCTCGATCACCTTGCCGCGGATGTAGTTGCCGATCTGGGCGTCCACGTTGCGCCAGACCTGGGCGGTCAGGTGGATGTCCTTGGGCAGGTACTGTTTGAACCAGGCCAGAATGCGGTCCTTGTCCTTGAGGAAGAAGAACACCAAAAGCGGCACCAGGATCACGTATACGACGATGGCGATCAGGTTGACCACCGAGGCGTAGGAGTAGGTCAGGAGGCGCTGGCCCAGGAGGATGAATTCCTGGCGTATGGTGGCGATGAGCGCGTCGATCTGCTGCTGGCTGATGAATTCCGGATACAGTTCCGGCAAACGCTCTAGCAGAGCCAGCCCCTGGGTCACCATGTTGGGCAGTTGCTGGGCCAGCTGGGCCAGCTGCTGGTACAGCAGCGGCAACAGGGCGATGACGGTGAACAGCAGCAGAGCCATGAAGGCGACGAAGACGAGCATCACCGCCGCCAGCCGTGGCACGCCGCGCCGCTCCATGGCGCTCACCGGTCCCTCCAGCAGGTAGGCGATCACCAGGGCGGCGAACACCGGCATCAGCATGTCCGCCAGCATCACCACCGCCAGGAAGCCGGCCACCAGCAGCAGGGTCAGGGCGACCGCCTGGGGAGTGGGGAACAGGCGTCGCAGGAAGCGCTGCACGACTTGGGTCAGGGACGGGGCGGGGTCAGGGTGGGGCTGGGTCGGCATGATGATTCTCGTTGGTATTGTCGGGGCATCCTCCTCGAGCGGGATATTGTGCCAAAGTCTTTGAGGTGGAAGGGAGTTTTTCCGTGTCCACAGGTTATCCACAGCCTTTCCGCCGGAAAAACACAGGATATTGAGGTTGACATCCTCTGAAAGCACCGCCTATAGTGTTTTCAACATTCCGAAAATCCTGAATTCCGTCCAAGGGGGAACGCGTATGGAATCCACCACCGCTGCCACCGGGCCGATGCCGGCGTCCAACTATCCGGCCCTCGAGCTGAGTTCCGAGGTTCAGGCCATGATTCCGGAGGAACTCAAGGTCATCCGCCGCAACGGCAAGCTCACCGGCTTCGATCCCAATAAGATCCGCATCGCCATCACCAAAGCGTTTCTCGCCGTCGAGGGCGGTCAGGCCGCCGCCAGCCGCCGCATCCACGACACCTGCGCCGAGCTTACCGAGCAGGTGGTGCGGGCCCTGATGCGGCGCCTGCCCGCCGGCGGTACCGTCCACATCGAGGACATCCAGGACCAGGTGGAGCTGGCCCTGATGCGCGGAGGTTTCCACAAGGTGGCCCGCGCCTACGTCCTCTACCGCGAGGAACGGGCGCGCCTGCGGGCCGAGAAGGCCAAAGCGGAAAATAAGCCCGAGGCACCGCAGCTGCACGTCACCGACGAACACGGCCAGCGCAAGCCCCTGGATGAGGGGCGCATGGCGCGGCTGGTGAAAGAATCCTGTCAGGGTCTGGAAGACCCCGATCCCCAATGGATCCTGCAGGAGGCCAAGCGCAACCTGTACGACGGCGTGCCGGAGAACGAGGTCATCGACACCCTCATCATGGCCGCGCGCCTGCGTATCGAGCAGTCGCCCGATTACGGCTACGTCGCCGCCCGCCTGCTGCTCGACAAGATCCGCTCCGAAGCCCTCGGCTTTCTCAGCGGCCACTTCGAGACCGCCACCGGGGCGGAAATGGAGGAAGGCTACGCCGACTACTTCCAGCGCTACATCCGCCGCGGCATCGAGCTGGAGCTGCTCGACCCGGTGATGGGCCAGTACGATCTGGAACAGCTGGGCCAGGCGTTGAAGCCGGAGCGCGACTTCCAGTTCACCTATCTGGGGCTGCAGACCCTCTACGACCGCTACTTCATCCACCACGACGGCACCCGCTTCGAGCTGCCCCAGGCGTTCTTCATGCGGGTGGCGATGGGGCTGGCCAAGAACGAGATCGACCGCGAGGCCCGCGCCATCGAGTTCTACGAGCTGATTTCCAGCTTCGACTTCATGTGCTCGACCCCGACCCTGTTCAACGCCGGCACCCTGCGGCCGCAGCTGTCGTCCTGCTATCTGACCACCATTCCGGACGATCTGGAAGGCATCTTCAACGGCATCAAGGAAGACGCCATGCTCTCCAAGTACGCCGGCGGACTCGGCAACGACTGGACCCGGGTACGGGCCATGGGGGCCTACATCAAGGGCACCAACGGCAAGAGCCAGGGCGTGGTGCCGTTCATGAAGGTGGCCAACGACACTGCAGTAGCTGTGAATCAGGGAGGCAAACGTAAAGGCGCCATCTGCGCCTACCTGGAAACCTGGCACCTGGACATCGAGGAGTTCCTGGAACTTAGGAAGAATACCGGCGAGGAGCGCCGCCGTACCCACGACATGAACACCGCCAACTGGGTGCCGGATCTGTTCATGAAGCGGGTGGCCGAGGAAGGCGAATGGACCCTGTTCTCCCCCGACGAGGTGCCCGACCTCCACGACAAATACGGCCAGGACTTCGAGCGGGCCTATCTGGCCTACGAGGAAAAGGCCGCCCGCGGCGAGATCAAGCTGTTCAAGAAGGTGCCGGCAGTGCAGCTGTGGCGCAAGATGCTCACCATGCTGTTCGAAACCGGCCATCCCTGGATCACCTTCAAGGATCCGTGCAACCTGCGCTACACCAACCAGCACGTCGGAGTGGTTCACAGTTCAAACTTGTGCTCGGAAATAACCCTGCACACCTCCGACGAGGAAATCGCCGTCTGCAACCTGGGCTCGGTCAACCTGGCCGCCCACGTCACCGAAGACGGCCTCGACATGGACAAGCTTCAGCGCACCTGCCGCACCGCCATGCGGATGCTCGACAACGTCATCGACATCAACTACTACAGCGTTCCCAAGGCACGCCGCGCCAACCTGCGCCACCGGCCCGTGGGGCTGGGGTTGATGGGCTTCCAGGACGCCCTCTACAAGCAGCGTATCCCTTATGCCAGCCAGGAGGCGGTGGAATTCGCCGACCGCAGCATGGAGGCGATCAGTTACTTCGCCATCGAAGCCTCCGCCGCACTGGCCCAAGAACGGGGTTCCTATTCCAGCTTCCAGGGCTCGCTGTGGAGCCAGGGCATCCTGCCCATCGACTCCATCGACCTGCTGCAGGAGGCCCGCGGCGAGTATCTGGACATGGACCGTAGCCGCACGCTCGACTGGGACGCCCTGCGGGAGAAGGTCAGGCAGGGGATGCGCAACTCCAACTGCCTGGCCATCGCCCCCACGGCCACCATCTCCAACATCTGCGGGGTGAGCCAGTCCATCGAGCCGACGTATCAGAACCTGTACGTCAAATCCAACCTCTCGGGCGAGTTCACCGTGGTCAACCCCTATCTGGTGGCCGACCTCAAATCCCTGGGACTGTGGGACGAGGTCATGATCGCCGACCTCAAGTACTACGACGGCAGCGTGCAGCAGATCGACCGCATCCCCGACGAACTCAAGGCCCTGTACGCCACCGCCTTCGAGATCGACCCGCGCTGGTTGGTGGAGGCGGCCTCCCGGCGGCAGAAATGGCTCGACCAGAGCCAGTCCCTCAACCTGTACCTGGCCGAGCCCTCGGGCAAGAAGCTCGACGCCCTGTACAAGTTCGCCTGGCTCAAGGGCCTCAAGACCACCTATTACCTGCGCACCCTGGGGGCGAGTCGGGTCGAGCGCCACACCGCCGCCCCGAAACCGGAAGAGGCACCCAAGGTGTGCTCGATCCTCGACCCCGACTGCGAAGCCTGTCAATGAATTCTGGAGGAGAAAGACCGATGCTGAACTGGGACGACCCCCTCGAACAGATCAAACGCAAGCGACCGGCCGCGGACACCAAGGTCCACTTCGAACCGGTGGCCGCCGACAGCGAGGCTGCTGCGGCGGTGGACGGCGAGAAGCGCCTGGTGGGCGGCAGCGATCTGACCGCCAACATCGCCCCGATCAAATACCACTGGGCCTGGGACGCCTACATCAAGTCCCAGCGCAACTTCTGGTTGCCCACCGAGATCGGCATGGGTGAGGACCTGATGGCGCTGGGCAAGCTCAATGACAACGAGCGCCACACCTTCTTCACCACCTTCGCCACCCTCACCACCGCCGACGCCCTGCACCAGCGCAACCTGGCCCTGGCGGTATACGAGCGCATCACCGCGCCTGAAGTAGGGATGGCCGTCATCGCCCAGATGCACCAGGAAACCATCCACTCGATGAGTTACCAGCACATCATCGAGTCCCTCAACTTCGACGAGGACGAAATCTACCTGCTGTATCAGAAGGTGCCGCAGATCCGCGCCAAGTTCGAATACAGCAACGCCCAGACGCACGCCCTCCAGGGGCAGGGCGGCGATCTTACCGATTACGTCCGCGGCCTGTTCTTCTACTACATGATCTTCGAGGGCGTCTGGTTCATGGCCAACTTCTGTCCCATCTTCTCCCTGCAGCGCCGCCGCCTGATGGTGCGCACCGGCGAGCAGCTGCAGTACATCGCCCGCGACGAGTCCGGCCACGTCGCCTTCGGCAAGGCCCTGATCCAGGCCCTGTGGCGCGAACACCCGGAAACCCGTATCGACGAGTCCCAGGCACACAAGTTGATGGGCGAGGCGATGGAGTTGGAGCAGGCCTACGCCGAATATGCGGTCAAACCCATGCTCGGCTACGATCTGGCGCTCCACCTGCGCCACGTGCGCTATCTCGCCAACCGCCGCCTGCTCGACTTGGGACTAAACCCCCTCTACCAGGAAAGCGAGGCCGAAGTCCTGCCCTGGTGGGAGGAACAGATCGGTTTCCGCAAGGAGAAGAACTTCTTCGAGACCCGGGTGACGGAGTATCAGACGGGTGGGGCGTTGAGTTGGGATTGAAAAAAGCCCCGGAAAAAAGCCGGGGCTTGACAATTAAACTGGAGTTTAGAACCCTGTTGGAGCTGATCCAAGCTTGTTACAAGAGCCGGGTAGATATTTGACAACTTTAGCTTGGTCGGAGCCGCATTCCCATTGACCAACCGCATTGCCAAGGTCTGAAGCCACGGTCATGGCAGTCCCATCCGTTTTTTCTGGAATTAAATATACATATCCTTTTGTTCCTTCTAGGCCAACGTCAATATTTTGTATCTCTGCACGTACTGCGCCATCTGCATTCGTCTCTACCTTTGCTACATATTTAGATCCTGTGCTGTTTTCGCAGCCCCAATTTCCTTTCCCAGGCCCACTAGAGGCGGTTTGATATTTTTCAGTAATTGTAGTTCTGCAGGAACTCAAGGCTAACGTTACCTCTGACATCTTCGCCTTTTTCGTATAATCCTGATATGCCGGCAACGCGATCGCCGCCAGAATCCCGATGATCGCCACCACGATCATCAGTTCGATGAGCGTGAAGCCCTGTTGGTTGCGTTGTTGCATCATATCGATGTCTCCTGTGTGTGGTTGGTAGAAAGTTCGCTTTGAATAGAGCAATCCCCTTGCCAACTTTTCGATTCTTTGAAAATCAAGCAGATGGCGGGAAGCCAGCGCCGTCCGGGGCGGAATCATGGGTGATTCGTGGGCCGGTTTTGACAATTTTGTCACTTTCCGGGCAAAAAAATGCGCCCCGAAGGGCGCACAAGGCAGGTTGAACGAGCAACGCGGGGTTTAGCCCTTGCGGAAGACGATCTTGTCGCCCTCCGTATCGGCGACGATGGTGTCGCCGGGGCCGAACTTGCCGGCGAGGATCTCCATCGCCAGCGGTTCCTCGATGAGGTGCTGGATGGCGCGGCGCAGGGGACGGGCGCCGAACACCGGGTCGTAGCCCACCTCGGCGATGATGTCGAGGGCGGGTTCGGTGACCTCCAGCTTCATCTCCCGCTCTTCCAGGCGCTGCTGCAGCCGGGCGATCTGCAGCCGGGCGATGTTGTGGATGTGCTCGCGGCCGAGCGGGTGGAACACCACGATCTCGTCGATGCGGTTGACGAACTCCGGCCGGAAGTGGCGGTTGACGTAGGTCATCACTTCGTTCTTGATGACCTTGTAGTCGGCCCCTTCCTGGGCCAGCTCCTGGATGCGGTCGGAGCCGAGGTTGGAGGTCATGATCACCACCGTGTTGCGGAAGTCCACCGTACGCCCGTGGCTGTCGGTCAGGCGGCCGTCGTCGAGAATCTGCAGCAGGATGTTGAACACGTCCGGGTGGGCCTTTTCCACCTCGTCGAACAGGATCACCGAGTAGGGCTTGCGCCGCACCGCTTCGGTGAGATAGCCGCCCTCCTCGTAGCCGACGTAGCCGGGGGGCGCCCCGATCAGGCGGGCGACGGCGTGCTTTTCCATGAACTCCGACATGTCGATGCGGATCATGGCGCGCTCGGTGTCGAACAGGAAGTCCGCCAGCGCCTTGCACAGCTCGGTCTTGCCCACCCCGGTGGGGCCGAGGAACAGGAACGAGCCCACCGGCCGGTTGGGATCGGACAGTCCCGCGCGCGAACGGCGGATGGCGTTGGCCACGGCGGTGACGGCCTCGTCCTGGCCGACGACGCGCTTGTGGAGTTCCTCCTCCAGGCGCAGCAGCTTCTGCTTCTCCCCTTCCAGCATCTTGGAGACCGGGATGCCGGTCCACTTGGAGACGATCTCGGCGATCTCCTCTTCGGTCACCTTGTTGCGCAGCAGCTTGAACTCGCGGGTTTCCGCCTCCTGGGCGGCCTTGAGCTGCGCCTCCAGCTGGGGGATGACGCCGTACTGGATTTCTGCCATGCGCTGCAGGTCGCCGGCACGTTTGGCGTTCTCCAGCTCCAGACGGGCCTGTTCCAGTTTCTCCTTGATGGCCTGGGCGCCCTGCAGGGCGGCCTTTTCCGCCTTCCAGACTTCCTCCAGCTCGGAGTATTCCTTCTCCAGCTTGGCGATTTCCTCCTCCAGGGCCTCCAGGCGTTTTTGGGAGGCGGGGTCGGTTTCCTTCTTCAGGGCCACTTGTTCGATCTTGAGCTGCATCAGGCGCCGTTCGAGGCGGTCGAGGGCCTCCGGCTTGGAGTCGATCTCCATGCGGATCTTGGCGGCGGCCTCGTCGATGAGGTCGATGGCCTTGTCCGGCAGCTTGCGGTCGGTGATGTAGCGGTGCGACAGGGTGGCGGCGGCGATGATGGCCGAGTCGGTGATCTCCACGTTATGGTGCAGCTCGTAGCGCTCCTTGAGACCGCGGAGGATGGCGATGGTGTCCTCCACCGAGGGTTCGTCCACCAGCACCATCTGGAAGCGGCGCTCGAGGGCGGCGTCCTTCTCGATGTACTTGCGGTACTCGTCCAGGGTGGTGGCGCCGATGCAGTGCAGCTCGCCGCGGGCCAGGGCTGGTTTGAGCATGTTGCCGGCGTCCACCGCGCCCTCGGCCTTGCCGGCACCGACGATGGTGTGGATCTCGTCGATGAACAGGATGATCTTGCCTTCCGCCTTGGCGATTTCGTTGAGGACGGCCTTGAGGCGCTCCTCGAACTCGCCGCGGAACTTGGCGCCGGCGATCAGGGCGGCCATGTCCAGGGACAGGATGCGCTTGTCGCGCAATCCTTCAGGAACTTCCTTGTTGACGATGCGCTGGGCCAGCCCTTCGACGATGGCGGTCTTGCCCACGCCGGGCTCGCCCACCAGGCAGGGGTTGTTCTTGGTGCGCCGCTGCAGGATCTGGATGGTGCGGCGGATTTCCTCGTCGCGGCCGATGACCGGGTCGAGCTTGCCCTGCTCTGCCTTCTCGGTCAGGTCGATGCAGTATTTTTCCAGCGCCTGGCGGGTTTCTTCGGCGGCTTGGTCGGTCACTTTCTCTCCTCCGCGGATTTCGTCGATGGCCTTTTCGATCAGGCTGCGGGTCGCGCCCAGCTGGCGCAGCAGGTCGGCCAGCGGGGTCTTGCCGTCCTCCAGGGCGGCGAGCACGAACAGCTCGCTGGCGATGTATTCGTCGCCGCGCTTCTGAGCGAACTTGTCCATCAGGTTGAGGATGCGGATCAGGTCGTTGGACAGGTGCACTTCGCCGCCCGCGCCCTCGACGGTGGGCAGGCGGTCGAGCAGTTTGCCCAGCTCGCTGCGCAGCTTGGCGACATCGACGCCGGCCTTGGTCAGCAGCGGGCGGACGGTGCCGCCTTCCTGTTCCAGCAGCGCGATCATCACGTGGACCGGCTCGATGAACTGGTGGTCGCGCCCCAGGGCCAGGCTTTGGGCGGCCTGGAGCGCTTCCTGGAATTTGGTGGTCAGTTTGTCCATTCGCATGTCGTTAAATGCCTTGTTTCCGTTGGTGGGGGTGAAAAAATTCGTCGGTCGCCGTACTAGGTGGGGACGGCGCGGTTTTTTTTCAAGCGCTGCGCCAGATGAGGGCGGCCTGCCGGCCGCAGGTTCCGTCGCGGCGGTGGGAAAAATAGCGGCCCGAGGCGCTGAAGGTGCATTCGTGCCCGCCGAAGACGGCGTAGAGGTCGTGGCGATAGAGCTGGTAGGTGGCGATCTGATACAGATCGGCGAGGAAGCGGTCCTGCCTGGGAAAGAAGGCGGTGTCGAGCTCGGGATGGCGGGTAAGGAAGGCGTCGCGGACCTCGGGACCGACCTCGAAGGCGGCCGGCCCAATGGCTGGTCCCAGCCACACCATCGGCGGGCGGCCCCAGGGAATTTCCGTCAGGGCGCGTTCCAGGATGCCGGCGGCCAGCCCGCGCCAGCCGGCATGGACGGCGGCGACGATGAGGCCGTCGGTGATGAGGACGGGCAGACAGTCGGCGGTCAGCACCGCGCAGACCACGCCGGCGGTGGCGGTGTAGCTGCCGTCGGCGCAGGGCGGCCGGGAGGGGGGCTGCGGGAGATGGACCAGGTCGGTACCGTGGACCTGTTCCAGCCAGGCCGGCTCCGACGGCAGGGCCAGCGTTTCGCGCAGGCGGCGGCGGTTCTCGGCCACCGCCGCGGGATCGTCGCCCACGTGAGCGGCCAGGTTGAAGCTGGCGTATGGCCCGGTGCTGGTCCCGCCGTGGCGCAGGGTGACCGCGGCGTGGATGTCCGGCGGCGCCGGCCAGTCGGGGGTGAACCAGTTCAATCCGGCGGCCATGTCACCTCCCATCCGTCCCCGTCGTCCTCGTCACCGCCAGCATAGGCGTGCCGCAACGCTTCGAGCAAGGCGGCGAAATCGTCCGGCAGGGGGGCTTTCCAGCCCATCTCCCGGTTCGTGGCCGGATGGATCAGGGTCAGCTTCTCGGCGTGCAGCGCCTGGCGGCGGAAGTCTCGCAATGTCTGGATCAGAGCTTCGGAAGCCCCCGGCGGCAGGCGCAGGCGGCCGTACAAAGGATCGCCCACCAGTGGATGGCGCAGGTGGGCCATGTGGACGCGGATCTGGTGGGTGCGGCCGGTTTCCAGGGACACCCGCAGCAGGGTGTGGTGGGGAAAACGCTCGGCGATGCGGTAGTGGGTGATGGCCTCCTTGCCGGTGGGGGTGACGGCGAAGCGCTTGCGGTCCAGCGGGTGGCGGCCGATGGGGGCGTTGACGGTGCCGCCGGCGGTGACCCAGCCCTGCGCCAGGGCCAGATACCGGCGCTTGACGCTGCGGGCCTGCAGCTGCGCCACCAGGGAGGTGTGGGCGCGCAGGCTTTTGGCTACCACCATCAGGCCGGTAGTGTCCTTGTCGAGGCGGTGGACGATGCCGGCCCGCGGCAGCTCGGCCAGTTCCGGGGCGTGATGGAGGAGGGCGTTGACCAGGGTGCCGTCGTGATGGCCGGCGGCCGGATGGACCACCAGCCCGGCGGGTTTGTCGAGGACGATCAGATCGTCGTCTTCGAACACGATGTCCAGGGGGATGTCCTGGGGCAGGTCTTGCGCCTGGATCTCCGCCGCCGGGCACAGTTCGATGGTTTCACCGCCGGCGAGCCTGTCCCGCGGGCGCTTGGTCGCGCCATCGACGGTCACCCGTCCGGCTTCGATCCAGCGCTTGAGGCAGCTGCGGGAATAGTCGGGAAACAGCCTGGCCAGGGCCTGGTCCAGGCGCAGGCCGGCAAGTTCCTCGGAAGCGGTGCGGGTGAGGGGGGTGGTCATGGGTCTATATCACTTCGACGCAGAAAAGGGCCTCGTGTTCACAGACACAAAAAAACCCGATCCGGCTGGATCGGGTTTCTTCGAAACTGGTGCCGAGGAGAGGACTTGAACCTCCACGGGGTTGCCCCCACATGGACCTGAACCATGCGCGTCTACCAGTTCCGCCACCTCGGCGAAGACGGGCGAAAATATATCTTCCCCGTGATAAGATGTCAAGTTTGTTTCAGCAGAGATTTAAGAGCAAGCCTATGGCACGATCGCCCAGATCCGGGCGCAAGCCCCGGAGCGGAGCCCGCAAGGACACGAAAATCGCCAAGAAAAAAACGGAAGCTGCCAAAGGCCGTCCCCGACGTTTCAAGATCCCGGACCCCTACGCCGAGCGCGAAGCGAAGAAATACGAGCGTCCCATTCCCAGCCGCGAAGCGATTCTGATGCTGCTGCGGGAAAAGGGCGTCCCGCTGTCCTTCGAGGAAATCGCCGCCGGGCTGGGGGTGAGCGAGCCGGTGGATCTGGAGGCCCTGGAACGCCGTCTCAAGGCCATGGAGCGCGATGGCCAGCTGTTGCGCAACCGCAGGGACCGTTACTGTCTGGTCAACGAGAGCGATCTCATCCGCGGCCGGGTCATCGGCCATCCCGACGGCTTCGGCTTTCTCAAGCCTGACGAAGGCGGCGAGGATCTGTTCCTGTCGCCGCGGGAGATGCGCCAGGTGTTCCATGGCGACCGGGTGGTGGCCTGCGTCACCGGGATCGACCGCCGCGGGCGCAAGGAAGGCAGCGTCGTCGGGATTCTCGAACGGGCCCACGAGCGGGTGGTCGGCCGTCTGTTCGTCGAGCGGGGCGTGGCCTACGTGGTGCCGGACAACAAGCGCATCACCCACGACGTGCTCATTCCCGAGGCGTATCTGAACGGCGCCAGGCCGGGGCAGATCGTGGTGGCCGAGATCGTCGAGCAGCCGACCCGGCGCAATCAGCCCATCGGCCGCATCGTCGAGGTGCTGGGGGAACACATGGCCCCGGGGATGGAGATCGAGGTCGCCATCCGCGCCTTCGACATTCCTCACGAATGGCCCGACGAGGTGTTGGCCGAGGCGGCCCGCTTCGGCACCGAGGTGCCGGAGGCGGCCAAGGAAGGACGGGTGGATCTGCGCCAGCTGCCCCTGGTCACCATCGACGGTGAGGACGCCCGCGATTTCGACGACGCCGTCTATTGCCGCCCCACTCCCAAGGGCTGGCGCCTGATCGTGGCCATCGCCGATGTGTCCCACTACGTCCGGCCGGGCAGCGCCCTCGATCAGGAGGCCCTCAAGCGCGGCAATTCGGTGTATTTCCCCCAGCAGGTGATCCCGATGCTGCCGGAGGTGCTCTCCAACGGCCTGTGCTCCCTGGTGCCCGACGAGGACCGCCTGTGCATGGTGTGCGAGATGCTGGTCGACCGTGAGGGCCGGGTGACCCGCTCCAGGTTCTATGAAGGGGTGATGCGTTCCCATGCCCGCCTGACCTATACCGAGGTGGCGGCGATGCTGGTGGACAAGGACCCGGCGGTGCGGGCCAGACACGAGAAGCTGCTGCCCCACCTGGAGGAACTGTACGCGGTCTATCAGGCCTTGCGGTGCCAGCGCGAAGCCCGTGGGGCGATGGATTTCGATACCGACGAATACAAGATCGTGTTCGGTGAGGGCCGTAAGATCGAGCGTCTCGAGAAAGTGGTGCGCACCGACGCCCACAAGCTCATCGAGGAATGCATGATCGCCGCCAACGCCGCCACCGCCCGTTTCCTCGACCGCAAGAAGGTTCCCTACCTGCGCCGCATCCACGACGGCCCGGATCCGGAAAAGGTGGCCGACGTGCGTCAGTTTCTCGCCGAGCTGGGGCTCAAACTGCCCGGCGGCGACACCCCGTCACCGGCCGATTACATGAAAGTGCTGAAAGCGGCCGAGGGGCGGCCCGACTATCACCTGGTGCAGACCCTGCTGCTGCGCACCCTGCCGCAGGCGGTCTACAGCCCGGAGAAGAAGGGCCACTTCGGTCTCGCCCTCGACGCCTACACCCACTACACCTCGCCGATCCGCCGCTATCCCGACCTGCTGGTCCACCGCGCCATCCGCCACGCCCTGGCCGGCGGCAAGGCGAAGGACTTCCGCTATTCGGAACCGGAACTCAAGACCATCGGCGAACACTGCTCCATGACCGAGCGTCGCGCCGACGAGGCCACCTGGGACGTGATCGCCTGGCTCAAGTGCGAATATATGCAGGACAAGGTCGGGGAGGTGTTCCCCGGTGTCATCACCGCGGTGACCTCTTTCGGCTTCTTCGTCGAGCTTCAGGACATCTACGTGGAAGGACTGGTGCACATCTCCACCCTGGGGCAGGACTTCTACCACTTCGATCCCCTGCGCCATTGTCTGGTGGGCGAGCGCACCCACGTCACCTATCGCATCGGTGACGTGGTCAAGGTGAAAGTGGCGCGGGTCGATCTGGACGAGCGCAAGATCGACCTGGCGCTGATCGAGCCTCTGGCGCCGGCCAAACATCAGGAGAAAAAGGCCGCCTCGCGCCGGCGCCGTCGCAAGCGCAAGAACGCCGCATGAGCGCGCGCATCTACGGGTTGCATGCGGCCCGCGCCGCCATCGAGAACGCTCCCGAGCGCATCCGCAACGCCTGGCTCGACGCCGGCCGCCGCGACCGCCGGTTGGAGGAACTGCGCCAGCGCCTGCGCGCGCTGGGGATTCCCGCAGCCGACACCGAACGCAAGCGCCTCGACCGCCTCGCCGGCAGTTCCCAGCATCAGGGCATCGTGCTCGAGGTCACCCTGCCCCGGGCATTGGACGACGGCGCTCTGGCGGAGCGGCTGGAGCGCGGCGGTTCGCCCCTGTTCCTGGTGCTCGATCAAGTGCAGGATCCCCACAATCTGGGGGCGTGCCTGCGCACCTGCGACGCGGTCGGTGCCGCCGGCGTCATCGTGCCCAGGGACCGCTCGGTGGGGCTGACGCCCACGGTGTGCAAGGTGGCCAGCGGGGCGGTGGAGACCGTGCCGCTGTTCCGGGTCACCAACCTGGCCCGGAGCCTGGAGCAGATGAAGGCCGCCGGATTATGGCTTTACGGGGCCGACGGCAACGCCGAGCGGCTGGCCTTCGAGGCCGATTTGTCCGCTCCCCTGGCGCTGGTCATGGGGGCCGAGGGCCGGGGGCTTCGGCGCCTGACCCGGGAGTCGTGCGACCTTCTCATCAAGCTGCCGATGTGGGGACGGGTGGAAAGCCTGAACCTTTCGGTGGCCGCCGGGGTGCTGCTGTACGAAAGCCTTCGCCAGCGGCTGACCAAAACCTCAACCCAGGGAGTCTGAATGGTATCGAATCGCGGACGCACCATCGTCTTCATCGACAATTCCAACATCTTCGGTGGCCAGCAGGCCGCCGGCTGGCGCCTCGACTGGGAGAAGCTCATCGACTATTTGCGCCGCGGCGGCGACATCTGGCAGGTGCATTTCTTCGCCTCGGTGGACGAGAAAGCGCCCGAGGGGCAGATGGGTTTCTACCGCTATCTCAAGGAAGTCCTCAACTGGGAGGTGCATCTGTACCCGCTCGGTTACAAGCGCACCCGCTGCGGCCACTGCGGCCAGCTCAGCGAGGTGCGGGTGGAGAAGGGCGTGGACGTGGCCCTGGCGACCCGGATGCTGATCCTGGGCATCAACCGCGCCTACGATACCGCCATCCTGGTTTCCGGCGACGGTGACTACAAGGAAACCGTATGGCTGCTGAAGAACACCCGTGGGCTTCGGGTCGAGATCGTCGCCTGGCGCCGCTCGCTGTCGGCGGAGCTGGCGGAGGAATCCTCCTCCAAGGTCGTTTACCTCGACGACCTCAGGGACGTGATCGAAAAGAAGGACGTTCGCGATCCGGTCCAGGAGGGCGGCGCGCTGCTGGCACCCGATTGATTCGATTCCGATAGAATGGACTTTCCATCCTAGTGTTACGAGGGCAGCGATGAGCGAATACCGCATCGAAAAGGACAGTATGGGCGAGGTCCGGGTTCCGGCCGACGCCCTCTACGGCGCCCAGACCCAGCGGGCGGTGGAGAACTTTCCCATCAGCGGACTGAGGATGCCGCAGGCCTTCATCCGCGCGGTGGCGCTGATCAAGCGCACCGCCGCTGAGGTCAACCGCGACCTGGGACTGCTCGACGAGGCCATCGCCGACGCCATCGTCGCTGCCGCCGACGAGGTGCTGGCGGGCAAACACGACGACCAGTTTCCGGTGGACGTGTTCCAGACCGGTTCCGGCACCAGCACCAACATGAACGTCAACGAAGTGCTGGCCACCCTCGCCAGCCGGA
Organism: Methylomarinovum tepidoasis; assembly: GCF_030294985.1. NCBI lineage: Bacteria > Pseudomonadati > Pseudomonadota > Gammaproteobacteria > Methylococcales > Methylothermaceae > Methylomarinovum > Methylomarinovum tepidoasis. The sequence goes on from NZ_AP024718.1 coordinate 1,038,164, forward strand.
TCTGCGGCAAGCCGGTCAGCCCCAACGACCATGTCAACTTCGGCCAGAGCAGCAACGACGTCATTCCCACCGCCATCCACGTCAGCGCCGCCCTGGAAATCCACGAAAAGCTGCTGCCTGCGCTGACCCATCTGGGGGCGGTCATCGGTGCGCGTACGGCGGAACTGGACGACATCGTCAAGACCGGCCGCACCCATCTGATGGACGCGATGCCGGTGCGCATGGGCCAGGAAGCCTCCGGCTGGGAGGCCCAGATCGCCGACGATCTGGCGCGATTGCGCGACGTCTGCCGCCGCCTCTACCGTCTGGCCCAGGGGGGGACGGCGGTGGGGACCGGCATCAACACCCATCCGGAATTCGCCACCCGCTTCGCCGCCCGCCTGGCGGTGGTGACCACCCTGCCGTTCGTGCCGGCCCGCAATTTCTTCGCCGCCCTCAGCGCCCAGGACACCGCGGTGGAGGCTTCCGGCCAGCTCAAGGTGATCGCCTGTAGCCTGATGAAGATCGCCAATGATTTGCGCTGGATGAACTCCGGCCCCCTGGCGGGGCTGGCGGAGATCGAGCTGCCGGCGCTGCAGCCGGGCAGCTCCATCATGCCCGGCAAGGTCAACCCGGTGATCCCCGAGGCGGTGTGCCAGGTCTGCGTCCAGGTGATCGGCAACGACGCCGCCATCGCCATCGCCGGTCAGTCGGGCAATTTCCAGCTCAACGTCATGCTGCCGGTGATCGCCCACAATCTGCTGCAGAGCATCGAAATTCTCGCCAACGCCTGCCGGGTGCTGGCGGACAAGGCGATCGAGGGCTATGCGGTCAAACGGGAAAACATCGAGCGCCCGCTGGCGCGCAATCCCATCCTGGTGACGGCGCTCAACCCCATCGTCGGTTATCTGAAGGCGGCCGAGATCGCCAAGCGGGCCTACCGGGAGGGGCGTGCGGTCATCGACGTGGCCGAGGAGATGACCGGCCTGCCGCGGGAGGAGCTGGAGAAGATCCTCGATCCCCGGCGACTGACCGAAGGAGGGTTCGTCAAGCCATGAGCGCGCCGGTCCTGACCGAACTGCATCTCTACCCGGTCAAGTCCCTGGGCGGCATCGCCGTGGACCGCTGGGAACTGGATGCCTTCGGCCTGCGCTTCGACCGCCGCTGGATGGTGGTGGACCGGGAGGGGAAATTCCTCACCCAGCGCCAGCATCCCCGGATGGCCTGCATCCAGCCCCGTATCGACGCGGCGGGCAGGCTGACGTTACGGCATCCGCGGCAGGGGAGCTTCGAGGTGCCGCCGGCCGATCCAGAAGCGCCGCGCCTGGCGGTGACGGTCTGGGGCGATACCGTGAAGGCGGCGCCGGTGGGAGAGGCCGCCGACCGCTGGCTGAGCGAGGCCATCGGCATCGATTGCCGGCTGGTATGGTTCCCGGACGACGTCAAGCGCCAGGTGGACACCCGCTACGCCGCCCCCGGAGAGCGCACCGCCTTCGCCGACGGTTTCCCCCTGCTCCTCATCGGCCAGTCCTCCCTCGACGATCTCAACCGCCGCCTGGAAAGCCCGGTGCCGATGCGGCGCTTCCGTCCCAATCTGGTGGTGGCCGGCGCCGCAGCCTACGCCGAGGACAGCTGGCGGCGCATCCGCATCGGCGCCGTCACGATGCGCGTGGCCAAGCCTTGCTCGCGCTGCGTCATCACCACCGTCGATCCCGAGACCGGCCGCCGCACCGGCCAGGAGCCTTTGGCGACCCTGGCCAAATACCGCCGCCGCGGCAAGCACGTCTATTTCGGCCAGAACGTCATCCACGAGACCCGGGGGGAACTGGCGGTCGGGGAGACGGTGGCGGTGCTGGCCTGATCAGCGGATGTAATTGAACAGCGACAGGTTCTGTACTTTGACGAAAGCCTGCTGGGCCGCCTGCAGCCCCACCTGCTGCAGATTGAAGCGGGCGATGGCCTCGGTGTAGTCCAGGTCTCTTATTTCCGACAGGGCGCTCTGCATTTCCACCACGAATCGCTCGTTGACCTGCCGCTGCTGAGCGACAGCGTTGAGGCGGGCGCCGATACTGGCGCGGGCATTGTTGAGCTTCTCCAGGGCGTTATCGAGCGCCAGCAGGGAATCACCGATGAGGTTTTTGGCGCTTTTGTCGTCCAGGTCGCCGTCGAGCGCTTTGACGAACTGGTCTATGGCGGTGAAAGTGTTGTCGTAGCGGTGCAGCTGGGCGGTATCGCCGACGCTGCCGGGACTGCTCCAGGTCAGCACCAGCTTGCCGGCGTCGTCGCCCAGGCCCTCGGCGACGGTGAAAGGGGCGGGCAACGCCGTGGCGGCAGCGTTGAGGGCGGTGGCCAGCTCGGTCAGGGTCGGGTCCTTGTCCATCGGCCCCACGCTCAGTTTGACCCCGTCCACTTCCAGTTCGAAAGAAGCCCCGGGGGTGAGGGCGGCGACAGGAATCTTCTGCACTTCCACGGTGGTCGGCGTCCCCTCGGTGATGTCCTCGGGGGTCACGTCGATGCGGGCGGTTTCCACCCGTTCGAACACGTTGCTGCCCGGATCGCCATCCGCCAGGCGCCGGGTGGGGCCGATCTGGATCAAGCGCTGGTTGGCGTCACCCTGGTATCTGTAATAGCCGTCGGTGGCCAGGGTGTCGGCGGTGTAGGGCTGGGTGTGGCTCTTGGTGCCGGCGAACAGGTATTCGCCGTTGGCGTTCTTGGTGTTGGCCAGCCCCAGCAGCTCGCCAAGCGCTTGGCGTACTTCTTGGGCGATGTACTGTCGGTCCTCCGGGCGCAGGGAGGCTTCGTTGTTGGCCCGCACCGCCACCTCGCGGATGCGCTGGAGGATGTTGGTCATGCCGTCAAGGGTGGCGTCTTCCAGACCCAGGCGGTTTTCGATGGTATTGATGTTGTTTTGGTACTGCTCGTGCTTGCGGATGACTTCTTCCAGATCCAGAGTACGGGCGGCGGCGACCGGATCGTCGGCGGGGGTGAGGATCCGGTCGCCGCTGGCCAGTTGCAACTGGGTCTTGTTGAGGTGGCGCTGTTGTTCGAGGATGGCGTTGGTGCCGAGCCGTTGCATCAGGGCGGTGGACAGACGCATGGTTTACGGTCCTCTGACTGATGGTGTGGAAGGGCTCCGGGACAGGGGCAGGGCATGGGTGGAAGGGCGTACCCGGCCTGGATGGCCGGGTATCGAGCCCCCAGGGAAGGGTTCACGGCGTCCCTGGAACCCATGCCCTGCCCCTGTCCCGATACCGTTCACGATGTGGTTACCTCCGAATCGCCCCGATGAGCGTGTCGAAGGTCTGGGTGGCGGTGGCGACCACCTGGGCGGCGGCCTGGTAAGCCTGTTGATACTTGACCAGATTGGCGGCCTCCTCGTCGAGGTTGACGCTGCTGACCTCCGCGCGTGCCTGTTGGGCCTGTTCCTTGACGGTTTCATGAGCGCTGCGGCTGATCTCCGCCGCCCGCGCCAGCGTGCCCACCTCGGCGACCGCCTGACTGTAAGCGTCCTGCAGGGTGGCTTTGCCGCCGAGAAGCAGCTTGCTCGATTCCAGCCCCGCCAGTTCCAGGGCGGTGGCGTTATCACCGATGGCGCCGCCGCTGGTGTCGTTGGCGGCGGCGGCGATCCGGCGCGGGTCGGTCAGATCGGTGGCGATCTGGCCGGCGGCATCGGCGGTGGGGCGGATGAGGAAACGGTCGCCGGCCACCGGTGGGCTGGCGGCATCGAGATCGATGGTGATGCCGTCGATGGTGGCCGGAAAGCCGGTCAGAGTGGTTTGGGTCCGGTCACTCAGCCGGGTCAGGGTGTAGCTGGCGCCGTCGTATTCCAGCAGGTAGTCGCTGGCCTGCAGATTCTGGACGGTGTGATTGCCGCTGGCATCGGCGGCGTAAGTGGCGGTGATGTTGCCGCTGGCATTCTTCAGCACCGGGATCGTCGGTGGGCTGAAGAAGTTTAGGTTGGTGTTGCCGTCGAGATCGTATCCCTTGGCATGGAGATCGTTGAAACGCAGCGCCAGACCGGCGGCCAGCCGTCCCAGCTTGTTCTGGGTCGGGATCAGCACCTCCTCACGGAAGCGCATCAGGCCGCCCAGCTCGCCCCCCGAAAGGGTCTGGGTGATGGTGGTGGTGACGCCGCCGGTGGTGAGGGTGACCTCTTGGCGGTTGGGATCGAGATCGTTGGGCTTCAATCCCAGGGTGCTGGTGCGGGAATCGCTGACCAGATTCTGGCCGTTGCCGATGAAGACGCTGACGGCGCCGTTGTCCTGGGGGACCGGGGTAACGTCGATCTTCTCCGCCAGTTGCTGAATCAGCAGGTCGCGGCGGTCGAGGAGATCGTTGGGAGGCTTGCCTTGGGAGCGGGCCAGCTCGTAGACGATCTTTTGGTTGAGCTGGGCGATCTCCCCGGCGGTGGCGTTGACCTCCGCCACCAGGTTGCGCAGGTCGCGCTGGGTCTGGGCGTCAATTTCTTTGAGGCGGTTGTCGAGGAGGTTGAAACGGTCGGTCAGGGTGGCAGCCTCGGTCAGCAGGGTCTGGCGCCCAGGGATGGAAGTGGGATCGTCGGCAACGGTGTGGACAGCGTTGAAGAAGTTTTTCATCGCCGAGGCCATGCCGACGTCAGGATCGGCGACGATGTTGTCGATCTGCCGGGTCATGGCGTAATAGCGGTCCACCTCGGCGAAGCCGGTGGTCGCCTTGCGCAGGCGGGTGTCGAGGAATTCGTCGTAGGCGCGTCTGATGGCGGTGGTCTGTACCCCGGTGCCGAAGTAGCCGGCGCCGCTGAACTGCGGCTCGCGGGTGCCGACCTCGGTGCGCTGCCGGCTGTAGCCCTCGGTGTTGACGTTGGCGATGTTGTGGCCGGTGGTGTCCAGCGCCCGTTGGGTGACCCGCAGGGCGGAGGTGGCGATGTCGAGGATAGCGCTTCCCATGACCGTTCACTCCTTAGCGTGCTGCCACCCGTCGATGCCGATAAATGGCAAGAATCTTGTCCGCATAATTAGGATCGGTCGCATAGCCCGATTCTTGAAGGGCGCGCAGGTATTTTTCCGGATCGCCGGCATGGCGCAGGGCCCGGCGGTAACGGGGCTGGCGCAGCAGGTCGGCGTAGTCGGCGAAGCTCTGGTCGTAATCGTCGTAGGCACGGAAGGCGGCCCGCTTCTTCACCGCCACCCCGTCGAGATATTCGAGGGTGTTCACCTGGACCCTGTCGCCTTCCCAGCTGCGTCCGGCCTTGATATTGAACAGGTTGTGGCTGCTGCGCCCGTCGGGGTGGTGGATGATGCGTTTGCCCCAGCCGGTCTCCAGCGCCGCCTGGGCCAGCAGCAGGTCCGGATCGACGCCCAGGGCGGCGGCCGCCTTTCTGGCCTTGGGACGCAGCGCGGCGATGAATTGCTGCGGGGATTCGAAGCGTGACGGGGCAGGTTCCGGCGTGGGTGTCGCGGCCGGTGCCGGAGTCGCCGCTTTTTTCGCGCCCCCCGCCGGGACCGCCTGACGGCTGATGCCGGGTTGGGGCATGGCGGGTGGGCGGGCCGGTTCCCCGTCACCGAGCTGGCGCACGATCATGTCGGCGATGCCGACGCTGCCCTGCCGGGACAGGTGCAGGGCCAGCTGGTGGTCGTACATTTCCCGGTAGAAATCGGTGCGGCTGTTGTCGAAGATCGGATCTCCAGGGCTGGCCTGGCGCATCTGCTTGAGCATCAGCTCCAGGAACAGGGCCTCGAACTGTTTGGCCGCTTCCCTGAGGGCCGTGTGGCGGTCCTGTCTGGCCTGCAGGCGCAGCTCGGCCAGCTGGGTGAAATCGGTGTAGAGGGCGGTCGGATTCTGCATGGCCTAGATCACGATCAGTTCCGCATCCAGGGCGCCGGCGTTCTTGAGCGCCTCCAGGATCGCCACTAGGTCCGAGGGGGCGGCGCCGACGGCGTTGACCGCCCGTACCAGATCGTTGAGGGAAACGCCGGGGTCGAACACGAACATGTGCTTGCCCTGTTCCTCGACGCTGATGTCGGACTGGGGCACCACGGCCGTGGTGCCGCCGGCGAAGGGGGATGGCTGGCTCACCCTTGGGTTCTCCCGGATGGTCACCACCAGCTTGCCGTGGGACACCGCCGCCGGGCGCACCCGTACGTGGCGGTTGACGACCACGGTGCCGGTGCGGGCGTTGACGATCACCCGCGCCGGGGCTTCGCCGGGCTCCACTTCCAGATTCTCGATCATGGAGACGAAGGTCACTTTCTGAGCCGGGTCCACCGGCGCTCCCACCTGCACCGAGGTGGCGTCCAGGGGACGGGCGGTGTCCGGTCCCAGGATGCGGTTGATGCTGGCGGCGATGCGCTGGGCGGTGGTGAAGTCGGCCCGGTGCAGGTTGAGCGTCAGATAACGGGCGTTGCCGAAGGGCGAGGGAACCGCCCGTTCCACGGTGGCGCCGTTGGGAATGCGCCCGGCGCTGGGGATGTTGACGGTGATGCGGGAGCCGTCCTGGCCGCTGGCGGTCAGGCCGCCCACCAACAGGTTGCCCTGGGCCACGGCATAGATCTGGCCGTCGATGCCCTTGAGGGGGGTCATCAGCAGGGTGCCGCCGCGCAGGCTCTTGGCGTCTCCGAGGGAGGAGACGGTCACGTCCAGCGTCTGCCCCGGTTTGGCGAAGGGCGGCAACACCGCGTGGACGGCGACGGCGGCGACGTTCTTGGACTTGGGATCGACGCCGGGCGGCAGGGTGATCCCCAGGCGGGCGAGCATGTTGCGCAGGGTCTGGCCGGTGAACTTGGTCTTGTCGCCGGTGCCGTTGAGGCCCACCACCAGGCCGTAACCGATCAGCTGGTTGGGGCGGACCCCGGCGATGCTGGCCAGGTCCTTGATCCGTTCCCCCCGGGCCAGGGGGACCAGCGCCAGTAACAGGATGCCGAGCCAGAGCCTTGCTTTCATGCCGTCACCTCAGAAGGGAAAGAACACGCTGTTGAAGAACCGGGTCAGCCAGCCGACTTGTTTCACGTCGGCCATAGCGCCCTCGCCGGTGTACATGATGGTGGCGTCAGCCACCTTGGTGGAAGGCACCGAATTGTCGGCGTCGAGATCCACCGGGCGGACGATGCCCGCCAGGCGCACGTATTCGTGGCCCTCGTTGATGGTGATGCGTTTTTCCCCCTGGACCCGCAGGTTGCCGTTGGGCAGCACTTCCACCACGGTGACGGTGATGGTGCCCTTGAGTTTGTCGTTCTGTTTGCTCTTGCCGGTTCCCTTGTAGTTTTTGGTACTCTTGGCGTCGGTTTCAAAGTTGACGCCCAGCGGCTTTGCGGTTCCAAACAGCATCGGCAGCGAGCCGCCGATCTTGTTGCCCTTCTTGATTTCCAGTTCGGACTCCTTGGTCGCGTCGGTGTTTTCCACCAGGCGGATGGTAAGAATGTCGCCCACCTGATGGGCGGTCAGGTTCTCGAACAGGGTCAGGTGCTGGTTGGCGCGGAAGATGGCGCCGGTGGGTTGTGGCGGCGGCGGCCGGTAAGCGGGCGTGGCTGGCGCGAACAGGGCGTTGTGGCGCGGCAGCGACTCTGGCAGGGTGGTGCAGCCGGCGGCCAGCAGCAAAGGGACGAAAGCGGGCAGACGCATCATCGCATTACAGGTTGTTGTTGAGGAAGCCCAGCATCTGGTCCACGGTGGAGATGGCCTTGGAATTCATCTCGTAGGCGCGCTGGGTTTCGATCATGTTGACCATTTCCTCCACCACGTTGACGTTGGAGGTTTCCAGGGAATGCTGCACCAGGGCGCCGCGCTCCTCCTCGCCGGGATTGCCCACCGTGGGGGCGCCGCTGGCCACCGACTCGCGGAACAGGTTCTCGCCGATGGGCTCGAGCCCGGTGGGGTTGACGAAGTCGGCCAGCTGGATCTGTCCCAGCTGCTGGGGGGTGGGGGTCCCGGGGATGGTGACCGAGACGATGCCGTCCTCGCTGATGGTGATGCTCTTGGCGTTGGCGGGAACGGTGATCGCCGGCTCCAGAAAGTAGCCGCTGGCGGTCACCAGCTGGCCCTCGGCGTTCAGCTTGAAGGAACCGTTGCGGGTGTAGGCGAGGTCGCCGTTGGGCAGCAGCACCTGGAAGAAGCCACGGCCGTTGATGGCCACGTCCAGGGCGTTGCCGGTCTGGATCAGGTTGCCCTGGGTGTGGAGCTTCTCGGTGGCCACCACCCGCACCCCGGTGCCCAGTTGCAGGCCGGAGGGCAGCTCGGTGTTCTGACTCGACTGGGCCCCCACCTGGCGGATGTTCTGATACAGCAGATCTTCGAACAGGGCCCGCCCCTTCTTGAAACCGGTGGTGTTGACGTTGGCGAGATTGTTGGAAATCACCGCCATCCGGGTCTGCTGGGCATCGAGGCCGGTCTTGGCGACCCAAAGGGCACGGTCGGTCATGGTCGTTTCTCCTTGCGAGGGGTTCGGTTAAACCATGCGCAGCAGCTGCGCGGCGGTGTCGGCGTCGTCCTCGGCGGTCTTCATCATCTTCACCTGCAGCTCGTAGCGCCGCGACAGTTCGATCATGTCCACCAGGGCGGCGACGCTGCTGACGTTGCTGCCTTCCAGGGCGCCGGAGACCAGGGTGATCCCGGCGTCGGCCTCGGCCGGCTGGCCCGATTTGAGCCGTATCAGGCCGTCTTCGCCTTTCTCCAGTTGTTCCGGGGCGGCGCGCACCAGCTTGATGCGGTCGACGACCGCCAGTACGTCGGGTTTTTCCCCCAGCGGGACGATGCTGATGGTGCCGTCGCTGCCGATATCGACCTTCTGCGCCGGGGGAATGGCGATGGGGCCGTTGTCCCCCAGCACCGGATGGCCGTCGCCGGTCTGCAGCAGCCCTTCCGGGGTGATGCGCAGGTCGCCGCGGCGGGTGTAGGCTTCGGAGCCGTCGGCGGCCTGGACCGCGATCCAGCCGTCGCCCTTGACGGCGACGTCGAGCTCGCGGCCGGTGCTCCGGATCGGTCCGGGATCGAAGTCGGTGGCCGGGCGTTCGTTGAGGGCGTAGACCCGGCTGGGATAACCGGGTCCGAACACCGGCATGCTGCGGAACTGTTCCAGATCCTGTTTGAAGCCGGTGGTGTTGACGTTGGCGAGATTGTTGCTCACCGACGCCTGGGCCCGCAGGGTTTCCCGGGCGCCGCTCATGACCACGAACAGGCTGCGATCCATGATTCAGCTCCCTCAGCGCAGGTTGAGGAGGGTCTGGATGACCTTGTCCTCGGTGGAGATGGTCTGGGCGTTGGCCTGATAGCTCTGCTGGGCGACGATGAGGCGTACCAGCTGTTTGGACAGGTCCACGTTGGAGGCTTCCAAAGCTCCGGATTGGACCGTTCCCAGATTGTTCTGCCCCGGCGCCCCCAGGAGTTTTTCTCCGGAAAGGGTGCTTTCCCCCCACATGGTATTGCCCAGTTTGGTCAGGCCCTGTTCGTTCTGGAAGCGGGCCAGGGCGATCTGTCCCAGCTTTTCCGCGTTGCCGTTGCTGAACCGGGCGAACAGGATGCCGTCGTCGCTGATCTCCAGGCCGGTGAAATCTCCCGCCGGGAAACCGTTCTGGCTCATGGCGTTAATGCTGAAGTCGCTGTTGAACTGGGTGGAATCGGCGAAATCGTAGGTGATCGTCAGAGGGTCGGCGCCTGTAATGGAATAGGGCGGGTAGGTTGCCTTGGTCACGCCGGTCGTTCCACCTACGCTGATCAACGCGCCATTGGTGTTGAATTCCAAGGTGGTGGGCCCTCCGAGGGAAGCGCCGTCAATGTATTGATACACGTCCCAAGTGTTGGGGGTGGTGGGATTTTGGGTGACGAAGTAACTCGTTATGGTGTGAGGGTTGCCGAGGGAATCGTAAACCGTGACTGAAGTGGCTTTGTTGTAGGATTCCGGTTTCGTCGGGTCGAAAGGAGTGATGGCGGGTATTGAATCTGCAGAGTCGAGATTCACATTGAGTTTTACTTCGTCAGTGGCCTGGGGTTTGCCTTTTGTCGTCTCCACCTTCAAGGCTCCCTGGGAAAAATCCGCCCGCCAGCCGAACAGATACTTGCCCTGGTCGGTGACGATGTAGCCGTTCTTATCGAGTTGAAAAGCGCCGTTGCGGGTAAAGGCGGTGGGTTCGCCGTTGGGAGTGTCGGTCAGGGAAAAGAAACCGCGGCCGCTGATGGCGATGTCGAGCACGTTTTCGGTGTATTCCAGATTACCCTGGGAATGGATCTGGGCCACTTCGGTCACACGCACGCCGCTGCCGGGCGTGGTCTTGCCGGAACCGAAGAAGCTGCTGGCATAGACGTCGGCAAACTCCGCCCGCGATTTTTTGAATCCGACGGTGTTGGCGTTGGCGATGTTGTTGCCGGTGGTCTGCAGATCGGTGGATGCGGCGTTGAGGCCGCTGAGCGCGGTGCTGAAGCTCATAGGGTTATTACCTCCTTAAAGAATTTGCTCGATGTCCTTGAAGTCGACGCTGCCCAGACCTTCCAGATCCACCTTGAGGCCGTAGCCACCTTTGGCGGTGGAGATGCTTTCCACGGTGGCCGGCACCAGGGTGGTGAGAGCCTGGTTTTCACCGTCGACCACACCTTCGGCCTGGATACGGTAGCGGCCCGGCTCGGCGAACTCGCCGTCGTCCTTGATGCCGTCCCAGCTGAAGGGCGCCCGTCCTTTGTCCTGGGGTCCCAGCTCCAGGGTGCGGACAGTGATGCCCTGGGGATTGACGATTTTGATCCGAACCCCGGTGGCCGGAGCGTCCAGCTTGAGGGCGCCGCGGATTTCGCCGCCGGGAGGCAGGCGGGTCTCGTTCCCTTTCACCAACACCTGCCTTCCCACCAGATTGGCGGCCTGCAGGGCCTGGTCGGAGCCGATGGCCTTGGCGAAGTCGGCAAAGGATTTCTGCAGCGACTGGATGCCGGAGACGGTGCCGAACTGGGCCATCTGGGTCAGGAATTCGGTGTTTTCCATCGGTTTCAAGGGATTCTGATGGGTCATCTGGGTGGTCATAAGTTTGAGGAAGTCGTCCTGGCCCAGTTCGTTGCGCGGCTTTCCAGGGCTTTTAGGCTTCATCAGCCCCAGTTCTTGAAGGCGGTCCACGTTCATGGCTTACTGCCCCATCTTCAGGGTCTGCATCATCATTTCCCTGGCGGTGTTGAGCACCTCGATGTTGTTCTGATAGGAACGGGATGCGGCGATCATGTTGGCCAACTCCTCCACCGGATCGACGTTGGGTTTGAAGATATAGCCGTCGTCGTTGGCCATGGGGTGGTTGGGGGCGTATTCCATCCGCAGCGGTTCCGGGCTTTCCACCACGCCCAGGACCTTGACTTCGGTGGTGGTGCTGTGAAGGCGGTCGAAGGCGTTGCGGAACTGGGCTGCGAACACCGGCTGCCGGGACTTGTAGGTCTGTTCGATGCTGCTGGAGACGCTGTCGACGTTGGCCAGATTGCTGGCGGTCAGATTGAGCCGCAGCATCTGGGCGTTCATGCCGGAGCCGGCGACGTCGAAAATCTTGAGGCTGGACATGGGTTACTCTCCCCGAATCGCTGTCATGAGACCGGAAAACTTGCCGTTGACGAAACGCAGGCTGGCCTGATAACGCAGGGCGTTTTCGGCGAACTTGGCCTGTTCGATGTGCTCCTCGACGGTATTGCCGTCCAAGGCGGCCTGCTGGGGGACGCGGTAGAGCAGACGGAAACGCGCATCCTCATCATCCAGCGACAGATGATCCGGACTGGTTTTTTGGAGCGGCAGCTTGGGCGCATCCGGCCCGCGCAGCAGCCTGTCTACGTCGAAATCTCGGGCTTTGTAATGTGGGGTGTCGGAATTGGCCAGATTGGAGGCCAGTACCTCGGTGCGCCGGGCTCGGAGCTGGAGCGCTTGTGGATGGAGCCCTAGGGCGTTGGCAAAGCTGATCTTCATGGGACTATCCGATACCTGCAATGACCTCGCAGGTAATTTAGCATTTCCCATGCCAGAATTTGCTTTAAAAGAAATCAGGCAGTTGGAGTTTGCGTGTTGGGCGTGGCGGCAAAATTTCGCCGCTGTGACGGATTTCTGCCACTCAAGCCGGACGTCGATAAACTCGCTTTCCCTGCAGGGAAAGCGGTTGCAGTGCTTCGATCGGCCCCGGCAGGGTTTCGGTGCTGCTGAGAAAAAGATAGCCGCCGGGTTCGAGGGTGGCGGCAAGACGTCGGAGGATGTCGCGTTTGGTTTCCGGCGTAAAGTAGATCAGGACGTTGCGGCAAAAGATGAGATCGAAGCGCCCGAGGGCGGTGTAGGCTTTGAGGAGATTGAAGAGCTGAAAACGGACCAGGGCACGGACTTCGGGTTTGAGCTGCCAGCCGTTGACGTGAGGCTGAAAATAACGCTGCCGGATCGGTTCCGCCAGGCCGCGGCTGAGGGAAAGGTCGGAATAGACCGCTTCGGCGGCGGTTTTCAGCACCTGTTGCGACAGATCGGTGCCGACGATACGCAGATTGGCCCGCGGCAGCCGCCCCTCGCGCACGGCTTCCAGGGCGGTGATGGCGATGGAGTAGGGTTCCTGCCCGGTGGAACAGGCAGCGGACCAGATCCTAAGGGTGCGGAAACGCTGCCGGCTCAGATCGGCCAGCAGCCGCTCCTTCAACAGCTCGAAATGGGCCCGGTCACGAAACCAGAAGGTTTCGTTGGTGGTCATGATGTCGACGATGCGGCTGTGGATTTTCCCGGGCAGCCGCCCGCGAACCAGCGCCTCGATCAGGGCGTCCAGGCTGCCCAGGCCGGTTTCCGGCAGGATCTGAGTCAGCCTGCTCTGGACCAGGTAGCGCTTGCCGTCCCCCAGGGTGATGCCGCTGTGATCGCGCAGAAAGCGCTGGAAGTCACGAAACGCAGCCGCCGACAGCGCATCCCCATTGGGGGACGGCAGCTCCAGGGCACGGGCGCCCGCCATCAGGCCGCCTTTCTGGCGTCGTATTCGCGCAAGCGCTCCTGGACCGCAGTGGCCAGTTCGTCAGGAGAGAACTTGGCCAGGAAGCGGTCGGCCCCCACTTTCTTCACCATCGCCTCGTTGAACACGCCGCTGAGAGAGGTATGGAGCAGTATGTAGAGACCCTTCATCTGCGGGTGTTCGCGCATTTTGGTGGTCAGGGTGTAGCCGTCCATCTTGGGCATCTCCACGTCGGAGATGACCATGCTGAGGAAATCGTTGAGATCCTTGCCTTCTTCGATCCAGGCGCTCAGTTTTTCGTAGGCGTCCTGACCGTCGCGGGCGAGGGTGGATTCGACCCCGAGCTGATCGAGCACCCGCTTGATCTGATTGCGGGCGACCATGGAATCGTCCACCACCAGGATGTGGTGTTCGTTATCCACGACCTCGCTGTCGATGATACCTTCGGAAACCTCCTCGTCGCCACCGATGATCTCCTTCATGATCTTTTCCACGTCGATGACCTCGATCAGTTCGTCCTCGAACTCGGTCACCGCGGTCAGATAGCTGTCCTTGCCGGTCCCCCGGGGCGGCGGTTTGATCTGGTCCCAGCCCATGTTGATGATGCGGTCCACTTCGTGGACCAGAAATCCCTGCACCGAGCGGTTGTATTCGCTGACGATGACATAGCCGCTGCCGTCCCGCGGCAACGCTGGCCCGCCGATGCCTTTGGACAGGTCGAGAATGGGGACGGTCTGGCCGCGCAGATGGGCCATGCCGCACATCACCGGGTGGGCTTCCGGCACCTGGGTCAGGGGCGGGCAGGAGATCACTTCCTTGACCTTGAACACGTTGATACCGAAACGCTGCGGCCCCTGAAGGCGGAACAGCAACAGCTCCAGACGGTTGTGTCCGGCCAGCTGGGTACGTTGATCGACTCCGGCAAGAATACTCGACATGGCGCCCTCCTTGATGGGATTTGTACAGAGTTTTTTCCTGTATCGGCCGGAAGGCAGCGGAATTGAATACTAAATCTTGATTTCAAATCCCCTGGGGTGCCCTGTCCATTTGTGTGAGGACGCTTGGGATCACTGTGATGGAAGGACCAAGGGGGCTCCAGAAACAGTACAGTGCAAAATTCTCCAACAGGCGTCGAGGTTGACGCCGGCCGGGCAGGGCGGAAAATAGAACCCTTTTGGCAACAACAAGGATAGGACTTCCACCATGTCGACCTGGCTGTCCCTGCTTCCCGCCCTGGTGGCGATTCCGGTGGCGATGATCACCCGCCGCGTGCTGCTGGCCCTCGGCCTCTACATCTTTCTCGGTGCCCTGATCCTGGAGGGGGGCTGGCTGCCGGACGCCTCGGCGCGGATGGTGAGGACCGTCTGGCAGGTGGCCACCGACCGCGACAATGTCCTCATCATCGTCTTCAGCCTGTTGATCGGGGGGCTGATCGGCCTGATCCAGCGCTCCGGCGGCATTCAGGGCTTCATCCACTGGGCCGAGGAGCGCTGGTTGAACAACGATCCCCGCAAGGTCAGCGGCCTGGCTTTCCTCACCAGCATGGCGCTGTTCATCGAAACCTATTTCGGCGTGCTCATCGCCGGTCTGGTGGCGCTGCCCCTGTTCGACCGCTACAAGCTGCCGCGACTGCGCCTGAGCTACATTCTCGACACCACCTGTTCTCCCAAATGCATGTTGATTCCGGTCAACGCCTGGGGTGCCTACATCATCACCCTGCTGGCCGATCAGGGGGTGGCGAGCCCTGCCTGGGTGCTGGTGAAATCCCTGGGGTTCATCTTCTACGGCTGGGTCGCCATCGCCCTGGTGGCGGTGGTGGCGCTCACCGGCTGGGAACTGCCCTGGCGGTTGCCGGTTTCGGAAAAGATCGTCGGCGACCTGCCCCACTTCGGCACCGCCATCGCACCTTACCCCCGCTCTCCCGCCCACCCGCGCTATCTGTGGTGGCCCATCGCCGGGCTGGTGGGCAGCGCCCTGCTCCTGCTGCTGGTCACCGGTGATGCCCCGCTGGCCATCTTCAGCGCGGTGCTGGTGACGCTGATCGCCACGGTGATCTACTTCCGCCGCGACGGCGTTTTGCCCTGGCGGGAGATGGTGGCCCCGGTGCGCGAAGGGGTGCGGGTCATCCTGCCGCTGATGTACTTGCTGATCTTCGCCTTCTCCGTCGGGGCGACCACCCACGCCCTCGGGACCGGCGAATACTTGGCCGGCGCCCTGCGGGGGGAGCTCGATCCCCTGTGGCTGCCGTTCCTGGTGTTCGGCATCGGGTGTCTGATCTCCTTCGCCACCGGCACTTCCTGGGGCACTTTCGCCATCCTCATCCCCACCGTGGTGCCGATGGCGGAGGCCTTCGAGGTTTCCACCGCGCTGCTGGTCGGCGCCGCCCTCAGCGGCGGGTTGTTCGGCGATCACTGTTCACCGGTGTCCGACACCACCATGATCGCCTCCCTCGCCGCCGGGGTGGAGCCCATCGAACACATCCGCCACCAGTTCCCCTACGCCCTGCTGGGGGCCGGTGTGGCCCTGATCCTCTACCTGATCGTGGGATCGGCGATGGTCTGATCGCGGCTGCCGGCGCTTAGGGCGCCACGTTGGGATAACAGCGGTGGACCGCCTCGATTTCCTGCAGCACCGCCTCCGGCAGTTCCAGTTCGATGCTGGCGAGGTCGGCCTCCAGCTGTTCCAGAGTGGTGGCGCCGATGATGTTGGCGAGCAGGAACGGACGCGAATTGACGAAGGCCAGGGCCATCTGCGCCGGGTCGAGCCGGTGACGGCGGGCGATCTC
Source organism: Methylomarinovum tepidoasis (assembly GCF_030294985.1). NCBI lineage: Bacteria > Pseudomonadati > Pseudomonadota > Gammaproteobacteria > Methylococcales > Methylothermaceae > Methylomarinovum > Methylomarinovum tepidoasis. Next base: position 1,053,824 of record NZ_AP024718.1, read on the forward strand.
CACGTAGCGGCGCACCGCCGGTTCCACGTGGGGGCCGCTGTAACGGCGGTAGGCCGGGAACAGAGCCAGGCGGGAGCGGGGCGGCAGGCGGCCGTCGAGGTATTTGCCGCTCAGGACCCCGAAGGCCAGGGGCGAATAGGCCAGCAGCCCCACGTTCTCGCGGTGGGCGATCTCCGCCAGGCCGATCTCGAAGCTGCGGTTGAGGAGGTTGTAAGGGTTCTGGATGCTGACGATCCGCGGCCAGCCGTGTTTCTCCGCCAGCCGCAGATACTGCATGACGCCCCAGGGAGTTTCGTTGGAGACGCCGATGGCGCGCACCTTCCCTTCTTCCACCAGCCGGGCCAGGACCGCCAGGGTCTCCTCGATGGGAATGCCGTCGGCCCCGGGCTGGTGCCGATAGCCGAGACGGCCGAAGAAATTGGTGCGCCGCTCGGGCCAATGGACCTGATACAGGTCGATGTAGTCGGTGCGCAGGCGTCGCAGGCTGCCTTCGATGGCCTGACGGATGTGCTTTTCGTTGAGGCGGGGGCCGCCGCGGATATGGGCGATCCAGTCACCGGGACCGGCCACCTTGGTGGCCAGGACGATGCGGTCGCGGCGCCCCGTTTTGGCCAGCCAGTTGCCGATGTAGGTTTCGGTCCGGCCCTGGGTTTCGGCTTTGGGCGGAATGGGATACATCTCGGCGGTGTCGAAGAAGTTGACGCCGCGCTCGAAGGCCAGGTCCATCTGGGCGTGGGCCTCGGCCTCGGTGTTCTGCTCGCCGAAGGTCATGGTGCCGAGACAGATGCGGCTGACTTCCAGGCCGGTGTCCCCGAGGGGCTGACAGGGCATTTTCATGGAATTGTGCTGCAGGAAAGTTGGCTTCGGGCTATTTTATAGCCGTTTCCAGTTTTCGGAGTCACCATGCCCTCATCTGAAGCCCATACCTGGTGGCTGAGTATCGCCGCAGGCGTCGTCATCGTCGCCGGCATGCAGGCGGCGGCCGACATCCTGGCGCCGCTGCTGCTGTCGCTGTTCATCGCCATGATCTGCTGGCCCCTGGTGGATTGGCTTTACCAGCGCAAGATGCCGGCGTGGGGCGCGATCGCCATCGTCATGCTGGGGCTGATCGTGGCCATGACCCTGATCGGCCTGTTTCTGGGCCAGTCCATCAACCACTTCATCGACAACCTGCCCTATTACCAGACCCGGCTGCAGGCCAGCCTCGGGGTGCTGGTGGAGTGGTTGCAGGACCTCGGTATCGACGTGTCCCAGGAGGAGTTCGAGCAGACCATCAACGCCGGGCGCCTGATGGGCTTCGCCGGCACCCTGCTGACCACCTTGACCAACGCCTTCGCCAACACGGCGCTGATCCTGTTCTACGTGACCTTCATGTTCATGGAGGCGTTCATCCTCCCGGCCAAGCTGCAGGCGGCCTTCTCCGTCTCCAGCCGGGCGTTCCGTTTCGAGCGCTTTTTCGCCAACCTGCGCCGTTATCTGCGGCTCAAGACCCTCGTCAGCCTGGCCACCGGGGTGGCGGTGGCCCTGTGGCTGACGTTCCTGGGGGTGGACTATCCGATCCTCTGGGGTTCGGTGGCCTTCGTCCTCAACTTCATTCCCAACATCGGTTCCTTCATCGCCGCCATTCCCGGCATTCTCTTGGCCCTGGTGCAGCTGGGACCGGAGGGGGCCTTCTATACTGCCCTCGGCTATCTGGTGGTCAACACCGTCATCGGCGGCCTGATTGATCCGCGGGTGGTGGGCAGCGGCCTGGGCCTGTCCACCCTGGTGGTGTTTCTGTCGCTGATCTTCTGGGGCTGGATTCTGGGACCGGTGGGAATGTTCCTGTCGGTGCCGATCACTGTGGTGGGCAAGATGCTGCTGGAGGAGCATCCCCAGACCCGCTGGATCGCCGCCTTGCTGGGAGACGGCCGTATCCGCACCGGTCTGCCGGACTGAAGCGGATTTTCGGCTACCTTTAATCGTAACGGTGAGTCTTTCAGGGAGCCGATGGATGACGGGGAATCGGTTGTTGCAGGTGGCGCCCAGCCGTTTCGAGGCGTGGGTGGAGGAGGAGGCGCTGGCGCGGCTGGGACAGTTCTTGGTGATCGAGGGCCGCGGCGTCCGGGTGCTGGGGCTGGTCAACTGGAGCCGGGCCGAGGATGACGGTTTCCGAGTGGGGCTGTTGCCGCTGGGGGAGCTGGACGCGCGCCGCCGTTTCCAGCGCGGGGTGCGCTGTTATCCGGTGCCGGGCGCCGGCATCGCTGCGGTGGACGAGGACGACCTGCGGCAGATGTTCGCCACCTTCAGCGCCTTCGGTTTTGGCATTGGCGAGATCAGCGGCCGCACCGGGCAGACCGCCTACCTCAATCCCAGCGCCCTGTTCGGACGCAGCTTCACCATCCTGGGCCAGTCCGGCGCCGGCAAGTCCTGGACCGTGGCCAGCCTGTTGCAGCAGGCGGTGGCGGCGATGCCCAAAGCCCACGTCATCCTCCTCGATCTTCACGGCGAATACTGCTGGCGCGACGACGAGGGCGCCCTGCACGCCGCCTTCCCGGAGGGGACCTACCGCCACCTGGACGCCCGGCGCCTGGAGATCCCCTACTGGCTGATGACCTTCAGCGAGCTGATCGATCTGCTCATCGACCGCAGCGACGAAGGCGCCTCGATCCAGACCGCCTTCCTGCGCGACACCCTGCACCGGCTCAAGAAGCAGGAGGCCGAGCGTCTCAACATCGGCTTCGTCTCCATCGACGCGCCGATCTGGTTTTCCATCGAGGAGCTGTACCGCGAGTTCAAGGCCGCCAACGAGCAGCGCACCGACTTCGGCAAGACCAAAGGCCCCCTGTTCGGTCAGTTCGACGAGTTCCTGGTCAAGCTCCAGAGCCGCTTCAACGACGTGCGCTACGACTTTCTCCTCAAACCCCGGCGGCGCAACGCTTCCGAGGCCCTGGCCGGGCTGCTGCGGGATTTCGTCGGCCTTGGCGATCCCAGGTGCCAGATCACCGTCATCGACCTCAGCGGCGTGCCCTTCGACGTGCGTCCGGCGGTGTCGGCCCAGATTGGCCGGCTGGCGTTCGAGTTCAACTACTGGAACCCGCGCCGGCGCGAGTTCCCGCTGGTGCTGATGTGCGAGGAGGCCCATGCCTACATCCCCCGTGCCGGCGGCAGCCGGTTCGAGGGCACCCGGCGGTCGATGGAGCGGATCGCCAAGGAAGGGCGCAAGTACGGCGTCGGCCTCGGGGTCATCAGTCAACGTCCCCACGAATTGTCGGAGACGGTGCTGGCCCAGTGCAGCACCTTCATCTGCCTGCGCCTGACCAATCCGGACGACCAGGCCTATGTGCGCGACCTGGTGCCCGACGCCGAAAGCGATCTGGTGGACGTGCTCTCCACCCTCGGCCGTGGTGAGGCGATGGTGATGGGGGAGGCGGTGCCGCTGCCCACCCGGATCTGCATCCACCGTCCCGATCCTGCGCCCCACAGCCAGGACGTCAATTACCACGCCGCCTGGCGCGAGGGGCCGGAGGATCTCAATGTGGAAGCCATCGCCGAGCGCTGGCAGCGGCAGGGGCGTTACTGAAGCCGGAACAGCTGCAGCTGCCGCCCCGGCGTCTGGAAGACCGGCGTCAGTCCCGCAGGGGGTGGCGGGTTGGCGGTGAAGGGAAGCAGGTGCAGCAGCAGGACGTCGGCGGGGGCTGCCAGGCGCCAGGCGGCGATGCCGGCGGGAATCTTCCGGGGCAGGTAGCCGAGACCGGTTTCCCCGGCCCAGCGCTGGACCGCGGCGATCTGGGCATGGAGGCCGTCGCCCGGCGGGAAGATCCTCACTTCCAGAGGCAGTTTCACCCCCGCCAGCCGTTCGACTTCGTCCGCCCGGGTCAGCAGATCGGCGTTCACCAGCAGATAGCGGGGCCGCGGCGGCGTGTCGCGGTGCAGCGCGGCCAGCCCTTCCCCGGCCGGGGCGGTCAGCCAGCGGGCCAGTCGCCGCAGCCGGCCTTCATCGTCACTGAAACCGCCGCTGAGCCGGCGCCACAACGCCCGGTCCCTGGCGGCGAAGGCGTCCGCCGGCGGCTGTCTCACCCAGACCTTCCGCCCGCTGAGAAGATCGACCCGCTGGGCGTCGTCCCACCAGGCCAGGACCAGGGCGTCCGGTTCCAGTCGGTTCAGGGCTTCCCCGAGGGCCTGCCAGTGTTCCCAGGTGGGCGTGTCCGGCGCGGGCACGAGGGCCTGGCGGGATTGGTCGTCATCGTCCCGATAGCGGGCCACGTACAGGGTCAGGCGGCGCCCGTCGGGATGCTGCAGCCGCCAGCGGGTGAGTGCGTCGATGGGATGGCGGCCGTGGTAATCGGCCGGCACCGGGACCGGCTCGGTGGTCACCTGCCACGGTGACGGGCGGGGCCAGAAGAAGCTGGCGATGAGGGCGGCGCCCGCCAACAGCAGGGCGCCGCCCAGCCAGAGACGTCTCACTTGCGCCGGCCCAGCACCACCAGACCGCCCACCAGCAGCGCCGCGCCCAGAGGCAGGCGCAGGTCGGTGTCCGCCAGCCGCAGGGAGTCGGGCAGGAAGGCGAGCCGGGTCTTGGCCTCAGCCCGCAGGCGGGTGTTCTCATCCATGATCTCGGTATAGTCGCGCAGCAGCGGCGACCAGCCCTCGCTGTAGGTGTAACCGCCGGGGTTGGCGTGCACCAGCCCCTTGTAGAGCTTGATCAGGTCGTGCTCCCACATCTCGGCATAGACCCGCTCCACCCGCGAGGGGTTGTTGCCCTTGGCCCAGAACAGCTGGAAGAAGCCGCCCGGGGCGTCCTGCGCCGGGGCCGGCGGGGCCGGGCGGTTGGTCTTCTGTCCCGGCAGCAGGCCGTCGTCGTAGAGCTTCTGCACCACCTGTTTGGCTTCCTGCTCCACCTTCAGCCCGGCGAGGATGCCCTTGTCGGCGGTCTCCAGCCAGGTGCGGCCGAAGCGGGGCGAGTGGCACTGGCTGCAGGTGCCGACCCAGGCGTCCAGGCGCTTTTGGAACCAGGGATGGTCCAGGTTTTCCGCGATCGCCGGGGTGGGGTTGAAGCCCCAGCGCACCTTGCGCACCAGGTTGTGGCTGAACTGCCCCTGGTATTCGAAGTGGCACAGCTGGCAGGTGGGCGCGGTGTAGCCGCCCCGGGCGATGGCGTCCTTGAGGGGCGCCTCGAAGTTCCACTGCTGTTTGTGAGTCTGATAGACGGTGCCGTGTTTGGACAGCAGATAGTTCTCGAACTCGTTGTGGTCGACGCCGTTGTGGCAGGTGGCGCAGGCCTCCGGCTGCCTGGCCTCGGCAGCGGAGAAGCTGTGGCGGGTGTGGCAGCCGTCGCATTTGTTCTGCTGGTAGTGGCACTGGTCACAGCCCTGGGCGATCTCCCGCTCGGCCATGGCGGCCCAGACGGCGGTCTCCACGTTGGCCTTCCAGTCCACCGCGTGGGAGGGATGGCCCTTGGGCCACTGCCCCTGGGGCCAGGTCTGTTCCTTCTCGGATTCGGCCTCGGCGAACTGCTGCACGTGACAGGTGCCGCACACCGCCCGGTCCGGCAGACGCAGGTCCTTGTCGTGGCGGATCTTGTCCTTGCCGACGCCGCCGTGGCAGTCGATGCAGCCCACCTGCTGCAGGTGCTCGCCCTGCTTCAGCAGCCCCTGTTCGACCAGGTTGGCCTCTACTTCGGCCAGCAGCTTCTTCTTGTAGGCGCGCACGTCGGAATCGGGCAGGGTGCGAATGCGCCCGAGATGGGCGTGGGTGCTGTCCTGCCAGGCCTTGACGAAGCCCGGGGTGACCCCCTGATGGCAGGCGACGCACTGGTCGCGCCCGACTTTCCCCTGGACGGTCTTGGGAGGCTCGTAGAAATCCACCGGATTCCAGTAGCGCTGGATGGGAATGGGCTGCCAGTGGCCGGCGAACTTGCCCTTGCCGGGATGATCGCGGTGGTACTGTTCGATCAGGGCCTTGGGGTCGGTGGCGGCGACGACCGGCAGGGCGAGCGCCAGCAGCAGTGCCAGGCGCAGGAACGTGGCGAACATGGCTTCCTCCTCAGTGGCGTTATGGTTTTTTGTCGCTATCTTACCGCAGGACTTTGGTATGTCCCAGCGGGCCGCTCCGGTCAGGTGATGACCGTGGGTCCGTCGCGGCCGGTGCGCTGTTTCACCTGGCTCAGGGTTTCCGCCAGTTCGATCAACTCCGTCAGGGTTTCCTGGGTGTCGAGATCGAGGCGGGTTGGATCGGGCTCGTAGCGTTCCATGTAGATGCGCAGGGTCGCGCCCTCGGTGCCGGTGCCGGAGAGCCGGAAGATCAGTCGTGCCTCCGGTTCCAGCAAGATGCGGATGCCCTGGCCAGTGGTAACGCTGCCGTTCACCGGGTCGGTGTAGCTGAAGTCGTCGGCGGCCTCGACGGTGAAGCTGCCAAAATGCTGTCCGGGCAACTCGGGCAGCTTGCGGCGCAAGTCGTCCATAATGGCGTGGCCGGTCTCGGCAGCGATGGCTTCGTAGTCGTGACGGGTGTAGTAGTTGCGGCCGAAACGGCGCCAGTGGTCCCGGACCAGGGTTGCCACCTCCTGGCCGGAGGCGACCACGATGTTGAGCCAGAACAGCACCGCCCACAGGCCGTCCTTCTCGCGCACATGGTCGGAGCCGGTGCCGAAGCTTTCCTCGCCGCAGAGGGTGATCTTGCCGGCGTCGAGCAGATTGCCGAAGAACTTCCAGCCGGTGGGGGTTTCGTAGCAGGGAATGCCGAGGGCGTCGGCGACCCGGTCCACCGCCCGGCTGGTGGGCATGGAGCGGGCTACGCCGCGCAGGCCGTCGCGGTAACCGGGAGCGCGGTGGGCGTTGGCGGCCAGCAGCGCCAGGCTGTCGCTGGGGGTGACGAAGAAACCGCGGCCCAGGATCATGTTGCGGTCGCCGTCGCCGTCGGAGGCGGCGCCCAGGGTGGGGGCGTCGGGGCCGTACATCCTCTCCACCAGTTCCCGGGCGTAGGTGAGGTTGGGGTCGGGATGGCCACCGCCGAAGTCTTCCAGCGGCACGGCGTTGATGACCGAGCCTTCCGGGGCGCCGAGCTGGTCTTCGAGGATGCGTTTGGCGTAGGGGCCGGTGACCGCGTGCATGGCGTCGAAACAGATGGACACTTTGCCGCTGCCGAGCGCCTGGCGCATGCGGTCGAAGTCGAACAACTGCGCCATCAGTTCGGCGTAGTCGGTCACCGGATCGATGATGCGGAGGATGGCGCCGTCGATCTGGTGTTCGCCCTGGGTGTCGAGGTCGATGTCGTCCATGACCGCGATGCGGTATTCGTCGATTTCCCGGCTGCGGCGGTAGAACGCCTCGGTGTATTTCTCCGGCGCCGGGCCGCCGTTGTCGATGTTGTACTTGATGCCGAAGTCGCCGTCGGGGCCGCCGGGGTTGTGGCTGGCCGACAGGATGATGCCGCCGAGGGCGTGGTACTTGCGGATCAGGTGGGAGGCCGCCGGGGTCGAAAGCAGCCCGCCCTGGCCCACCAGCAGGGTGCCGAAGCCGTTGGCCAGCGCCATCTTGACGATGGTCTGCAGCGCCTTACGGTTGTGATACCGGCCGTCGCCGCCGAGAACTAGGGTCTTGCCCGCTTTGTCGGGCAGGCAGTCGAAGATGGATTGGACGAAGTTTTCCAGGTAGTTGGGATTTTCCAGAAATACCCGGGTCTTCTTGCGCAGGCCGGAAGTGCCGGGTTTCTGATCCGGATAGGGCCGGGTTTGGCGGACTTCGATTCGCATGGCGGTCTTCCCCCTGTTTGCCTATAGTATTTCGTGACCACGAGTTTACCACCGGGATGAGGGAGGAACCATGCGCAGTCAGTGGCTCTGGGGTATCGTGCTGCTGGGGCTCTCATGTCTGGCCTGGGGACAGGCGCAGGAACGTCCCTGGGTGCTGGTGGACACCCGGGCCCACCGCCTCAAGGTGATGCAGGGCGAGCGGGCGGTGGCGGTGTTCGACCACATCGCCATCGGCCGCGCCGGGGTGACGCTGGACAAGCACGCCGGAGACAACAAGACCCCGCTGGGGGTGTTCCACATCGGCTGGATCAACCGCAAGAGCAAGTATCATCTGTTCTTCGGTCTCGACTATCCCTCGCTGCCCCACGCCCGGCGCGGCTGGCGCGCCGGGCTGATCGACGATCACACCTTCCGCGACATGATTCTGGCCAGTTTCGAGAACACCGTCCCGCCCCAGGACACCCCGCTGGGCGGCTACATCGGCATCCACGGCTTGGGCCGGGCCGATCCCCGCATCCACCGTCGCTTCGACTGGACCCGCGGCTGCATCGCCCTGACTAACGAAGAGATCGAGCGGCTGGCCCGCTGGGTCGGCGTGGGCACGACGGTGGTGATCCGCTGAACTTTTGACTTTGGAGGGTTGACTGTGTGATGATCTCCATTGTATGGACTATCGATAACAAAGGGGGATGTTCATCATGAAAACGTTTGCCAGATTTTTTGTCGTTGCGGGTGCCGTCGTCCTGATGAGCGGTTGTGCGTCTCAAGTGTCCCGTGAGGAAATGGATCATATGCACCATAGCATCCATGAACTTGAAGCCAAACTCGCCCAGACCGATGCTCTTGCTCACAAGGCTCTGAGCGAAGCTACCACCGCTCACGAGCATGCCTCCGAAGCCGAAGAGTTGGCCAAGGAGTGCAAGCAGATGTGCGCCGCCCACGGGGCCCACATGGAAAAGATGTTCCAGAAATCGATGATGAAATAACGGCCATCTGCAGCCGATATCCGACCGGGCCCCGCCGTTTGGCGGGGCTCAGTTTTTTGTGGCGGTCAGCAACGGCAGGGATGGCCCATCACGGGAGATTCTGACCGGAATCCCCCTGCGCTCCTCCAGGGCGGTCCGCAGCGCCGAACCGTCGATCTGAACCTTCAAGCCCAGGGTTTTCCTGGCGATCAGCGCCAGCGCCTGTTCCAGCAGCGTGTCGTAGCCGTCATCGGTTTCCTCCAGCGGTGGATGCACCTCGATGTACAGCGCCCCGGCCAGCCAGCCCACCTTGACCGGCTGGTCGACCATAGTCACCGGCGTGCCCACCGGCACCTCCGGAAACAGCATTTCGATGTCTTCCGGGTACATGCGCACGCAGCCGTGGGTGACGCGCATGCCGATCCCCAGCGGCTTGTTGGTGCTGTGGATCAGGTAGCCGGGGATTCCGAGCCGCATCGCGTACCGCCCCAGGGGATTGTCCGGTCCTGCGGGAACCACGTCGGGCAGCGGGTCGCCCTTCTCGGCGTGTTCCTTCTTGATTGATGCCGGCGGGCGCCAGACCGGGTCCTTGACCTTGGCCACCACGCGGGTGGTGCCGAGGGGGGTGGACCAGTCCATGCGGCCGATGCTGACCGGATGGGTGACGACTTTCGGGGGGGCTCCGGGGCGGGGTCTGGGAAAATAGTACAGCCGCATTTCCGGGACGTTGAGCACGATGCCGCGCCGGGGGGCGTCGGGGAGAATGAAGCGTTTGGGGATGACCACCTCCGCCCCAGGCGGCGGCGCCCAGCGGCTCAGGCCCGGATTGGCGAGGCGGATCTCGTTCTGCCCCAGATCGAAGCGGCGGGCGATGTCGAGCAGGGTGTCGCCCTCTTCGACCTCGGTGACGGTGACCCGGCCCACCAAGTCCTCGTCGGGCGGTGGCAGGACGAACGTGTCGGCCCGGACGGCCAGTGACAGAAGCAGTCCTGCCAGAAGCGGTAATTTTTTCAGCATGGTGGCGTAAACCGGTGACATTACGATTAGAATAACACCGAAATCCATTCAACAACCGGAGGTACGATGAACAACGAACTGGCCAAGGCGGTTTATGCGGCATTCGAAGTGGATCCCTGGGTCAACCCGCACCGCGATCAGATCGCCATCGACTGTCAGGGCGGCGTCGTCACTTTGACCGGGGAAGTGGCGGAAATCTCCGCCAAGCGCCGCGCGCCCCTGGTGGCGAAGGAAGTGCCGGGGGTGACCGCCGTGGACGACCGGCTCACGGTCAAGCCGGCGGAAGCGATGGGCGACGACGAAATCCTCGTCCATCTGCGCAAGATGATTCTCGACGATTTGGCCTTGGCCCATTACGATCTCGTCACCCTCAATCGCAAGGGCGAGAAAGAACTCTGGCGGGAGAATCCCGAGCATCCGGGGCGGATCGTCCTGCACGTGGAGGACGGAACCGTCTATCTCGAGGGCCGGGCCCGTTCCCTCTGTGACCGCCGCCTGATCGAGGTGATGGCCTGGTGGGTGCCGGGCAGCCGCAACGTGGTCAACGACCTCGAAGTGGTGCCGCCGGAGGAGGACAACGACGACCAGCTCAAGGAAGCCATCGTTCTGGCGCTCGACATCGATCCCTTCGTGGACCACGAGGAAATCCTCTTCACCTGTAGGAACGGTGATGTGACCCTGAAAGGCCGGGTGCCGGTGCCGGAGCAGATCAAGCTGGCCGAGCACGACTGCTGGTACATCGACGGCGTCAGGAAGGTGGAGAACCAGCTCGAGCTGCCCTGATGCGGCTCGAGGGGCCCTGGCTGGAAGGGCGGTTGCTGCGGCGCTACAAGCGCTTTCTCGCCGACGTGGAACTGAGCGACGGCCGCCGTATCACTGCCCACACCCCCAACACCGGCTCCCTCAAGGGCTGCGCCGAGCCCGGCATGCGGGTGTGGCTGCGCGACACCGGCGATCCGAAGCGCAAATACCGCCATTCCTGGGAGCTGGTCGAGGTACGGCCGGACGTTCTCGTAGGGATTCACACCGGCCTGAGCAACCGGCTGGTGCGCGAAGCCATCGCCGCCGGTCGTGTCGCTTCCCTGCAGGGTTATGACAGCATCCGCGGCGAAGTCCGCTACGGGCGCGAGCGCAGCCGGATCGATCTGCTGCTGGAGGCCGAAGGGCGCCCGCCCTGCTACGTGGAGGTGAAGAACGTCACCCTGGTCGAGAACGGTATCGCCGCCTTTCCCGATGCGGTCAGCGCCCGAGGGCAGAAGCACCTGCGCGAGCTGGCGGAGATGGCGCGCCAGGGCCGGCGGGCGGTGATCTTCTTCTGCATCCAGCGCAGCGATGCCCGGGAAATGCGCCCGGCCGACGCCATCGACCCGGTCTATGGCCGGACGCTGCGGGAGGCGCTGGCCGCCGGGGTCGAGGCGGTGGCGATGACGGCGGCGGTTTCGCCAAAGTGCATCGAACTGCAGACCGAGGTGCCGGTCGTCTGTCCTTGAGCGTTCAGGCCGCGTCAGCGCCGCGGTCTGAACGCCTCGCCGAAGAATTCGATTCCCTTCCAGCCGTCCGCCATGAAAGTGCGGATGTTGCGGTGATCCGTGCCTGTCGGGGTGTCGAGGACGTGGCGGTAATGCTCGCCGAACAGCCGCAGGGTTTCCGCTTCCTCCAGGCCGTGCAGCCGGGCGAAGGCGAACACCTTGCAGGAACCTTCGTTCTCGCCGGCGGCGTTGACGAAGCGTCTCGCGCCGAGGCCGTTGGCGAAGGCGGTGGGGGTGTAATGGTAATGGGCGGCGATGGCTTCGAGCACGTCGGCGAAGGCCACCTCGTCACCCTGGCGGATGCGGTCGATGAGTCGTCGTGGCGTCATGGTCATCGGATCAGACGGGCCAGTTCCTTGAAGCGGGGATGCTTGGCGTCGCGCAGCCATTCGAACAGCACCGATTCCCCCGACACGACCACCACGCCGGCCTGGCGCATGCGTTCGAGGGCGTAGATTTTGTGTTCCGGGCGGCGCGAGCAGACCGCATCCTCCACCACAAACACCTGATACGGGCCCTGGAGGGCGAAGGCGGTCTGAAGCACGCACACGTGGGCTTCCTGGCCCGTGAGGATGATCTGGGAGCGGCTGTCGGCCGCCAGCGCCTGGCGGAACGGCGCGGCGCAGGTGCAGGAAAAGCCGGTCTTGGGGAAGGGAGTGACGGTCGGAGGGAGCACCGCGGCGATTTCCTCACAGGTGGCGCCCAGCCCTTCGGGGTACTGCTCGGTGACCTGCACCGGCACGTTCAAAGCCGCGGCGGCCTGGATCAGCATCGCCGTGGTGGCCAGCATCCGTTCCCGTTCGGCCTCCGGCATGGCTTCGAGCAGGCGCGGCTGGATGTCCACCACCACTAGCTGGCTTTGGTCGGCATCGCACAACATCGGCGACAAGAGCATGTGAAAGAATCCTCGCTGACGAACGGTCGATCAGTGGAAGGCTGCCGGCCGTCAATCCGGAGGGCGTACTCGGTCTGGATGGCCGAGTATCGAGCATCCAGGGATGGATTCATCGCGTCCCGGAGGATTGAGGCCGGCAGCCTTCGCTTTTGCTTTTAGCTTTTCAGTTTAACATGGCCGCGAGCGCCGGCCAGACCCGCGCCAGCATCTCGTCCTGGGCTTCGGCGTTGGGATGGATGCCGTCGGCCTGCATCAGCCCCGGGCGCAGGGCCACGTCCTGGAGGAAGAAGGGCACGAAGGCAACCTGCTTGTTCCTGGCCAGGCGCTGGAAAACCGCCTCGAACTGCCGCCGGTAGCGGGGGCCGTAGTTGGCCGGGATCTTCATCCCCAGCAGCAGCACCCTGGCGCCGGCCTGACGGGCCTGGTCGATCATCGCCGCCAGATTGGCCGCCATCCGCTGCGGCGGGATGCCGCGCAGGCCGTCGTTGCCGCCCAGTTCCAGGATGACGATGTCCGGCCGGTGACGGGCCAGCAGGGCGGGCAGGCGCCGGCGGCCGCCGGCGGTGGTCTCGCCACTGATGCTGGCGTTGACAACGCGCGCGCCTTTGTGTTCTTTTTGCAGGCGCTTTTCCAGCAGCGCAACCCAGCCCCGTTCCACGTCGATGCCGTAGCCGGCGCTGAGACTGTCGCCCAGCACCAGCACGGTGACCGCCCAGCCGGCCGGCGACAGCAGCCACAACAGCAGGATACCCGCGATACGCATGACCATTCCCTCTCCGATTCTCGTCGCTGAACGCGTGTGCAAATCCGTCCCTTACGGGGACGGTCGTCTCGACATTCTCTCCGACATCGATCTGACCGTCGAGGCCGGCGAAAGTGTCGCCATCGTCGGTGTCTCCGGTTCCGGCAAATCGACCCTGCTGGGGCTTCTGGCCGGGCTCGATCTGCCCACGGCCGGCCGTATCCACCTGGCCGGCGCCTGCCTCAACGACCTGGACGAGGACGGTCGGGCGGCGCTGCGGGGCGAGTGGGTGGGCTTCGTGTTCCAGAATTTCCAGCTGCTGCCCAGCCTGACCGCCCTGGAGAACGTGATGTTGCCGCTGGAGCTCAAGGGCGGCCGCCGACCGCGGCAGCGGGCCCAGGTGCTGCTGGAGCGGGTAGGGCTGGGCCACCGCCTCCATCACCTGCCGCGCCACCTCTCCGGCGGCGAGCAGCAGCGCGTCGCCCTGGCGCGGGCCTTCGTCACCGAGCCGGCACTGCTGTTCGCCGACGAACCCACCGGCAACCTGGACCGCCGCACCGGCGCCCAGGTGATCGAGCGGTTGTTCGAGCTCAACCGGGCCCACGGCACCACCCTGGTGCTGGTGACCCACGACGAGGCCCTGGCCGGCCGCTGCCGGCGCACCCTGGTGCTCGATGGCGGCCGTATCGTAGGGGGGACGCCATGAACGATCTGCGTCTGGCCTGGCGCCTGCTCAAACGCGACTGGCGCGGCGGCGAACTGGGGATACTGCTGCTGGCGTTGCTGATCGCGGTCACCGCCACCACCGCCATCGTGCTGGCCGGCGGCCGCCTGAGCCGGACCATGACCCTGCAGGCGGCCGATTTCCTCGCCGCCGATCTGGTGGTTTCCGGCCATCGCCCCCTGCCGCGGGCGTGGCTGGAACAGGGCCGGGCGTTGGGGCTGGAAACCGCCGAGACGGTGGCGTTCGCCACCATGCTGGTGGAGGGCGAGCGGTTGCTGCTGGCCGGGGTCAAAGCGGTCAGCGCCGGTTACCCCCTGCGCGGCTGGCTCAAGGTCCGCCGCGGCGGGATTGAGGCCGAGGTCCGACATCCGCCGCCGCCGGGCCGCGTCTGGGTGGCGCGCCGCATTCCCGGGGAACTGGGGCTCGAGGTGGGCGATGTCCTCCACGTGGGGGAGGCCGGATTGGCCATCGACGGCGTCTTGACCTTCGAGCCGGACGTGCGCGGCGGTTTCTCCCGTTTCGCGCCGCGGGTGCTGATGCGCCTGAAGGATCTTCCCGCCACCGGGGTGCTCGGCCCCGGAAGCCGGGCCCATTACGCCTATCTTTTCGCCGGTGACGAGGCCCGGATCCGCCGCTTGCGCGTCTGGCTCGAAAAGCACCTGCAGCCGGGGCAGCGCCTGCTCGACATCTATCAGGAGCGCCCCGACATCGGCCGCGCATTGCGCCGTGCCGAACGTTTCCTGGGGCTGGCGAGCGTGGTGGTGGTGGTGATCGCCGGAGTGGCGGTGGCGATGGCGGCCCGGCGCTACAGCGAGCGCCATTTCGACGCCGTGGCGGTGCTCAAGTGTCTGGGGGCGGATTCGATGCGGGTGTTGCGGCTCCATCTGTATCAGTTTCTGTTGTTGGGACTCGGCGCAGGTCTTGTGGGCAGCGGAACGGGTTGGGCGCTGCAGGAAGGATTGGTCCGGTTGCTGCGGGCGCTGCTGCCTCCCCATCTGGTCGCGCCCCGCTGGCAGGATTTCGGCTTTGGCCCCCTGGTGGCCGCAGTGCTGCTGCTGGGATTCGCCCTGCCGCCGCTGCTGCGGCTGCGCCGGGTGGCGCCGCTGCGGGTGCTGCGGCGCGACCTGCTGCCGATCCCGGTCGGTGCCTGGCTGGTCTATGGCGCGGCGCTGTTGGCGGTGGGCAGCCTACTGTGGCGTTTCAGCGGCGAGCCCCGCCTGATCGCCTGGATTCTGGGAGGCGGTTCGGCCGCGCTGCTGGTGCTGGCGCTCCTGACCATGGCGCTGTTGTGGGGACTGCGCCTTTGGGCCGATCGCTGGCCCCTCGCCGGCCGCCTGGCGCTGTTGGGGCTGACCCGCCATCCCGGCGCCGCCCTGGGGCAGATCCTCGCCTTCGCCGTCACCCTGGCGGCCATGGCGCTGGGGACGCGGGTACAGGGGGATCTGCTGGAAACCTGGCGGGCGCAGCTGCCGGCCGACGCCCCCAACTATTTCGTCATCAACCTGTTTCCCGGCGAGGTGGCGGATTTCGAGCGAAGCCTGCGGCAGATCGGCGCCAAGCCCAGCGCCTTCTATCCCGTGGTTCGCGGCCGCCTGCTGGCCATCGATGGTGAGGACGTCAAACGACGCGCCCGGCCCGACAGCGTCGGCGAGGCTGCGGTCAACCGGGAACTGAACCTGACCTGGGCCGTCCGCCTGCCCCGGGGCAACCGATTGTTGGCGGGGCGCTGGTGGCCCAGGCAGGCGGGCCCGCAGGTGTCGGTCGAGCGCGACCTGGCCCAAAGCCTGGGGATCGAACTGGGCAGCCGGCTGGCATTCCTCATCGAAGGGCGCCGTCTGGAGGCGGTGGTGACCAGCATCCGCCAGGTGCGGTGGGATTCCATGACCCCCAACTTTTACGTCATCTTCGCGCCCGGCGACCTCGACGGCTTCGCCGCCACCTACATGAGCAGCTTCTATCTGCCTCCCGACCGTCAGCCGCAGCTGGCCACGCTGCTGCGGGCCTTCCCCAACGCCACCCTGATCGACGTGGACATGATCCTGAAACACCTGCGCCGGATTTTGCGCCAGGTCAGTTTCGCGGTCCAGGCCATGCTTGGTTTCGCCCTCCTGGCCGGGGTGGTGGTGCTGGCGGCGGCGGTGCGCAGCGCCCTCGACGCCCGGATTCGGCAAGGGGCGCTGCTGAGGACCCTGGGAGCACGGCAGCGCTTGTTGCGCCGCAGCCAGGGGTTGGAATTTGCGCTGTTGGGAGGTATCGCCGGGGTGTTGGCGGTGGCGGTCAGCGAGGCGCTGGCCTGGGGCTTGTATACATGGGTGTTTCACCTGGATTTCCGCCCCCGGGCGGCGGTCTGGTGGGGGTTGCCCCTGATCGGGGCGGTCTTGACCTCGGTGGCGGGGATGTGGAGCTGCCGCGGGGTGTTGCGCGCCAGTCCCCTGACGTTGCTGCGGGATCTGTAAAAGCGAAAGGCGCAGCCTAAGCTGCGCCTTTCAGCAGATGAGGGCCGGGGTGGAACGTTACTGCTTCAGATTGATCACCGGCGTCCAGCCCTGTTTGCCGGCGCAGTCGCCTGCCTGAGGTTCGACCTTGGCGTACTTCACGTAGTTGACCACGGTCTGATCCACCAGTTTGGCCGGGGTGCCGGATTTGACCACGCAGACCTGTTCTTTGGCACGTAACTCGGGATCGGTGGCGCCCATGCGGCCGGGGGCCTGGAGCAGCAGCACGTCGCCGCCGCCGGTGACGTTGGGGTTGACCAGTTTGTAGGTCTGGCCGACCTGAAGCGCCGGCACCTGAACCTGCTGCACGCCACTGCCGCCGCCCAGCAGCAGCAACAGTAGGATGACGACGACCACGGCGCCGATGCCGCCATAGAAGATCAGCGGTTTCTCGGTGCGCAGCCTGGTCAGGGTTTCCACCAGCTTGCCGGCCTGCTCCTCGGCTTCCTCTTTGATTTCCTCGACTTTCTCTTCGACCTCTTCCTTGATTTCCTCGACCTTTTCCTTCAGGCCTTCCTCCTCGTTCGGTGGCGTGGTGTTTTCGTTTTCGTTGCTCATTCTGTTACCTCCTCGTTGTCGTCGGCCCGGGGTCGTTGCGATCCGAAATCTCATGCCCCCGGGCGATTATACTAATTGCGCCTCTGAATGATAAACAGCGACAGGGCCCGCAGCAAATCGGCCCGTTCCCCCAGCGGCTCCAGGGCGGCGACGGCCTGTTCGTGCATTTCCCGCGCCTTCTGCTTGGCGCCGGCCAGCCCCAGCAGGGCCGGGTAGGTGGGTTTGTTCTGGGCCCGGTCCTTGCCCTGGGTCTTGCCCAGGGTGGCGGTGTCGCTTTCCTCGTCGAGGATGTCGTCCTGAATCTGGAACGCCAGGCCGATGCACTTGGCGTAGTGGTCCAGGCGTTCGCCGATTTCAGGGTCGAGGCCGGCCCTGGCCAGCGCCGCCAGGCGCACGCTGGCGCGGATCAGCGCGCCGGTCTTGTGGATGTGCATCAGCTCCAGGGCCGGCAGGTCCAGCTGCAGCCCCACCGAGGCCAGATCGATGGCCTGTCCGCCCACCATGCCCCCGGCGCCGGCGGCCTTGGCCAGACAGTCGATCATCGCCACCCGCCGGGCCGGGGGGACATCCAGCTGGGGGTCGCTCGCCAGCACCTCGAAGGCCAGGGCCTGCAGGGCGTCGCCGGCGAGGATGGCGGTGGCCTCGTCGAACTGGACGTGACAAGTGGGTTTGCCGCGGCGCAGGTCGTCGTCGTCCATGGCTGGCAGGTCGTCGTGAATCAGGGAATAGACGTGGATGAACTCCACCGCACAGGCCGGGGCGTCGAGGGTGTCGAGGGATACGTCCAGCGCCTGGCCGGTGGCGTAGGTGAGCAGGGGGCGCAGACGTTTGCCGCCTTCCAGGGTGGCGTAGCGCATCGCCTGGTGCAGCCGGGCCGGCAGTTTGCCGGCCGGCGGCAGGCGGCGGTCGAGGGCCTGCTCCACCCGCGCCTGGCAGGCGGTCATGAAGTCCTTGAGTCGGTTCAGTTCAGTCGTCATCGGTTTGGAAGGGTTGCAGTTGAAAGTCGTCGTCATCGCCCCGGGTGAGGATCTGGACCTTCTGTTCGGCCTCCTGCAGCGCCTTCTGGCACTGGCGCGTCAGTTTGACGCCCCGTTCGAACAGTTTGAGGGACTCCTCGAGACTCACGTCACCCTGTTCCAGCTGGGCGACGATTTCCTCGAGCTGTTTGAGCTGGTCTTCGAAAGACGGTTTGCGTCGGGCCATCGCGGTCGGGCGGCAAAAGCCGTTACCATAAGGCGTTTGTTCCTGCCTGTCAAAACCGCCGGAGGTTCCCGTGTTCAGAAAGGAATTGGCCCGGTGGCTGCGCCAGCGGCCCTACACCCTGAGCGAGCTGGCGCAGCTGTGTGAATGCAAGCCCCGCGACGTGGAGGACGATCTGCGCCATCTGGAACGCAGCCTGGCCCGCGAGGGCCTGAAGCTGCGGGTCGAGCCGGCGCGCTGCCGCCACTGCGGTTTCGTTTTTTCCCGGGACAAGCTGCGCAAGCCGGGAAAGTGCCCCAAGTGCCGCCATACCTGGATCGAGGAACCGCGGGTGTGGATCGGGGATTGAACCACGCGCCGGTCACCGTCGGCCAGGTGTTCGCCCTGGCCTGGCCGGCGGCGGTGTCGGTGCTGCTCAACAACGCCTTCAAGGTCATCGACCAGTACGCGGTCCAGTGGCTCGGGGTGGCGGCCCAGGCGGCGGTGGGAGCCTGCACCTTCGTCCTCATCGCCCTCTATGCCCTCTACAGTCTCGTCGCCGCCGGCGCCGGCCCCCTGGCGGCGCGCGCCACCGGCGCCCGGGACGACCGCTGGCGCCGCCGGGTGGTGGGTAACGGCCTGACCGGTTCTCTGCTGATCGGCGCCCTGACGCTGGCGGGGCTGGGTTTGGGGAGCGAACGGATCGCCGCTCTGCTGGGGTTGGCCCCGGCGGTGCGGGCGCAAGCGGCCGAATACCTGTTCTGGCTCGCCTGCGCCGGGCTTCCCCTGACGCTGGCGCCCCTGATCGATTCGGTATTCATCGCCATGGGGCGGACGCGGCTGGTGATGGGGCTTCAGGCGATCGCCACCGTCCTCAATGCCGTTCTCAATCCGCTGTTCATCTATCGCCTCGATCTGGGCATCGGCGGGGCGGCTCTGGCCACCGGCCTGAGCCGGGGGGTGGCGGTGGCGCTGGGGCTGGCCTGGCTGGTGCGCCTGACCGGATTGCGTGGGGGCGATCTGATTCCCGACAACGTATTGCGCTGGATTCTGTCCATCGGCGCGCCGGTGGCCTGGGGCACCGCGCTGTATGCCCTGGCCTACTGGGGTCTTCTGGCGTGGGTGATTTCTCCCCTGGGGCCGGCGGTCAACGCCGCCCTCGGCATCGGCTATTCCGCTTTGGAGGGTTTTACCTGGCCGCTGTTCTGGGGGCTGGCGGCGGCCGCCGCCAGCCTCACCGGCCGCCACCTGGGGTCCGCCGACCTGGCTCGGGTGCGCCAGACCATTCGCAGCGCCGCGTGGCTGGCCTTGGGATTCGGCACCCTCGCCAGCCTGGTGTTCTGGTTCGGCGCGGAACGGTTCACCGCCTTTTTCAGCGACGATCCCGAAGTCCACCGCGAGGCAGTGCTTTACGCCCGCCTGCTGGCCTTCTCCCAATGGTGCGTGGCCTTCGAAGCGCTGGCCGGCGGGGTGCTGGAGGGGGGTGGGGCGACCCGTGCGGCCTTCTGGTGGAGCGCCCCCTTCAACCTGCTGCGGATTCCCTTGGCGGGGTATCTCACTTTCCGCCTCGGCTGGGACAGCGCCGGGGTGTGGTGGGCGATCAATCTCACCACCTATGCCAAGGCCGCCGGTCTCTGGTGGCAGTTGTGGCGGGTGCGCTGGCCCAGGTTGCGTTTTTGACGAGAGTTAAAAAAAGGATGGGGCGCGGTGCCGCCTGCGTTCGAAGGGCGTACTCGGCCTGGATGGCCGAGTTTCGAGCCTCCAGGGATGGATTCACGGCGTCCCTGAGAACGCGGGCGGCACCGCGCCCCCGCCTCATTTCGTTTTTACCAGCCCCAACCACCGCCCCCGAACCAGGCCGTAAAGCCCCAGGCCGGCGGCGTCCGCAGCCAGGTCGGCCAGGGAGGCGTCGCGGTAGCCGGTGGGGTACTGGACCGCCTCGATCAGCAGGCCGAGGGTGAACAGGGCCAGCAGGTTGGCCCAGTCGTAGCGCCGCCCCGGCAGGGCCAGGTCGGCCAGCAGGGCGAGGCCGAAGAAGGCGCCGGCGTGCAGCAGCTTGTCGTTGACACGGAAGCTGCCACTTGATCCCGCCGGCAGCAGGGCGCCGACAGGAAGCAGCAGCAGATAGGCCGTCAGCGCCAGCCGCCAGAGCCAGATCATGGGCGGCCGTACCTTTCCAGCTGCAGTTCCCGCAGTTTCATCAGCGCATAGACCGACTCCAGATGCGGCGCCGCCACTCCCTCGCGGCGGGCGGCGCGCACGGCGTTGCCGAGGATGGCCTCGGTTTCCATGGGGCGGCCGGCCTCGAAGTCCAGCAGCATGCTGGTCTTGTAGGGAGGCATCTTGTAGGTGTCGTCGATGTTACGGTCGATGACGTCGTCCGGCAGTGGGTGGCCGCAGGCGGCGGCGATGGCGCAGATCTCGGCCATCAGGGTGCGGACGAAGCCTTCCTGGGATTCGAGGATGTCGGCGGTGTAGAGACCGCCGGAGAGCACCGATAGGGGGTTGAACGGCGCGTTCCAGACGCACTTGCGCCAGCGTGCGGCGACCACGTCGGCCACCACCTTGGCGCGGATGCCGCTGCGGTTGAAGGCATCCGCCAGGGTCTCGACCCGGGGGCTGACGCCGCTGGGAAAATCTCCCAGCATCAGATTGCCGTAGGCCTGATGCCACACCTGGCCCGGCCCGGTGCGGCTGACGCAGACGAAGGCCAGGCCCGAGATCAGTTCGTTGTCGGGAAACGCGTTTGCCACCTCGGCCTCGATCTCCACGCCGTTCTGGATCAGGACGATGGCGGTGTCGGGGCCGACGGCGCCGCCGATCAATGCCGGGCGGTCGATGTCCGGCAGAACCTTGGTGCAGAGAATCACGTAATCGGGCGGGGTTTCGACCTCGTCGGCCCTGCGGTGCACCGCCGCCGGCCGGAAGGTCCATTCCCCCAGGGTGCTGCGGATGTGGATGCCGTTTGCGGCCACGGTGTCGTGATCGGAGCGGCTCACCACCGCCACCTCCCAGCCGGCCCTGGCCAGGAGGGCGCCGTAGAAGCCGCCGACGGCGCCGGTGCCGACGATCAGGGCTTTCATGACTGTTCCTCCAGAAATTGCTTCAGAAACGGGATGGTCAGTTTACGCTTGGCCGCCAGGGTGGCGTGGTCGAGCCGTTCCAGCAGCCGCCACAGGGAAGGCAGGTCGCGGGGGAAGCGGGTCAGCAGGAAGCGGCCCACCTGGGGAGTCAGCTCCAATCCCAGCTGACGGGCGCGCAGCTGCAGGGCGGTGAGCTTGTCGGCATCGCTGAGGGGCTTGAGCTGCAGGGTCAGTCCCCAGGCCAGGCGGGTCTGCAGATCGGGCAGGCGGATCGGCAGCCGGGCCGGCGGGCAGGCGGCGGTCACCAGCAGTTGCCGGTCCTGTTCGTGCAGGCGGTTGAAACAGTGAAACAGCGCCGTCTCCCAGTCCGGGTCGCCGCCGATGGCGTCGATGTCGTCGAGGCAGACCAGATCCACCCGCTCCAGGCCCTCGAGCAAAGCCGGGGAGCGGTCACGCAGTTGCCCCAGGGGCAGGTAGGCCACCCGCCTGCCGCCTTCGTGCGCCTCGCGGCAGGTGGCCTGGAGCAGATGGGTCTTGCCGCTGGCGGCCTCGCCCCAGAGATAAAGATACGCCTCCCCTTCGCCGCGGGCGAAGGCGCGCAGCGCGGCCACCGCCTCCCGGTTGGCGCCGTCGTGGTACTGGACGAAACTGCGTTGCTCGGGGAAACCGAGGGGCAACGGCAGTTGCACGCTCAGATCTGCGCCTCCTTCAGAGCGGCGGCGGCTTTGGCGAGACGGCGTCCCAGGCACAGGCACAGGCGTTTCTCCTCCTCGCTGAGGGTGGGATTGTCCTCGCCGGACAGGTGGCTGGGACCGTAGGGGGTGCCGCCGGTTCGGGTTTCCAGCAGGGCAGTTTCCTGGGAGGGGATGCCGACGATCACCATGCCATGGTGCAGCAACGGCATCATCATCGAGATCAGGGTGGTCTCGTGGCCGCCGTGCATGCTGGAGGTGGTGGTGAACACACCCGCCGGTTTGCCCGCCAGTCCGCCGGAGAACCAGATCGAACTGGTCTGGTCGATGAAGTGCTTGAGCGGGGCGGCCATGTTGCCGAAGTGGGTGGGGCTGCCCAGGGCGAGGCCGTCGCATTGGGCCAGGTCCTCCACGGTGGCGTAGGGCGGGCCGTTTTCGGGGATGACGTCTTCCACCGCCTCGCACACCGGCGATACCTCCGGCACCGTGCGCACCTTGGCGACCGCGCCCTCGACGCTTTCCACCCCGCGGGCGATCATGTCGGCCATGCGGGCGGTGGCCCCGTAGCGGCTGTAGTAGAGCACCAGGATTTCGGTCATGACGGCAGGATCTCCAGGACGTTTTCCGGCGGCCGGCCGATGGCGGCCTTCCGGCCCGCCACGACGATGGGGCGTTCGATCAGGATCGGATTGGCCAGCATGGCTTCGATCAGACGGTCGCGGTCCGCATCCGGCGCGTCCAGCCCCAATTCTTTGTAGACCTTTTCCTTGGTGCGCATCAGCCGGCGCGGGTCGTCAAAGCCGAGTTTGCCCAGGATGGCTTCCAGTTCCCCGCGCGACGGGGGCTGTTTCAGGTATTCGACGATGCGCGGCTCGATGCCGTGTTCGCGCAGCAGCGCCAGGGTGGCCCTGGATTTGCTGCAGCGGGGATTGTGATAGATGACGACGTCCATAAGGGTTTTCCCGGTCGCTGAAAAAGGGGATTATGGTAAACTGTTTTTCCCCGTTTGGACACCCGTCCATCACCTAATTCCTTGATTTTTCTGGGTTAAAGCCATCCCATGAGCCGGCCTGCCGAAGCTGTCCTGCCGCCCAAGGCGCCTCCCCATTCCCTCCAGGCCGAGCAGTCGGTCCTCGGCGGCCTGATGCTCGACGCCGACGCCTGGGAGAAGGTGGCCGACCGCCTCAATGAGGCCGATTTCTACCGCAAGGAGCACCGCCTCATCTTCCGCGCCATCCGCGACCTGGCCGAAGACGACAAACCCTGCGACGTGGTCACGGTGTCGGAGCTGCTGGAGCAGCGCGGCGAACTGCAGGACGCGGGAGGGCTGGCCTACCTCACCGCCCTGGCGGAGGCCACCCCCAGCGCCGCCAACATCACCGCCTACGCCGACATCGTCCGCGAACGCGCCATCCTGCGCCAGCTGGCCCACGTGGGCACCGAGATCGCCGACTCCGCCTTCAATCCCGAAGGCCGCAAGGTGGACGAACTGCTCGAGGTGGCCGAGCAGAAGGTGTTCCAGATCTCCGACCAGCGCCAGCGCGGCGACGGCGGCTTCAAGCCGATCAAGGGGGTGCTGGCCATGGCGGTGGACCGGATCCAGGAGCTGTACGAAAAGGGCGGCAGCGTCACCGGCGTCAGCACCGGTTTCACCGACCTGGATCAGATGACCGCAGGTTTGCAGCCGGCCGACCTCATCATTATCGCCGGGCGGCCGTCGATGGGCAAATGTGTGGTGGCCGGCACCCGCATTCCCGATCCGCGCACGGGCCGTCTGCGTCCCATCGAGGAAATGGTGCGCCATCGGGACGGTTCGCTGTTGGCCCTGGACGAAGCCTTGAGGATACGGAAGTCCCGTGCGGCGGAATTCGTCGATGACGGCCTGAAGCCGGTGTTCCGGGTCCGCACCCGCCTGGGGCGGACGGTGGTGACCACGGCCTCCCACCCGTTTCTGACGCCGACCGGTTGGCAGCCGCTGGCGGATCTGCAAGTCGGCGACGCCATCGGGGTGCCGCGTCGGCTGCCCCTGGAAGGAAACCGTCCTCTGCCGGTGCATCAGATCAAGTTGCTGGCCTATTGCTTAGGGGATGGTGGCACCACTGGCAGCTGCGTTCACTTCACCAACGGCGACCCCCGTCTGCGGGCCGATTTCCAGGCGGCCGTGGAAGCCTTTCCCGGCATGACCTGCCGCACGGTTTTCAGCAAACACAGGACGCCGGCGTTGCGGGTGGTGCAGGAAAAAACGTTTCGGGTCGTCTGGCGCCGTCGTTTCGCCGCCTGGCTGGAGACGCGCCTGCAGGCGTTACAGGTATCGGCCCGCTGGCTGGCGCGGCAACTGGCCTGCAGCCCGGCGACGGTACATTATTGGCGTCAGGGCAGGGCGTTGCCGAACGCCGTCACGCTGACCGCTCTGGAAGGGGTGCTGGGAGAATTGGATCCGGGGCTGAAGCCGTTGTTTTCCGGTGATGCCCATTACCATGCCGCCAATCCGGTGACGCGTTTTCTGGAGGAGATGGGGCTGCGTAACTGCCTGGCGCCGGAAAAACGGGTGCCGGAGGCGGTATTCACGTTGCCCAACCGGCAATTGGCTCTGTTCCTCAACCGCCTGTTCGCCTGCGACGGCAGTGCCTGGATACAGAACGGCCGCCAGCCGGTCGTCGCCTATGCGACCGCCAGTGAGGGGTTGGCCCAGGATCTGGTTCACTTGCTACTGCGCCTGGGAATCGTCGCCAAGCTGAGACGGCGCCGAATACGGTACCGGCATGGCCTGCGGCCGTTCTACGAACTGCGTATCACCCACCGCGCCAGTTTGCGGGCCTTCATCGACCAGATCGGCATCTTCGGCAAGGAGGAACGGTTGGCGGAGCTCGATGCCCTGCTGCAAACCGGAATCCCGGAGCGATGCAACGTGGACGGCGTACCGGCCGCCGTCTGGGATTTGGTGGATTCTGCCAAGGGCGAAAGAACCTGGCGGGAAATTTATGTGGCCGCCGGTCGCCGGCCACCGAGCAATTTCCATCGCCGGCGGGCCACTGTCGGACGGGAGCGGCTGCGGGAACTGGCCCGATTGCTGCGATCTGAGGCGCTGGCGGTTCAGGCTGACAACGATGTGCTCTGGGATCCCATCGAAACCATCGAACCGTTGGGCCGGCGGCAGGTTTACGATCTGTGCGTGCCGGACTATGCCAACTTCGTCGCCGACGACGTTTTCGTCCACAACACCAGTTTTGCGATGAATATCGCCGAGAACGTCGCCATCAAGGAGAAGAAGCCGGTGGCGGTGTTCAGCATGGAAATGCCGGCCGACCATCTGGCGATGCGGATGATGTCGTCCCTGGGACGCATCGACCAGCATCGCCTGCGCATCGGTCAACTGGAGGACGACGAGTGGCCGCGGATGACCTCGGCCATCAACATCCTGGCCGGCACCCAGCTGTTCATCGACGACACCCCGGCCCTGTCCCCCACCGAACTGAGGGCCCGCTGCCGCCGTCTGGTGCGCGAACACGGCGAACTGGGGCTGGTGGTGATCGACTATCTCCAGCTGATGCAGTGCCCCGGGGCGGGGGAGAACCGCACCGCCGAGATCTCGGAAATCTCCCGCGGCCTGAAAGCCCTGGCCAAGGAGCTCAACGTGCCGGTCATCGCCCTGTCCCAGCTCAACCGCAACCTGGAACAGCGCCCCAACAAGCGGCCGGTGATGTCGGATCTGCGCGAGTGCGTCACGGGGGACACCCGGGTGCTGCTGGCGGATGGCAGCTGTGTGCCGATACAGGACCTGGTGGGGAAGACGCCGGAAGTCATGACGGTTTCTCCCGCCGGCAGGCTCACGACCGCCCGTGCGAGCCAGGTCTGGCCTGTCGGGCGCAGGGAAACGGTGCGGGTTCACTTGGCCAGTGGACGGCTCATCCACTGTACCCGTGAACACCGCTTGAAGACCTTGTGGGATTGGAAGCCCGCCGGTGAGTTGGCCGCGGGCGAGCGGGTCGCGCTGGCGCGCCGGCTGCCGGAACCCGCGTTCCCCCGCTGCTGGGAGAATCACGAAGTCATCTTGTTGGCGCATTTGCTCGGAGACGGCAGCTATGTCCGCGGCCAGCCGCTGCGCTATACCACCTCAAGCGAAGCCAACAGCCGGATCGTGACCGCGGCGGCGAAGAAGTTCGGCGTGCGGGTGACCCGCTATCCGGGCAGGGGGAAATGGCATCAGCTGCTCCTCAGCGGCAATGGCAACCGCTGGCATCCCAAGGGAGTTGGCAAATGGCTGAAGGAATTGGGGATTTTCGGGCAGCGTTCCCATGAAAAGCGGTTGCCGGATGAGGTTTTTCAATTGCCAAACGCGCAATTGAAATTGTTTCTACGCCATCTGTGGGCGACGGACGGTTGTATTCATCCGGGTGGAAAGAACGGCATCCCGCGGGTTTATTTCACCAGCGCCAGCCGGGGGCTGGTAGACGATGTGGCGGTCCTGTTGCTGCGTTTCGGTATCGTGGCCAGAATCCGCAAGGTGACGACTGCGGACAGTCCGGGGGGATGGTTCACGCTGGATGTTTCCGGCACGGATCAGCAGCGCAGCTTCCTGCAGATCGTCGGTGCCTTTGGGCCCCGCCGTGAAGCGGCCCACCGCCTGCTGCAGCGCCTGGAGAAGAGAGCCGGCAATCCCAACGTAGACACGCTGCCCCGCGAGGTGTTCGATTATGTCCGGGCGCAAATGCGCCTGGCCGGTATTTCACAGCGGCACATGGCCCAGCTGCGGGGAACGGCTTATGGCGGCAGTTCCCATTTTCGTTTCGCCCCTTCGCGCCAGACCCTGCGGGATTATGCGGAAATCCTCGATGACGAGCGTCTGCGGGCTTTGGCCACGGCGGATCTGTTCTGGGACCGGGTGGTGGCGGTGGAATCCGGCGGCGAGCAGGCGGTGTTCGATCTGACGGTTCCTGAATCCGCCTGCTGGCTGGCGGACGGCATCGTCAGTCACAACTCCGGGTCCATCGAACAGGATGCAGACGTCATCGTCTTCATCTACCGCGACGAGGTGTACAACGAGGACAGTCCCGACAAGGGCACCGCCGAGATCATCATCGCCAAGCAGCGCAACGGCCCCATCGGCACCGTGCGCCTGACCTTCCTCGGGCAGTACACCCGCTTCGAGAATTTCGCCCCCGATCCTTACGCCGAGGACGATTATTGAGCGCCAATCCCCGTATTCTCCTCGATGCCGACGCCCTGCGGGCCAACCTGGCCCGGGTGTGGGCCTTGGCGCCGCAAGCCAAAGTACTGGCGGTGGTCAAGGCCGACGCTTACGGTCATGGACTTGTGCCGGTGGCGCGGGCGCTGGCGGGGGCCGACGGTTTCGCGGTGGCGCGGGTGGGGGAGGGAATCGAACTGCGCCGGGCCGGCATCGGCCACCCTGTCGTGGTGCTGGGCGGTTTCCTCGACCGCGGGGAGGCCGAGGCCTGTGGCCGTCACCGCCTGGATCCGGTGATCCACGATCCTGCCCAGTCGTCCTGGCTGCCGGAAGACGTCCGTCCCTGGATCAAGTTCGACAGCGGCATGCACCGCCTGGGACTGGACGAGGCGGCCTTCCGCCGAATCGTCTCCCGTCTGGCGCCGCGCCGTCCGGTGCTGATGACCCATCTGGCCTGTGCCGACGAGACCGACAATCCGGCCACGGCGGAACAACTGCGCCGTTTCGGCCGTCTCTGCGAGGGGACGGCCTTCGAGCAGAGCTGCGCCAATTCCGCCGCCATTCTTGCCTGGCCCCAGAGCCACGGGGACTGGGTGCGGCCGGGGCTGATGCTCTACGGCATTTCCCCGTTCCCCGGCCGCAGTGGTGCCGAGCTGGGGCTGCGGCCGGCGATGGCCTTCCGTGCCCGCCTGATCGGCGTGCGCGAGCTGCCGGCCGGCGAGGCGGTGGGCTACGGCGGCGCCTGGGTGGCCCGGCGGCCCACCCGCCTGGGGGTGGTGGCCGCCGGTTACGGGGACGGCTATCCGCGCGAGGTGAAGCCCGGAACCCCGGTGTGGATCGGCGGGCGGCGGGTGCCGGTCGTCGGCCGGGTGTCGATGGATCTGCTCACCGTGGACCTGACCGACCATCCTGGCATCGCCCCGGGGGCGGAGGTGGAATTGTGGGGGCCGAACTTGCCGGTCGAGGAGATCGCCGCCTGTGCCGGCACCATTCCCTACACCCTGGTCTGCGGCATTACCGCTAGGGTGGCGCGGATCGAAACCGAACGGAGCGAGGATGGCGCGCGCCAAGGTTGTCTATAGCTGCAGCGAATGCGGCCACACCCAGCCCAAGTGGGCCGGGCGCTGTCCCGCCTGCGGGGCCTGGAGCACGCTGATGGAGACGGTGGCCGAAGCCAAACCGGCCGCCGGCCGTTTCGCCGGCTATGCCGGTGCCGCCGGCGAGGGCCGCATCGTTCCCCTGGGTGAGGTGGAGGCCGCCGAGGTGGCGCGGATCGCCACCGGCCTCGGCGAGCTCGACCGGGTGCTGGGGGGCGGGTTGGTGAAAGGCTCGGCGGTGCTGATCGGCGGCGATCCCGGCATTGGCAAGTCCACCCTGTTGCTGCAGGCGGCGGCGGCGCTGAGCCGCAGTGTCAGGATTCTTTACACCACCGGCGAGGAGTCGGTGCAGCAGGTGGGACTGCGGGCCGAGCGCCTGGTCGCCGACTGCCGCCGGGTGCCGGTGCTGGCGGAGACCGCTTTGGAGCGGATCTCGGCCATCGCCGAACGCGAGCGGCCGGAAGTGCTGGTGATCGACTCGATCCAGACGGTCTACAGCGAACAGCTCAGCTCCGCCCCCGGCTCGGTGGCCCAGGTGCGTGAATGCGCCGCCCAGCTGGTGCGCCAGGCCAAGGCCCGGCAGATGGCCCTGTTTCTGGTGGGCCACGTCACCAAGGAGGGGGCGCTCGCCGGCCCGCGGGTGCTGGAACACATGGTGGACACGGTGCTGTATTTCGAGGGCGAGGCCGGCAGCCGCTTCCGGGTGCTGCGGGCGGTCAAGAACCGCTTCGGCGCCACCGGCGAACTGGGGGTGTTCGCCATGACCGAGGGTGGGCTGAAGGAGGTCAGGAACCCCTCGGCCATCTTCCTGTCGCGCCAGAGCGACGACGCCCCCGGCAGCGCCGTGTGCGTCATCCGCGAAGGCAGCCGGCCGCTGCTGATCGAGGTCCAGGCCCTGGTGGACGACAGCCCCCTGGGCAATCCCCGCCGCATCACCGTGGGGATGGAGCACAACCGTCTGGCGATGCTGCTGGCGGTGCTGCACCGCCATGGCGGCGTCCCCCTGGCGGGGCAGGACGTGTTCGTCAACGTGGTCGGCGGGGTGCGCCTGGCGGAGACCGCCGGCGACCTGGCGGTGGTGGCGGCGGTGCTGTCGAGCCTCAAGGACCGCCCCCTGCCGCGGGACTGGGTGATCTTCGGCGAGATCGGCCTCACCGGCGAGGTCCGTCCCGTGCCCCACGGCGAGGAACGCCTGCGCGAGGCCGCCAAGCACGGCTTCAAGCGCGCCATCGTCCCCAGGGCCAACGTGCCCAAGAAGGGCGTCGAAGGGATGGAGATCGCGGCGGTGCGGACTTTGCAGGAGGCGTTGGAAGCGCTGTGAACGTCGGCCGCTCACGCGGTCACCCGACAGCCGCATTCCAGGGTGATGTCCACCGGCGAGATCAAGCGTCGGGTTTTTTCCCGGCGCACGTGCAGCACCACCAGGGTGGTGGGATCGAACACCACCACGTCCTTGACCCCCTGGGACAGATAGAACGGCGGGCCAAGCTCCAGATCCTTGGCCTCGAAACCGCGGCTGACCACCTCGACCACCGCTTCGGGAACGACCGTCAGGGCGCGGTCCTGTTGTTCCTCCGGAGGCTCCTCGCAGAAGATGGCGATGTCCGGGCGCTTGAGGCCGTTGGGAAACTGGATGTACACGTCGAGGGCGTGGACGCAGCCGCACTTCCCGTCGCCCTTGCGGATGCTTTGGGCAATGCGCTCGACGTGCTTCTGATGCCGATAGACCGGTTGCGCCTCCCAGATGGGCAGGCCGGCGACGATCTCCAGGCGGATCCCAAGCTCGTCGGCGCGCAGCATCTGGGCCAGCTGTTCCTCGGGGGTCACGTCTCGATCCGCGTTCCCAAAAGCTCCAGAAAGGCGCGCATCCATGCCGGATGGGCCGGCCAGGCGGGGGCGGTGACGAAGTTGCGGTCCACGTGGGCGTTGCTGTAGTCGGCGTTGGGGCCGACGTATTGGGCGCCGGCCAGTTCCACCTCCGGGGCCACCGCCGGATAGCAGCTGATCTCACGGCCCTCGATCACCCGGGCGGCGCTGAGCAGCTGGGCGCCGTGGCAGATGGCGGCGATGGGCTTTTCGGCCTCGGCGAAGTGGCGCACCACCTCCAGCACCTTCGGCTCCAGGCGCAGGTATTCGGGGGCGCGGCCGCCGGGGATCACCAGGCCGTCGTAACCGGCCGGGTCGACGGCGTCGAAGTCGGCGTTGAGGGCGAAGCGGTGGCCGGGTTTTTCGGTGTAGGTCTGATCGCCCTCGAAATCGTGGACCGCGGTCTTGACCGTATCCCCCGCCTTCCTGCCGGGGCAGACCGCATCCACCCGGTGGCCGGCCATCGCCAGCATCTGGAACGGCGCCATGACCTCGTAGTCCTCCACGAAGTCGCCTGCCAATAACAGGATATTTTTCGACATGTCGTCCTCCTCGTCTGTTGACATCGTTGCGGGCATGTTACCGCTCCACGGAACTTACTCGAACCTGTTTGGAGTGATCCGAACCTGTTCGATGTCCGCTTCCTGCTTCACAGGGTGAGCCTCACTCGGAGGCGCTTCCGCGTCCGAGCCAGCGCTCATCCCTCCACAGGCGTTTACCCTGTCGGTGAAGCTCACCGCCAGCTTCTCAAGATTGATCGCTGCATTCAGGTCGCGATCAATCTCAAACTGACACGTGTCGCAGCGGAAAATCCGCTCCGACAACTTCAATTCCGCTTTGACCGCACCGCAATTCGAGCAGGTCTTGCTGGATGGGTAGAATCTGTCAGCAAGAACGATTTCACAGCCGTACAGCTTCGCCTTGTATTCAAGCTGTCTGCGCAGCTCGTAAAAGGACGCATCGGCAATGTGCCGGGACAAATGGCGGTTCTGCATCATGCCCGACACATTCAAATCCTCGATGACGATGATGTCGTGGTTGAGAACGAGCTGCGTGGTCAGCTTGTGCAGCGCATCCTTGCGGATGTTGCCGATTCTGCGGTGCAGTCGGGCCAGTGCCATCTGCGCCTTGCGCCGGTTGTGGGAACCTGTTTGCTTTCGGGAAAGTTGCTTGTTTAACCGGCGCAGTTTGCGCAAAAGACGATTAAGCGCCTTTGGCCCTTCAACGACTTCTCCCGTGGACAGGGTCGCAAGGGCTTTCACGCCCAAGTCCACGCCAACCGCTCCGCCGTGGTTCTTGCGCGGTTGGTTGGGGTGGTGTGGCGTATCCACCAGTATGGACACATACCAGCGATCCGCCTGGCGTGAGATGATCGCCTGCTTGCTCTGTCCACGAAAGCGAACCGGCTCCCGCATACGCACCCACCCCAGCTTGGGGATGCGTATCGCTGAGCCCTTCACCTTCACGGCATCAGCGCCCGGTCTGGCAGGCCCGTTGTCAATGCGGAAGCTGTCGTTGACGCCGCGCTTTTTGAAGCGCGGAAAACCGGGCTTTTCACCGTTTTTCACCCTACGGAAGAAGTGATCGAATGCCGAACCCAAATCCTTCACAGCCTGTTGGACAGCGGATTTGGGAACTTCCAGCATCCAGGGAAACTGCTCCCGCTTGATGGCGTTGAGTTCCTTGCGCAACAGTGCTTCATCGACTTTCTTTCCGTCCTTGTACCGCTGCTGCCACCGCTCCAACGCCCAGTTGTAGGCGAACCGGGCAACGCCACACCCTTTGGCGAAGAAGGTGGCTTGCCGATGGTTGGGTTTCAGCTCAATCCTGTGCGCCAGCAGCATTTTTCTGATAGTCGAGGCCAGAGCCCAAGTCTTCGATCACTTCATAGTGCCATCCGTTGGATGGGCAGTAAAGCGCAAGCAGCGCCCGCTACGCGCCCACCTGCGCAGCGTGCCGGTTGCCACCCCCAGCCGCTCCGCTGCTTGCCCCATAGCCATTACGAGCAATTATTCAAGAGCTGCTGTTAGCCCAGCCGGCGGCGGTTTGCAAACCCAGCTTGAAATCGGCGCGGCTGCTCCCCATAACTTTCACGATGGCAATCAAGTCAAGGGGGATGAATCATGACTGCAGGCACAGGTTTCGATCCCATCGACCGGACCGTTCAGAAGACTTTCGAATGGCTCAAGGAGATTGAACGGGAACTGGGCAGCGATGACCGTTACCGGGCCTATCACGCCCTGCGTTCGGTGCTCCATCATCTGCGCGACCGTCTGGCCGTGAACGAGGCGGCCGATCTGGCGGCGGAGCTGCCGCTGCTGATCCGCGGCATTTTCTACGAGGGCTGGAATCCGGCCAAGGTGCCGGTGAAGGTCCGCCATCGGGACGAGTTCCTGGGGTTGATCGCCAGGGATTTTCCCGAAGAGCCGGAGGAGAATGCGGAAAAGATCGCCCGCGCCGTGTTCAATGTGTTGCGCCGCCACGTGGCGGCGGGCGAGATCGAGGACGTGCTGAACGCTCTGCCGAAGGAACTTCGGGAACTGTTCGCCTAGACGCTTCCTGCCCCAGGTGAAACGCCCCGGCGGGACTTTCCACCGGGGCGTTTTGGTTGCGCCCCTGTCGCCGTGCCGTTACATTGACCGGAAAAACGGCGCCGATCCATGCAGAATACGTCATTTTCCTGTTGGTGGTTGGTGATACCGGCCGCAGTGGCCGGGCTGATCTATCTGCTCGCGCCGGTACTCATGCCCTTCGTCATCGGCGCGCTGCTGGCCTATCTGGCCGACCCGCTGGCCGACCGCCTGGAGGCGTGGAAACTGGGGCGCACCACCGCGGTGGTGATCGTGTTCGGCCTGCTGCTGTTGCTCCTGATCGTGGTTCTGCTGATTCTGATTCCCGCTCTGGAGCGCCAGGTTTCCCGGTTTCTCACCGATCTTCCCCGCTACCTGGGTTGGATTCGGGACACCCTGATTCCCTGGCTCGAGGCGCGGTTGGGGATCGATCTGGCCGAATACGATCCGCGGGCGGTGGTGGAGCTGCTGCAGCAGGACTGGCGGCGGGCCGGCGGTATCGCCGCCGCGGTCGCCGGCTCTCTCACCCGTTCGGGGGCGGTGATTCTCGGTTGGTTGATGAACGCGCTACTGATTCCGGTGGTGACCTTTTACCTGCTGCGGGACTGGGACCGGCTGGTGGCCGGGGTCGCCAATCTACTGCCCCGGCGCACGCTGCCGACGGCGGCCCGGCTGGCGCGGGAGGCCGACGAGGTGCTGGGGGCGTTTCTGCGCGGCCAGCTGTCGGTGATGGTGGCCCTGGGGGTGATCTACAGCACGGGGCTGGCGCTGGTGGGCCTGAACACGGCGATGGTGATCGGCATGATCGCCGGGATCATCAGTTTCATCCCCTATCTGGGGAGCTTCGTCGGCGTGGTGCTGGGGGTGCTGGCGGCTCTGGTGCAGTTCCACGACCTGTGGCACGTGGGGCTGGTGCTGGCGGTGTTCGGGGTGGGGCAGATGCTGGAGGGCATGATCCTGACGCCCCTGCTGGTGGGCGACCGCATCGGCCTGCATCCGGTGACGGTGATCTTCGCGGTGATGGCCGGCGGCCAGCTGTTCGGGTTCCTCGGGGTATTGCTGGCCCTGCCTACGGCCTCGGTGATCATGGTGCTGCTGCGCCACGTTCACGAGCTTTACAGGGCCAGCGCTTGGTATGCCTGAGGGGGCGGATCAGCGCCCGGTTTTCCGGTGGGATCTCCGCAGTCCTGGCAGCATCAAGGCGAAGCCGAGCAGGGCCGCCGGCGCAGGTTCTGGAATGCTGGACGCAAGCGGTGAGGGGGAGACCACGCCGACCAGATTGAATTCTCCATCCCACTTGTTAGGCCCGTTCATGGTCAGGCGCACGGCGCCGATGTCGTGCAAATCGAGCGATGGGTTGTCGGAGAGGAAGTCGCTGAATTGGAACACGTGGTCCGCCGCAGAGGTAAAGGTGTGGCTGGCACCGGCCCGCTCGCCGGTCGTGTCCCAAAGGTCCAGGGTCGCGATGACGTTCAGATCAATGCTCATAACCTCCAGCAGGATGCCATAGTTGCTGCTCGAGGAGAGAAAATCGATGCCCCCGAGGCCGTCGGTGTCGATATTGGCGTCAATGCCGGGATCGGCGGTGATCTGATGGGCGCCGTCCCATACCAAGGTGACTTCCCCCTGGACGGAGCTATCGTTGCTGATGGACATATAGTTACTACCAAGATTTCCTGGGCCGATGACCAGGGAACTTCTAAGGAGTGGGCTTGAAGTTCCGCTTTTTTCGATGTAAACGTCCCGATAGCCGCCCAGGATCCCGGTGCCGGAAACCTGGGTGCCAGGAGCTGTTACAACAGCGCATCCCGGGTTGGCCGCGTCGAAGGTGGTACAGCCGTTGTCCCCGGCGACTTCCTGATACTGATCGACGGAGAAGTCGTCGATCAGTATCGAGACGATTGGAGTCGCCTGACACAGGCTAACGCCAGAGCTAAGCAGCGCGACTCCCAAAAAAGACTGTAAACGTGTGGGTTTCATAGTGGACTCCTGTTTGTTGTTTTTGTCGTGATGAAAATCAACGTGTTACTGGCACAATACTGACAAGGATATCAGCGTAAGCCATAGTCTATCAAAAAATGACAAAAAACCAACAAATTTGTCAGCCGCACTCGTAGCACCGCTTGACCCGCCCGCGCTCGCCCACCGTCTCCAGGCGCACGGTGAAGCCCCACAGGCGGTGGACGTGCTTGAGCACTTCCTCGGCGCTGTCGGCCAGGGGGCGGCGGTTGTGCTGGAAGTGGCGCAGGGTGAGGGAGCGGTCGCCGCGGGTGTCCACCGACCAGACCTGGATGTCCGGCTCCAGGCTGCCCAGATTGTACTGTTCAGCCAGTTTCTCGCGGATGGCGCGATAACCTGCCTCGTCGTGGATGGCGCTGATCTCCAGTTCCTCCTCCTGGTCGTCGTCGAGAACGGCGAACAGATGGAAGTCGCGGATCACCCGGGGGGAGAGGTACTGGGCGATGAAGCTTTCGTCCTTGAAATTGCGCATGGCGAAGTCCAGGGTTTCCAGCCAGTCGCTGCCGGCGATCTCCGGGAACCAGCACCGGTCTTCTTCGCTGGGGTGCTCGCAGATGCGCCTGAGGTCGCGGAACATGGCGAACCCGAGGGCGTAGGGATTGATGCCGTTGTAGAAGTCGTGGTCGAAGGGGGGCTGGGCGATGACGGCGGTGTGGGTTTCGAGGAATTCGAGCATGAAGCCGTCGCTCACCAGCCCCTCGTCGTAAAGCCGGTTCAACAGGGTGTAGTGCCAGAAGGTGGCCCAGCCTTCGTTCATCACCTTGGTGTGGCGTTGGGGATAGAGGTACTGGGCGATCTTGCGGACGATGCGGACGATCTCCCGCTGCCAGGGTTCCAGCAGGGGGGCGTTCTTCTCGATGAAGTAGAGCAGGTTTTCCTCCGGCTCCGGCGGGAAGCGTTCCTCGCGGAACTCCCGCCGCCGCGGGCTTTCGGGGACGGTGAAGCGCCACAGGTCGTTGACCTGGCTCTGGAGGTAGGCCTCCCGTTCCTTCTGGCGCTGCTGTTCCTCCCGCAGCGACAGGGGCGGGGGCTTGCGGTAGCGGTCCACGCCGTAGTTCATCAGGGCGTGGCAGGCGTCGAGGATCTCCTCCACCGTCTCCTCGCCGTAGCGTTCCTCACACTCGGTGATGTAGTTCTTGGCGAACACCAGATAATCGACGATGGCGTCGGCGGCGGTGAAGGTGCGGAACAGGTAGTTGTTCTTGAAGAAGGAATTGTGGCCGTAGCAGGCGTGGGCGATCACCAGCGCCTGCATCGTCACGGTGTTCTCCTCCATGAGATAGGCGATGCAGGGATTGGAGTTGATCACCAGCTCGTAGGCCAGCCCCATCTGCCCGCGTTTGTAGTGCTTTTCGATGGAGAGAAACTGCTTGCCGAAGGACCAGTGGTGGTAATAGACCGGCAGGCCGCAGCTGGCGTAGGCGTCCATCATCTGTTCCGAGGAGATGACCTCGATCTGGTTGGGATAGGTGTCGAGGCCGAATTCCGCCGCCAGGCGGGCGATCTCGGCGTCGTATCTTTCCAGCAGTTCGAAGGTCCATTCGGAGCCGGTGGAGAGGGGGGTTCGCTCACTCATGCCAACTTCCAAAGGTCAGTGTGGGGAGGGTGGAGCCGGGTCCACAGGGCGTACCCGGCCTGGATGGCCGGGTCCGAGCCTCCAGGGAGGGATTCACGGCGTCCCTGTGGACCCGGCTCCACCCTCCCCGGCCGCCTACAGTCATCGATCAATCCCCTTCTTGCGGAACAGCTCCCGGAACACCGGGTAGATGTCCGCCGGCGAGTCGATGGCCTGCATGGCGAAGTTGGGCCAGCGCTGCGCCACCTTTTCGTACTCCTGCCACAGCCCCAGCGGGTAGTCGTTGTCGATCTCCACGTAGGCGTAATATTGCAGCCAGGGCATGATTTCCTCGTCCAGCAGGCGGCGGCAGTTGCCCGAATCCTCCGGCCAGTTGTCGCCGTCGGATGCTTGGGCGGCGTAGATGTTCCAGTCCTGGGTGGGGTAACGGGCGCGGATGATGTCGCGCATCAGCACCAGGGCGCTGGAGACCACGGTGCCGCCGGTCTCGCGCGAGTAGAAGAATTCCTCCTCGTCTACTTCCTTGGCGATGGTGTGGTGGCGGATGAAGACCACGTCGGTGCGCTCGTAGTTGCGCGACAGGAACAGGTACAGCAGCAGGAAGAAACGCTTGGCCAGATTCTTCTTGTACTGGTCCATGGAGCCGGAGACGTCCATGAGGCAGAACATCACCGCCTGGGTGGTGGGCTTGGGGATCTGGATGCGGTTGCGGTAGCGCAGATCGAGCGTGTCGATGAAGGGGACGGCGGCGATGCGCCGTTTGAGCAGGTCGATTTCCTGCGCCAGCGCTTCGATGTCCCTTTCCGGAGCGTCTTCGGCTTTGAGGGCGGCCAGTTCGGCCTCCAGTTCCCTAAGGCGGCGGCGCTTTCCCGCGGTCAACGCGATACGGCGGGCGTGGGCCTCGCGCAGGGATCTTATCACGTGCAGATTGGGGGGAATGCCGTCCTTGCTGAAGCCGGCCGGGACGGATTGGTGGGCCACCTCCTGGGCCAGCCTGGTCTTGACCAGATCCGGCAGTTCCAGATCCTCGAAGAAGAATTCCAGGAACTCGTCCCGCGACAGTTCGAAGACGAAATCGTCCATGCCCTCGCCCTGGTTACTGGCCCGGTTGCCGCGGCCGGCGCCGCCCTCGGGGCGGGGGATGCGGTCGCCGGTGACGAAATCCCGGTTGCCGGGGTGGACGATCTCGCGCCGCCCGCCGGGGCCGTGCTGGAACACCGGTTCGGACAGATCCTTGGCCGGGATGGTGACCCGTTCGCCGCTGTCGGTGTCGGTGACCGAGCGCCCATCCACCGCGTCGGAAACCGCCTTTCTGATCTGCCTGCGGAAGCGCTTGAGAAAGCGCTGGCGGTTGACGGCGCTCTTGTGCTTGGGATTGAGGCGGCGGTCGATGATCTGGGACATGGCCGCCTCCTCAAGTGGATTTTCTTACCCGTAGATACCATTCGCACAGCAGGCGCATCTGTTTGGGAGTGTAGCCCTTTTCCACCATGCGGTTGACGAAGTCCTCGTGCTTCTTTTTGTCCTCCGCCGAGGCCTTGGCGTTGAAAGAGATCACCGGCAGCAGTTCCTCGGTATTGGCGAACATCTTTTTCTCGATCACCCGCCGCAGCTTCTCGTAGCTGGTCCAGGAGGGGTTCTGGCCGCCGTTCTTGGCCCGGGCCCGCAGCACG
Organism: Methylomarinovum tepidoasis; assembly: GCF_030294985.1. Classification (NCBI taxonomy): domain Bacteria; kingdom Pseudomonadati; phylum Pseudomonadota; class Gammaproteobacteria; order Methylococcales; family Methylothermaceae; genus Methylomarinovum; species Methylomarinovum tepidoasis. The sequence goes on from NZ_AP024718.1 coordinate 1,091,421, forward strand.
AAGTTGACCACCTCGTTGCGGAAGTCCTTGGGGTTGGAGATGCCGGCGGGTTTCTCGATCTTCTCCAGCTCCTCGTTGAGGGCGCGGCGGTCGAAGATCTCGCCGGTGTCCGGATCGCGGTACTCCTGATCCTGGATCCAGTAGTCGGCGTAGGTGACGTAGCGGTCGAAGATGTTCTGGCCGTACTCGGCGTAGGATTCCAGATAGGCGGTCTGGATCTCCTTGCCGATGAAGTCGATGTAGCGCGGGATCAGATATTCCTTGATGTAGCGCAGGTATTTTTCCTCGGTCTCCGGCGGGAACTGTTCCTGGACGATCTGCTGTTCGAGGACGTAGAGCAGATGCACCGGGTTGGCGGCCACCTCGCTGTGGTCGAAGTTGAACACCTTGGAGAGGATCTTGAAGGCGAAGCGGGTGGAAAGTCCCTCCATGCCCTCGTCGACGCCGGCGAAATCCTTGTATTCCTGGTAGGACTTGGCGCGGGGATCGGTGTCCTTGAGGTTCTCGCCGTCGTAGACCCGCATCTTGGAGTAGATGCTGGAGTTCTCCGGCTCCTTCAGGCGCGAGAGGACGGCGAACTGGGCCAGCATCTCCAGGGTGTGGGGGGCGCAGGGGGCGTCCTTCAGGGAGCTGTGGCGCAGCAGCTTGTCGTAGATCTTGACCTCCTCGGACACCCGCAGGCAGTAGGGCACCTTGACCACGTAGATGCGGTCGAGGAAGGCTTCGTTGTTCTTGTTGTTCTTGAACTGCTGCCATTCGGATTCGTTGGAATGGGCCAGGATGATGCCCTCGAAGGGGATCGCCGGCAGACCCTCGGTGCCCTTGTAGTTGCCCTCCTGGGTGGCGGTCAGCAGGGGGTGGAGCACCTTGATCGGAGCTTTGAACATCTCCACGAATTCCATGATCCCGCGGTTGCCGCGGCACAGGCCGCCGGAGTAGCTGTAGGCATCCGGGTCGTCCTGGGCGTAGTGCTCCAGCTTGCGGATGTCCACCTTGCCCACCAGGGAGGAGATGTCCTGGTTGTTCTCGTCCCCCGGTTCGGTCTTGGCGATGGCGCGCTGGTCGAGGATGGAGGGATAAAGCTTGACGACCTTGAACCGGGTGATGTCGCCGCCGAACTCGTGCAGGCGCTTGCCGGCCCAAGGTGACAGGATGGGCTTGAGATAGCGGCGCGGGATCCCATATTCGTCTTCGAGGATGGGACCGTCCTCTTCGGGGTCGAACAGGCCGAGGGGGTTTTCGTGGATCGGCGAACCCTTGATGGCGTAGAAAGGCACTTTTTCCATCAGGGACTTGAGCTTTTCCGCCAGGGACGACTTGCCCCCGCCCACCGGTCCCAGCAGGTAGAGGATCTGCTTGGCCTCCTCCAGCCCCTGGGCGGCGTGGCGGAAGTAGGCGACGATCTGCTCGATGGTCTCCTCCATGCCGTAAAATTCGTCGAAAGCGGGGTAGCGTTTGATGACCTTGTTGGCGAAAATCCGTGACAGGCGCGGGTCGAGGCGGGTATCGATCAGCTCCGGCTCGCCGATGGCCTGCAGCATGCGCTCGGCGGGGGTGGCGTAGGCGGTCGGGTCGTCGCGGCAGATCTCCAGGTACTCCTGGAGGGTGTATTCTTCCTCCTGTGTGGCTTCGTAACGGTTGCGGTAATGGTCGAAGATCCCCATGAAATCCTCCTCAAGGCAAACGACAGGCAGACGTGACGCACGCGTTCCAGTTTTTCGGGATGCAGATTCCGTACCAGGGAAAGAGCGGGCAAAGATCCGGCGGGCACGAAGACATTCGTGTTCTACTGTGACGCGGAGAAAAGTGCGGAGGTTCCTCGAAATCGGCAAAAAAACCGACGGCGATCCGGCGCCCGAAGCCCCGGAGCACCGCAATGCCTTGAGAATCGGCACTTCCGGCTGGCATTATCCCCACTGGTGCGGGCGTTATTATCCGCAGGATCTGCCGGCTGCCAAATGGCTGGCCTGGTACGCCCGCGACTTCGACTGCGTCGAGGTCAACAACAGTTTCTACCGTCTGCCCTCACCGGAGACGGTACGGCGGTGGTGCGCCCAGGTGCCGGAGAACTTCCGGTTCGCCGTCAAGGCCAGCCGTCTCATCACCCACCTCAAAAAGCTGAAGCAGTGCGAGGCGGCGCTACAGGCCTTTCTGGACATGGCCGACGCCTTCGGTCCCAGGCTGGGCCCGATCCTGTTCCAGCTGCCGCCGCGCTGGCGTGTCAATCCCCGCCGTTTGGCCGAATTCCTCGCCCTGCTGCCGCCCTGGTACGAATACGCCTTCGAATTCCGCGATCCCAGCTGGCACTGTCAGGAAATTTATCAGCTGCTGGAAAGGTATCAGGCCGCCTTCTGCCTCTTCGACCTCGCCGGGCGTCAGTCCCCGGTGGTGGTCACCGCGCGGCTGATCTACGTCCGCCTGCACGGCCCGGCGCGGCAGGCCTATCACGGCTGCTATACCGAGGCGCACTTGGATGTGTGGGCGGGGCAGGTTCGTCGCTGGGTTCATGGAAAAAGGCATGAAGTTTGCCTGTTTTTTGACAACGACGCATGTTCCTGTGCGGTGGAAAATGCCCTGGCACTGAAACGCAAACTCGGGCTCAATTCGAACGTATAGAGGGTGATTGTGTTATGAATCGCATCGTCTGCCTGCTTTGGTTGTTCTTGCTGCCGTGGACGGTCCAGGCTATTTCCCTGGGTCTTGCCGGCCGTTACAACCTGGTGGTGCTCGGAGATATGACCGGGGAGTATTCCGATGTGGAGGGACGGTTGGCGGTCGGTGGCGATGCCACCTTGAGTCATTACGCCGTCGGACAATTGTTGTCCGATTCTGACGATTTTTCCGATACCCTGGTGGTCGGTGGCGATCTTACCTTCTACGACGGCCGCGTCTATCACGGCAACGCCTACTATGGCGGCTCCGCTGACATTCAGCGGGTCGGATTCTACGCCGATGATCCTGCCGTTCCCACCGGGCGGCCGCTGGCGGGTGTGCCGTTGAATTTTACCGCGTTGACCCAGGACCTATACGACCGTTCCAGCGCCTGGGCCGCGATGGCGGCCAACGGCACCGCCTGGCGGGATGGTTCCGGAACCGGTTGGGCGCTCCATCTTGCCGGTAGCGATCCCTGGCTCAACGTGTTCGATGTCGATGCCTCCTGGTTGGGGGGGGCCTATGGCCTGTGGCTGGATGTACCCCTGGCCTCCACGGTGTTGATCAATGTGGATGGGATCATGGCGGAACTGGACAATTTCGGCTTTTTCCGCAAAGTGGACGGTGGCTGGTTGCGGGTCCCCGACGATCCGGCCAGCCGACACGACGGCAGTCTTACCCGCAGGGTGTTGTTCAATTTCTTCGAGGCCCAGGACCTGAGCATCCACAATATCGGCGTCAAGGGGAGCATTCTGGCGCCGTGGGCGGATCTGTCCTTTTACGATGCCCACGTCGATGGCAATCTGATTGTCGGTTCGCTGCAAGCGCCGCCGAGTGGCGCCTGTGGCAACACCCAGGTGCCGCGATGCACCGGACAGGTCAACAACTATCTGTTCATTTCCGAGCCGGCGGTTTTGTGGCTGTTGGGGGCCGGTCTGATCGGGCTGGGTGTCATTCGATGGCGGCGAACAGGAACCTCGGCAGATCGCTGCTGAAGACGGCTTTGCGGGGTTCCAGGAACAGGCGCAGGAACAGGCCGGCACCGATTTCCCGGTAGTCTCCGGTCATGCGGGCGTAAAACCCGGCACCCAGTTGCAGATGGGGGTGGATCTGCCCCATGGCGCGAAGTTGCAGGTCCGGTGCGAAGTTGGTGTCGGTGTTGCCGGAATAGCGGCCATCCTCGCAACGGGAATGGGGGCAGCCGATGGGGAACCAGGGGGCGGAATCCTCGTGGAAATGCTGGAACCCCAATGCCAGCCGGCCCTCCATCAGAAAGGACCTTTCCTCGGCGGTGCGCAGATTGAGCTGCCAGCCGGCGGCGTAGTAGCGCTGGGGACTGAAATAGCCCCCGTGTCCCAGACGGAAGTGGTTCTGATTGTTGCCGTAGTGCTGGAAATCGAAGTAGGGGCCCGTGCTGAAATAGTCGAATCCCGGCAGCGGCAGGCTGTAGCTGGGGGCGATGGAATAGTGGATCTGCCAGTTGTCCTTGGTCCGGCGCCCGTCCAGAAAACCGATCTGCAACTGTTGGTACAGATAACCGCGTCCGGCGATATGGGTGAGCGCCCGGCCCTGAACGCCGCTGTGCAGTACCCGTCCCCAGCGCTTTCCCAGCACTTTCCAGCCGGTGTAGGACAACAATGTCTGCCGCACCGGAAGGGAGTAAACCTGCCAGGACCAGTCCGTCCCCTGCCAGTGCCGGGAAAGCTGGAGCCGGAAGGTGGGGCGCGGGCCGATCAGATCGTTGATCGGTGTCGTCCCGATCTCGAACCAGGGATTCCAGCCGCCTTCGCGTTGATAGGAAGCGTTGATCACGGCGGCCTCGAGCGCGTGCATCGGGCGGTCGAGGCGTAGCCGCTCCTGATAGACGGGGATGCCGGTCAGGCGGGAGACGTTATCGGTTTTGATCTGACCGCTCGTCAGCTGAAGATAGCCCAGGCTGAGACGAAGGCGCTGGGTTCCCCAGCTATGGCTTACAGTCAGAAGAGGAAGCAGTCTGCTTTCCAGCCGGTCCAGTCCTCGGGTGCCGGATTTGAAGCGGTAGAAACCGGCTGCCGTTGCGAAATCGCTGTCTATGTTGGCCAGTCCGGGAAAGCCGTCGGCATCGAGCCGGTAGGCGGTGAGAAACTGCTTGCGGACATAGGCTTTCCGGGCGTGGTAGCGGCGGGAGAGCCGGGCGAATGCCGCAGAGGATATCGGTACGGGAGGTGTTTCTCCGCTGCGAAGGTAGGTCGTGAGGAGTCCTTCGGCATAGCGGGTGTCTTCAGGGTGACGCCGGGTGAGCTGCTGGAAGCGTTTTCGGGCGCGGGCGGAACGACCGCTTTCCAGATCGATCCAGGCGAGCAGATAGTGGACTTCGTCCGGGTTTTCGGTCCAGACCAGGGCGCGTTGGGCCAGATGGCGGGCCCGGGAGAACTCCTTGCGGCGGTAGTGGAACCAGGCCCGGCTTGACAGGTAAGCGGCGGCGATCCTGCGTACCCTTTCGGAGCGGTCGGCGAAACGGGTGGCGATGCGCAGCAGGGTCTGTTCATCGTCCATGTCCTGGGCGGTAAGCAGCAGCCCGAAGGCCAGATTCTCGTCGTCCGGGGCCAGGGCCAGTCCCATCTCGAACCATTCCCTGGCGGTGGTCGGGTCGTTGCCGTCACGGGCCTGCCAGGCCAGCAGCCGGATCAGGTCGAGATCCCGATGCGCCAGGATTTCTGCATGCCGCTTCTGGGTCTGCTCCAGAAGCTCGGTGAAACGTTTCAGCCGGTACAATTGCAGCCATTGCCGCCGCCGGGCTTGATAGGCCAGATGTTCCCTGGTGGCATCCGGTACTATGCCTTGCAGTTGGTGCAACAGGGTGAGAAAGTCCGCAGAGTCGAGTTCCCACAGGGCGGATTCCAGGACCGTTCGCGGCTGGATGCCGTGGCAGTGCAGGAGGCGGCGATAGTGGCGGGCGGCCTCGGACAGACGCCCCGTCTTGGCATACGCCAGGGCCAGGGTCTGCAACAGCCCGGGATGCCGGCAGTTGAATCGGGCCGGGTGTTTGCGGGCGAGCCGGATCAATGTATGCCAGTCCTTTTGCCGCACGGCCTGGTTCCATTGTCGCCAAAAGCGTCTTTCGGATCGGCTGCGTTGCAGGCGCTGCATTTCACGTTGCAGGTCCGGAGGCGGTTCCCAGCCGGGATAGCGTTGCCGGTAGTCCTGGATCGCCTGCTGCAGCAGGGAGATCTGACGCGCGTGGAGCAGTTGCCACAAGACCCGCAGGTCCGGTTCTCCCGTCCATGCAGCCAATGGCAGCCATGTCAGGATAACGAGCACCGCGCGTTTCATCGCTCGTGAGCCAGGGCCAGATGTGCGAGCAGCGTCAGGCTGGCGGAATAGTAATCGTCATCGGCAGCGAGGGGAGACAACGCCGGCCATCGGTTCCGGCCGGCCGCATACAGGGTCAGGGACCGAACGTTGCGGATGCCGCGGGGAGCCTGGTAAGCCGCCAGACAGTCAGCTTCCAGATCCACCCAGGGAGGCAGGAACTTGTCGAACTGGTTCCAGAACCTGATGAAGGGGGTCAGGATTTCTGGATTGTCGTGGTTTCCCCAGATTAGATAGAGCGGAATCCGCACCGCATCGTAGCCGAAACGGGGCGGGTGATCCGGGTCCGGAGCGAGCGATTCGCCGGCGGCGATCCAGTCGCTGGGAAGCTGCCACGAACCGAAACGAGCGGCCTGCAACAGGTTGAGGCCGGAGTCGCTCAGGGCCGGCCACAGGGGATCGCCATCCTCCCTGTAGAAATCCCGCAGGGCGGGGAAAACCCAGTAGGAGAGGTTCAAGGTCAAATGATCCGGGTGCACGAAGCCTGCAGCGCCGGGAAGCATGACGGGGCGGTTTCGCCACTCGCGGATGCCTGTCTTTTTGAGATCCTGCAGGATGGCGAGGGCGTCGGTCCTCCAGGTGGGCCGATTCCACCGTTGTGCTGCCCTCAACAGAGCCCAGGCGATAAGCAGGTCGCCATCGGTCGCGTTGTTGTGATCCTCCTTCTCGACCGGCACCCCGGGGCGGCGGCGCCAGATGAAGAGATGATCGCCGCGTCGCTGGAGTTGATTCCGGGTCCAGGACCACAATCGTTCGAAGGTGCGGCGATCGTCCGCCGCCACCGCCAGCAGCATGGCGTAACCCTGGCCTTCCGAGTGGGAGATGCCGCCGTTGCCGGTATCCACTACCCGGCCGTCCTGGATGAAACGCTGCTTATAGGTCCGCCACTGACGGTCCAGGGCGGTGGACGGCGTGCAGGCTCCCAACGCAAATCCCAGCATCAGCAGGCAAAGCCAGATCTCAAGGGGCGATTTCTTCGGCATCGGGATGGTGCTTTTTCTTGAACCGGCTCAGGCGGCGGTGGGTCAGCCAGGTGAATAGTATCACCAGGGCGGCGATGGCGCCCAGCCAGCGCCAGGGATGGCGCTCGAAGTGGAAGGTCAGCCAAAGCCGGGGAGAAAATCCCGGGCCGACCTGTGTCTTCTCCCCCAACTGCTGCCAGTGCAGGCGCTTGGCGCCGGTCTTCCACAGCGCTGTATCCCCTTGCAGCTGGGACCACAGGCCGGGTTCGGTCAGCGAGCGCACGGCAGGGTAGAGACCCTGTTCCGCCGTCAGCACGGTCGTGAGGCGGCGGTCGGGGCGCGTGAATGACAGGGCCAGGGCTTCCTCCCCCAGCCCACCGCTTTGACGTACCCGGGCGTAGCGGGTTTGCGCCCTGGCAGGCGGCGTGTCAAGACCTTCCAGCCAGCGTTCCAAGCGTTTTCTCCAGCCGTTTTCCTGCAGGAAATGCCAGCCGCTTTGATAGGCCCAGTCCTTCCAGGTGGCCGTAGGATCGACCGGCGCCCCCTGCAGCCAGGCAGGTTTCAAGTGCGACAGCCGGGAGATGATCAGTTGGTGGCGCCGGGGGTCGGGCGTGAAGCCGATGCTGGCGGCGAAAAGCGGCAACCGATTGATCCGCGCCAGTTTTCCCAGCAGTTGCCAGGCAGCCAGGATTTCGTCCCTGTCGGAAGTGGCGACGACCACTTGGGTGTGGGCGCCGTTTTGCATCAGATAGGGATAGCCGGTCCGGGCCAGCAACGCCAGATCGGGCAGCTCGGTTTGGCGCCCGACGGCGGGGAAATGGATGCGGGAATCGTCATACAGGGTGATTTTCAGCTGATCGTAAGGGAAGAAACCGCACTGACCGGTGATCGCCGGCGCCGGATAGGCATGGAAGCTGATGCGGTTGTGTCCCGGTTGCAGGCTGCGCAGGGGAAAGCTCAGACGATAGTCGCGGTATTGCGCTCCGCTTTCCTCCGGCAGCTGGATCGCGCGTTCCAGCACGCCGTTGATCCGCATTTCCAGAAAGGAATCCCGGCGCAGGCCGGCGCTGTAGGCCAGATGGAGCCCCAGGGTGACCTGTGCCGATTCCGGCGCGAACCAGTCGCCCGGGACGAACAGGTCGACCGCTGCCGGTTCAGGACGTATTCCCTGGAAGGTATGGGTTTCGAAGCCGAAATGGCTGAACCGGAACGTGGTGTCGGGAAGCGTGGCGGGAATGGCCTGGTAATCCAGAAGCGTATCCAGTTCGACATCCTCGACCAGGGTTTCGGCGCTGTCCGGCAGGGGGAAGTTCAGCAAGGCGAAGGCGCGGCCGGCGCGTTCGACTTCCTCCGGTGTAGTGCCGGAGACGACCAGGACGAAATGTTCCGGGTGTTGCGGCAGGGGAAACAGGCCCAGATACGCATTGCGGATGCGGGCGTGAACCGTTTCGCCGAGCAGGGAACGCAGTTGTTCGCGGGTGCCGATGAGAATCGTGTCCTCGTTGCCCCGCAGTCTGACCGCCGTATCGGCTGGGAGATCCGTGGCGGGGACAGGGGAGGCGAGGGCCAGCCGGAAGGGGGCATAGTCACGCCGCAAAGCGATGCCCTCGGTCACCAGGGCGCCCCATGACAACTGCCGTTCCGACAGATCAGTGCCGGGCATGAGGAGGCGGATGGCATAGTCCTCTCCGACCGTGGGTGCGATCAGCGTGGGCAATTCCGCCAATGAGGGCCGAATGGATGCAGGTTCCTGTTCGAGCGTCAGATGGGATTTGACCGGATTGATCTCCAACCACAATTCGGGGCTGCTCGGATCTTCGCAATGGACGTCGGTGTAATGCAGCGCGGCCGCGAGGCGGATTTCGTTGTAGCCGGGAACCAGCAGTGTCGTCGGCAGGGAAAGCTCCACGATTCTGTGTGTCTCCTGAGGCTGAAGACGCCACTGTCCGACGGTCACGCCATTGATCTGGACCCGCAGCTGGGAACGCGAACCAACCAGAACGTTGGAGTGGGTGAAATCCAGGTGAAGGCGGGCCGCAAGCAGATGTCGTCTCGATGAAACTGGAAAATGCAACACGTAGTCGTCCGTCACCTGGCGCAGAACGATCGCCTCGGAACGGGTCATCATCGAAGCCAGCGGCAGTACGAGTGGCTTTGCGGTGGCAGTTTGGAGGAGGCAAAGAAGAAACATCAGCCGGATGAACGCTTTCATGCAACTTTCCTGATGTGGGGGGACGTTTCCTTGCGAGGCGTTGTCAAGGATGGGAAATGTTTGGATGGCGGGTGTGTTTCGAAGCGGCGCCGCAATGCGGCGGCGAAATGCTCACGTGCCTGCCTGAAACCGTTGCCGCTAAGGATGTAAACCGCTTTCAGAATGCCGATGTCCCGGTCCCGGCGGCGCAGAATTCTTTCCCAGCGCTCGCTGTCTCCATGTACCAGCAATACGATATCGCGGTATTCCGCCAATGACTGGATGGAGAATCGGATCCCCATGACGAATTGGGAGCTGCTTGAATGGCGGTTGACGATCTGCACCGGGATGGCGAGGCGTTTGTCGAGAACGGGGTGGCGCAGCGTCAGCACGGCGGAATCGCCGTCGGGAAAGGAGCTTGCTGCCTTGAGCGCCGCTCCGCCGACGGAAAAATCATGAATGCGGACCGGGATGTCCATGCCGCCCATGTGCAGGGTCGCGGGCAGGTCGTCGGCGGGCAGGCGGGGGTTGTGGCGTCGCTGGCGTCGTTCGTAGAGAGCGCCAAGAGCGGCGATCAGGATGACCAGGTTGAAGGCTACCCAGAACAGCGTGACCAGGGTCAGATCCCGCTTGTCGGGAAACATCTGCCAGCGCACGGCGCCGGCGACCGCGCCCAGCAGCATCAGGCCGAGCAATACGTAAAAGGGACGGGCCAGGGGGGAGATGAAATCCTGTTCCAGCCGCTCTCCCTTGGGGGTGACGTCGAATTTGGGGGCCCGTGGGTTGCGCAGGACCGCCAGTATGGCCTGAAGCGTGAACAGGGACTGCATGCTTTCGTAAATTTCGGAAATCATGAACCAGCGTACCCGCCCGAAAAGGTAGTTGGCCGTCAGGGTCAGGGCGATCAGGTAAGGGAGTGTGTAACTGGCGATTTCCCTGAGATTGGCATCGTAGATGCGCAGGCCGAAGAGCAGGTAGGCCAGGGGAGCCGTCAGAAAGACGACCCGGGCGAAAGGGAAAAACCAGAACAGCATGCAGTTGAGGTATCCCAGCCGCTGCCAGGGCTGCAGTCGTTTCCAGGGACGTTTCAGTAGCAGGATCTGCACCATTCCCTGGGCCCAGCGCATCCGCTGGCGGACGAAGCTGGTGAAGGTTTCCGGTTGCAGGCCGGAGATCATGGGTCTGAGCAGATACCGGGATCGCCACCGCCGGGCGTGGAGAGAGATGGCGGTTTCCGCATCCTCGGTGATGGTCATGCCGGAAAAACCGCCGACTTCCTCCAATGCCCTGCGCCGCAGTACCGCCGCCGAACCGCAGAAGAAGGAAGACTCCCAGAAGTCCAGGCCGGGTTGAATAGCCTCGTAGAACATGTCGTTCTCCGACGGCATGCGGTTGAAGAGATCCAGGTTCTTCTCGATGGGATCGGGAGAGACGAAGAAATGCGGGGTCTGTACCAGAAACAACCGGGGCTCGACGACGAAATGTCCGACGGTGGACCGAAGAAAATCCCGGGTGGGAATGTGGTCGCAATCGAGCACGGCGATCAGTTCTCCATCGCTACGTTTCAAGGCGGCGTTCAGGTTGCCGGCCTTGGCGTGGGCGTTGTTGCGCCGGGTCAGATACCGGGCGCCGGTTTGCCGGCAAAGGTGTTGCAGTGCCTGCCGGCGCCGTCGGGCACACCTGGCTTTGGCTAGGTCCGCCGCATGGCACTTTTCCCAGGTGCCGCCATCGTCGAGCAGATAGACCTGGAACCTTCCCTCATACGCCATGGCCGTGGCGGCCACCAGTGTGGCCTTCACCACCTCCACCGGTTCGTCGTAGGTGGGAATGAAAACATCTACGCTTGGCCAGATTCCATCCTTTGGCACCGGAACGTGGCGCCGGATCGGCCGGCTGTTGACGAACAGGCTGAATCCGAACATGACGATGCCGTAAACTTCCGCGCCGTACAGCAGCAGCGAAGCCGCGAAGCTGGCGGGATCGTCGTATCCCAGCGTGTTGAAAGTCCGCCAGAACAGATAGCGGGCCACCAGGAAAGCCGACGTGGCGAGAAAGAGAAGCCGCGCCAGCCCCAGACGGGGAAACCGGCGCAATCCCAGCAGCGTCGCCAGGGCGATCCCGGCGGCGGCGATCTGCAATTCCCCGGAAACGGGCAGGGCCGCCAACCCTAGGATGCCGGCGCCACCGAGCCACCAAAGTACAGTATTTGTCATCGATATCGTGTTTTTCCGTTTCCGGAACCGGCCCGATATGAATTCTGGGATGTGGAACCCCAGGTCCCAATCCGTGACCAAGTTTGCTACAGTTGAATCAATCTTCGCTGAACTTAAAGCATAGTCGATATGGCCCTGGCCCACGAAGACATCGAGGAAATCCGCCGCCTGATCCGCGAGGAGCTGGCGCAGCGCCAGCCGGAGGCGCTGGTGCGCTACGATCTGGAACTGCGTGAACGCCTGGTGCGGGTCGAGGAGGAGCTCAAGCATCAGCGGGAGCTGATGGAGCAGGGCTTCCAGCTCATGGAGAAGCGCTTTGAGCAGGTCGACAAGCGCCTGGAGTTGATGGAGAAGCGCTTCGAGCAGGTCGACAGGCATTTCGAAGCCATGCGCGAGGATATGAACCAGCGCTTCGAACAGGTCGACAAGCGCTTCGGGCATCTCGAAGCCGCCATGGACGCCCGCTTCTATGAACTCACCCGCCGTATCGACCGTTTCATGGTCTGGTCCTTCGCCACCACGCTCACGGTCGGCGGGCTGGTGGTGGCGGCGATCAAGTTGTTGTGAGCCGGGTGTTGCCGCGTTATTTCGAGTTTCTGTTCCGCTGGCGCTGGTGGATCGTCGCCCTTACGGTGATTCTGGTGACGGCGCTGGGCAGCGGGATGGTGCGTCTGCAGTTCACCACCGACTACCGGGTATTTTTCGCTGCCGGCGATCCCTTCCTCGAGCGCCTCAACCGCCTCCACAACACCTACACCAAGGACGACAACGTGCTGTTCGTCCTCACGCCCAGGGACGGCAAGGTCTTCACCCCCGCCACCCTGGCCAGCGTCGCCTGGCTGACGCGGCAGGCCTGGCGGATTCCCTACGCACAGCGGGTCGATTCGCTGCAGAACTTCCAGTACACCTACGCCCGCGGCGACGAGCTGGTGGTCCGCGACCTTTACGATCCGGAGAAACTGGACGGGACGGATCTGGAGCGGCTGCGGGAGATCGCCCTCGCCGAGCCGCTGTTGCGCAATCGGCTGATTTCCCCGGCGGCCGACGTCACCGGCGTCAACGTCAACGTGACCCTGCCGGGGGTGGACCAGGGGCGCGAGATTCCCGAGGTGGTGGCCCACGTGCGCCGGCTGGCCCGGGAGCTGGCGCGGCGCGATCCCAATCTGGAAGTGCGCCTTACCGGCGGGGTGATGATGAGCAACGCCTTCCCGGAGGCCTCCAACCATGACCTCGTCACCCTGATTCCGCTCATGTTCGCGCTGGTGTTCGCGGTGCTCTACCTGCTGCTGCGCTCCCTGGCCGCCACCTTCTGGGCGTTCCTGACCATCCTGTTCTCCATCGTCTCCGCCATGGGGCTGGCCGGCTGGCTGGGATTCACCCTGTCCCCGCCGTCGGCGGCCGCCCCCAACATCATCCTCACCGTGGCGGTGGCCGACTGCGTCCACGTGCTCACCGCCTTTCTCCTGGCGCTCCAGGCCGGCTGGCTCAGCCCCGCCGGGTGGGGGCACAACCGCCGTCAGGCGATGGGCCATGCCCTGACCCTCAACTGGGTGCCGGTGTTCCTCACCAGCCTCACCACCGCCCTGGGGTTCCTGACCCTCAATTTCAGCGAATCGCCGCCGTTCCGGGATCTGGGCAACCTCACGGCGATGGGCGTCGGTTTCGCCTTTCTCTACACCCTGACCTTCCTGCCGGCGCTGATGCTGACCCTGCCCCTGTCCGTCTCGCCCGTCGGCAGCCGGGGGCAGCGGGGCATGCGCGCTTTTGCCCGTTTTGTCATCGCCGGGAAGCGTCCCCTGCTGGCGGGCGGCGCTGTGGTGGTCGCGGGGCTGGCGGCCATGGCGCCGCAAAACGAACTCAACGACGATCTGATCAAATACTTTTCTGCCGACACCCCGTTCCGCCAGGACACCGAATACGCCACCCGCCGCCTGACCGGCATCTACGTGCTGGAATATTCCCTCCGCGCCGGGGCGGCGGGTGGGATCGCGGATCCGGCCTATCTGCGGCTGCTGGACGACTTTGCCGCCTGGTACCGCCGCCAGCCGGAGGTGATCCACGTCTACAGCGTCGCCGACATCTTCAAACGCCTCAACCGCAATCTCCACGGCGACGATCCGGCCTGGTACCGGATTCCGGAAAGCCGTGAGCTGGCGGCCCAGTATCTGCTGCTCTACGAGATGTCCCTGCCGGAGGGCCTGGAGCTCAACGACCGGATCAACGTGGACAAGTCCGCCTCGCGCTTCACCGTCACCCTGAAGAATCTGTCGAGCAACGAGACCCTGGCCCTGGAGGCCCGGGCCCACCGCTGGCTGCGGCAGCATGCCCCGCCGGCGATACGCGCCGAGGCCACCGGCCCCAGCCTCATCTTCGCCCACATCGGCCGCAGCAACATCCACGGCATGCTGCTGGGTACCGCGGTGGCCTTCGCGGTGATCGCCCTGGTGCTGGTGGCGGCGCTGCGTTCTCCAGGGCTGGGGCTGCTGAGCCTGATCCCCAATCTGATTCCCGCCCTCATGGCCTTCGGGATCTGGGCTTTGCTCAACGGCCAGGTGAACATGGGGCTGTCGGTGGTGGCGGCCATGACGATGGGCATCGTGGTGGACGACACCGTCCACTTCCTCAGCAAGTGGCTCCACGCCCGCCGCCGGCTGCGCCTGGATGCGGAAGCGGGCGTCGAGTACGCCTTCGCCGGAGTGGGGGTGGCGATGTGGATCACCTCCCTGGTGCTGGCGGCCGGTTTCGCCGTCCTGATCTTGTCGGACTTCGAGGTCAACGCCCAGATGGGCCTGATGACGGCGATCACCATCCTGTTCGCGCTGGCCGCCGACTTCCTGCTGCTGCCGCCGCTGCTGCTGGGTTGGCGGGAAAAGTGTCAGAAAATTTTACAAACCTGAGAGGTGGGTTTTGGAAATGAGGATGCCGATCGCAACCGTCTGTCTGCTCTGCTTGCTCCTCCTGGTCTGGTCCGCCCCGGCGCCGGCGCAGACCCCCGAGGAACGGGGCCTGGAGATCGCCCGCGAGGCCGACCGCCGCGACCAGGGGTGGCAGACCTTCAGTGCCGATCTGACCATGGTGCTCAGGAACCGGGAGGGGGAAACCAGCCAGCGCCGCATCAAGGCTTACAACCTGGAGGTGCCGGGGGACGGCGACCGGAGCCTTTTGGTCTTCCGCAGCCCCGCCGACGTGTCCGGCACCCGCTTCCTGACCTTCTCCCACAAGCGCGGCGACGACGACCAGTGGCTGTATCTGCCCGCCCTCAAGCGGGTCAAGCGCATCTCGGCGGCCAACAAGGGCGGTTCCTTCATGGGCAGCGAGTTCTCCTACGAGGACATGAGCGCCCCGGAGCTGGAAAAATTCAGCTACAGATACCTGCGCGACGACGACTACAAGGGGCGCAAGGTGTTCGTCATCGAGCGGGTGCCGGTGGACGCCCACTCCCTCTACAGCCGCCAGGTGGTGTGGATCGACAAGGAATTCTACATCCCCTGGAAGATCGCCTACTACAACCGCCGCGGCGACCACCTCAAGACCCTCACCTACCACAAGTACAAGCGCTATCTGGGGAAATACTGGCGCCCCGGCCGGATGGTGATGGTCAACCACAGAAACGGCAAGGCCACTGCGCTGGTGCGGAAGAATTACCGCTTCCGCGATCCGCAGGTACAGCCGGGGCTGTTCAGCCCGCAGGGGTTGGGTGGTGGCTGAGAGGATATGACCTGTACCGGCCAGGAGTGTCAGGTTTTTTTACAGTTGGGGGTTGGAGTTGAGAGTATCATGATACTCTCACTTTTCTGTCACAAAAAATGCCATTTAAATCAAGCGCAAACCCTATGTTTATGAAATTTGGCTCAGAAGATGCATAATTCAAGGCGCATGATTACTTTAGCTAAGGAGCCAAAAAATGAAGATGAAGCATATTTCATTGGCCATCGGTCTTGGACTGGCTGTATCCATGAGTGCGCAGGCTGGCTTGTTGTCCTTCCAGGATGACGCTCTCGACTATTTCCTTCGTAAGGATCCCAGCACAGGTCAGTACAATGCGGTGACATCCGGGGCTATCCAAAAGGGGGATATCGCCCTGGCGGTGTTCGAATTTCCGACGGTGACCGTTGATGGGGTCAACATTATCGGGTCGAACGAAGAATTTACCGGTGTTGCGGCCGTGCAGTTGACGGATATAGTGAATCCGGATGGTACTCATCCAAGCGATGGTAGCGGTGCAACCATCGGTTCCATCTATACTTTCGGGCTGTGGAATGATTTCAATTCTTTCCTAGTGAGTCAGGGAGGTGGTGATCTGGGACCATACGCCACGAATGCGGCCATTGCCGTGTGGCGCAACCCGACGACCGACTTCGATCTAGATTTGGATCGCGCTCACAATGGTGGGAACCCTAACTGTACCAGTCTGAGTGACTGCATCAGTCAGGCGGCGACCGGAACCCTGTTCCAAGTGGACGGTTTTTTAGGTGATGGTGATGAGTTGTGGACGGCAACGCAGCTTGTGTCAGGAGGCGGGGATCTGGCAACAGTGAAAACCCTTAATAATACAATTACTGTCGCTTCGGTAAATTTCTTTCTTTCAAACATTTACCAAGATCAGTATGGGGATGTAACCGGCATTAACGTCGGGACCGGAATGAATGATTGTACTTTCGTCGTGAACGGAACTCCTGATGGTTGTGCCCAGGTGACTGGAAACGTCAATCTGACCGGTGGTCAGGGGATCGCTGCTACAAATGAGGCGGTCGCCCACGGCACCACCATCAACGCCCAGAAGTACGTCCCCGAGCCGGCTACCCTGGCCCTGTTCGGCATCGGTCTGCTGGGTTTCGGGGCCCGCTCCCGCCGCAGCTGCTGAAACTGAAACAGCGCCTTCCCCATACGAAAAGCCCCGGTTTCCCGGGGCTTTTCTTTGTGCGCCCAGCATGGGCGCACCCCCGCGGGTGAGAGTCCCGCCACGAGCTGGTCACGGCGAGTGAAGCAAAGCGCAACTGCGGAAGGGTGACCGACCGTGGGGAGGAAGCGTGGAGCGTAAACCGCGAGCCGACGAACAGGAACCGGATACAAGGCACTGCCGAGCAGGGCGATCGGGCATGGAACCGCGAAGCTCTCGTGACCAAGGTGAGTCGGTGTAGATCCGGCGGTTGTGCGGTGAAGGGGTGCGCGCCTTACCTGGGGAGATCTCGCCTTGTGCCTGAAAGGGTGACGCTGCAAAGCGGCGCGAGAAGTCAGCCGAGGCCGTAGTAGTGAGGAAGCCTGGGAAACCGGGTGGAGCGAAGGGCCGAACGGGAAGGAAGGTTTGACGACTGCGACATTCGACGCGGCAAGGCATCAGAAGTCTGGGCGACCGGGGCGAACCGAACCGAAGGCAGGTGAAGCCTGCCCGAGGGCGGGGCGTGATGAAGCTGTGTCGGCATGTCATGGAGAGGCAGACCTGGGGCAAGGCCTGCTCGAGCAGGCGCTTGCGAGAGAGAACTTGGTTCTGGGCTGGAAACGGGTCAAGGCCAACAAGGGCAGTTGCGGGGTGGATGGACTGTCGATCGAACAGACCGCCGAATACCTGCGCACGGCCTGGCCCCGGATACGGGAAGAACTGCTATTGGGCCGCTACCGGCCCATGCCGGTGCGGCGGGTGCAGATTCCCAAGCCCGGCGGTGGGGTGCGTGAGCTGGGTATCCCGACGGTGACCGATCGACTGATCCAGCAAGCCCTACTGCAAGTACTGCAACCGCGGATCGACCCGAGCTTCTCTGACCACAGTTACGGGTTTCGCCCGGGTCGCCGGGCCCATGACGCCGTGCGGGAAGCGCGGCGGCATGTACAGGCAGGCTACCGGGTAGTCGTTGATGTGGATCTGGAAAAGTTCTTCGATCGGGTCAACCACGACGTGCTTATGGATCGTCTGTCTCGGCGAGTGGCGGACAAGGCCGTCCTGCGGCTGATCCGCCGCTACCTGCAGGCGGGCATCCTGAGCCAGGGCGTCAAGGTAGAGCGGTACCAGGGCATGCCGCAAGGCGGTCCCCTGTCACCGCTTTTGGCCAACGTGCTGCTGGACGAGGTGGACCGGGAGCTGGAGCGGCGCGGTCATCGCTTCGTGCGCTACGCCGACGACTGCAACGTCTATGTGCGCAGTCACAAGGCCGGCGAACGGGTCATGACCAGCCTACGCCGGTTGTATGAACGGTTGCACCTGAAGGTGAACGAGGAAAAGAGCGCGGTACGCAGCGCCTTTGGCAGCCGCTTTCTGGGATTCGCATTCTGGATCGCCAGGGGCGGCAAGGTCAAATGCGCGGTATCCCGAAAAGCCCTCGACACCTACCAGCGGCGCATCCGCCAGCTTACCCGCTGCAGCCGGGGGCAAAGCTTGGAACAGGCGGCCAAGCGTCTCCGGCAATACGTGAACGGCTGGAAGGGCTACTTCCGGCTGGTACAGACCCCAAAGGTGTTCCGCCGTCTGGATGAATGGCTGCGGGCCTTGCAGTTCAAGCACTGGAAACGGGGCAAGACCATGTACCGGGAACTGAAAGCGCTGGGTGCTACCGACGAGGTGGTCCGACGGATCGCGGCCAACAGCCGGCAATGGTGGCGCAACAGCCGCTATCTGCTGAACGCCGTGATGCCGATCGCCTTCTTTGACCGGCCGGGGGTGCCTCGACTCTCATGACCTCAACTTCCCGAACCGCCCGGTGCGGACCCGCATGCTGGGTGGTGTGGGAGGGGCTCGGTCAGGGCATCCCGACCGCCCCTATCCCGATCTCTACCGAAAAACCGTCAGGCCCGGATGCCGGTGATGATGCCGTGATCCAGCGGCAGCGCTTGGCGCTGAACTTCCTCAAAGCCCGCCTGCCGCATCCAGTCTTCGTATTCCTTCCAGGTGTAGAGCATCCCCTCGCCGGTGGCGATGGCAAGGAAATAAGGAGAACCGATAGCGGCGCTCAGGGGCCCGTCCTCGCTGTCGTTCTGCATCATGTTGAACAGGATGACCCGGCCTCCCGGCGGCAGGGCGTCGTGGCATTTCTGCAGAATGGCGCGGTCCTTCTCCGCGCTCCAGATGGTGAAGAAATGGCAGAACATGTAGGCATCCGCCGGGGGGAACGGATCGCTGAAGCAGTTACCGGGCACGGCGTCGATACGGTCGGACAGGCCGTGGGCGGCGATGTTGGCCCGGGCGATCTCGCACACCGTGGGCGAATCGAACACGGTCCCCCGCAGTTCGGGGAAGCGCTTGGCGAGGGTGATCAGATTGGTGCCGTCGCCACCGCCCACGTCCACCAGGTGGCGCACTCCCTGCAAATCCAGATTCTCCACCAGTCCCTGATTGGCCTGTACCGAGAGTTCCTGCATGGCCTCCTGAAAAATGCGCTCCAGCTCCGGATCGTGGGACAGACGCTGATACAGGGTCGGTTCGTCTCCGGGAAACTCCTTGAGCCCGACGTTGCGGTATTCGCGCACCGATTCCAGCAACCAATAAAGTCCCTTGTACATGACCCGGTGCTGCAGTTCCACGTATGCGGTGATCTTTTTGGGGCTGGTCGAGGTCAGGTATTGGCTGGCACCTTCGGAGTTGGCATAGAGGTCCCCCTCCTTGCGGAGGATGCCGGTGGAAACCAGCCCCAGGAGGACGATGCGCAGGGGCTGTTCGGCCAGTCCCAGACGTTCGGCCATGTCCCTGCGGGTGAGCGGGCCCTCCTGTGCCAGCAGGTCGAAGATACCGAGGCGCACGGCGGTGCGCAGGGTCTGGAAAAAGATGTGGCCGCCGAAGACCAGTTCTAGGGTCTGGAGAGAATCGTTGTTCATGGTCAAGACTCCTCGTTCAGATTGCGTTTCAGGAAATTGGTGAGCCAGCGGCGCTTGAGACGCTGGAGCGGATGGCGGTTGCCGAAAAGCAGTCTCCGGCGCATGTATCTGTCCACATAGGGATCGAACTGGTGATAGTGGGGCGCGGCATAGATCCGTCCCCTCCCCAGCAGGATTTTGGTGACCTCGGCCCCGACGACGCCGGCAGCCAGCTGGCAGGCGCAGGCCAGGGACGGGCCTCGGTGGCGCCGTGCATCCACGTGGGACAGATCCAGGTAACGTCGCTGCAGCCCTTTCGGTGCCATGCCGATGACATAGGCGGCGAACTGCTCCACCGGGTCCATGTCGTCGTGAAGGTCGAAGTAGTCGTCGAAGCGGATTCCGTCCGGGGAAAAAACGATCCACACGGTGCTGAAACCGACCGGTCCTGCCCCCAGGGCGTAAATTCCCGCCTCCCTGGCTTTGCGGTACACCATCCGGCGGACGTCGATCACAAAGGCATCGATTCCGTCTACGAGCACATCCGCATCCTTCAGAAAGGCATCCACGTTGTCCGGGCCGATCGGTTCCCGGAACACGCGCACATCGGCCTCCGGGTTGATGTCGAGCACGATCTCGGCCATAACCTCTGCCTTCGGCCGTTCCAGAGTGCTGAGGAACGCTCCGTATTGACGATTGAAATTAGCCAGCTCGAAAGTGTCGGGGTCGGCGATGGAAAAACGGCCGATACCCATGCGGGCCAGAGTGACCAGATCGACCCCGCCGACACCGCCAAGGCCGAGTACGGCCACCCGGCTTTTCCGCAGCCGTTCCTGTTCTTCGGAATCGACCAATCCCAGATTGCGCGAGAAAGCGACGGTATAGTCGAAATCCGGAGGGATCGTAGTGTTTGCGGTCATGGAGCGATCTTGGCAAAGTCAGAATAGATATCCCAAAGTATAGACCACTGGCCCAAAGGTAGGCCCGGAGGGTCACTTTCGCAGCAGTAGCGTTTCTGGCGGCAGCCGCCGGGAACGGGGGGCAGGCTTGGCCCCTGTCCCCACCCGCAGCAGCATCAAGGGCATGGAGCCGGCGAAGACTTCGGCGCTTTCTTCGGCCAGGCGCTCGGCCTCGACGGTCAGGCCGGCTGGAATCGTGCCGCTTTTGAGGCGGTAAAGCTGGTCGGGGAGGACGAAATAGGGCTGGACGGCGACTCCTGCCTCGGTCAGCGTCAGCCACACCCGTTCCAGGAGCCGGCCGGCATCGAGCCAGTGGCGGGGGGAGAGGCCACCGCCGACGATGGCGACCACCGCCCCGGCGTGGCTGAACTGGGCCGCCTCGATCCGGGCCAGGAGCCGGTAGACGCCGAAGCGGTTGAGGAAGGCCATCCGCCGCCAGTCCGCCAGAAAGCGGGAGAGCATTTCGCCGCCCGGCGGCAGGGCCAGGGTCGCCACGTCCAGGCCGTCGCCGCGGGCGACCTCCTCCGGGGTGAAGCGCAGCGAGCCGGCCAGCCAGCGGTGGATCTCCTCGGTGCGGAAACGCAGTTGCGAAGCCAGGCGCACCAGTCTCGCCAGGCGGGAGACGGCCTTCGGTTCGGCAAAGACCTCGATCTGTGCCTCTCCTTCCCGGAATGCCTGGAGTTCTTGGACCACTCCCGGCGGCAGAGGGTCTTTGGAAAAAGGGGCGCGGTTGGTGTGGCGTTCCCGGATGGCTTTAGGGATTTCCGTGTCGCCGGGATTCCGGGCGGGTTCGGGAATCCTGACCAGGCAGCCGGTTTTGGCGAAGTCCGGCAGTTCCCAGCGGTCGGTGGCGATGCCGGCATGATGCGCCGCCTGCACCAGGTTCTCCAGTAGCGCCCCGAAGGCCAGCAGGACCGCCGGATGGCCGCGCCCCAGCCCGGCGCCGCGAGTCTCGTCGAACTCCACCGAGAGCTGGCGGCCGTCGAAGACGAAACGCCAGGGTTGGGAGTTGTCCGCAGACGGAGTCAGGCGTCCGGCTTCGGCCAGGTAGCGAATCCAGGCAGGCAGATCGTTCATAGCAGTTTCACCAGGGTGGCCATCGCGCCCACCGCCACGACCATCAGGCTTCCCAGCTTGATCACCATCCGGTATTCCAGATCTTTCATGTCCCGTTGGAACGCTGTGCGCAGGTTTTCCAGGCCGCGTTTGGATTCGACCCGGACCTCTTTGATGTTGCGATCCAGCTCGGCGATGTCGTGTTTGAGCTCGGTACGGATCTCTTCGATCTTGCGGTCCAGTCCGGCAATGTCCTGTTTGAGCTCGGTGCGGACGTCTTCGATCTTGCGATCCAATTCGGCGATGTCTTGTTTGAGCTCGGTGCGGACGTCTTCGATCTTGCGATCCAATTCGGCGATGTCGTGTTTGAGCTCGGTACGGATCTCTTCGATCTTGCGGTCCAGTCCGGCAATGTCCTGTTTGAGCTCGGTGCGGACGTCTTCGATCTTGCGATCCAGTTCGGCGATGTCCTGTTTGAGCTCGGTGCGGACATCTCCGATCTTGCGGTCCAGTTGGATCCGGATCTCTTCGATCTTGTGCTCCAGCACAGCGATGTCTTCTTTGGTAACCAATCGGGCCTCGAACAGCTCGGCCTCGGCCTCCGCCAGGGTTTCCGCTTGCTGTTCGGAGAAGCCGGCTTCCTTGAGACGTTTGGCGAATTTCAGCGTATCGAGGGCGACTGCGCTCATTGGGTTGCACTCGTCAGGGTTTCAAGCAATGCTTCCGCCTTACGGCGTCCGGGAAAACGGCCTTCGGTCTTGAGCGCCTGTTTCAGGGTGGCGGTTGCCTCGGCCGTCAGCCCGTTTTCCTTCTGGGCGATGGCCAGATGATAGCGGATTTCCGGGTTGGCCGGGGCCAGTCCGGCGGCGTCCTCCAGGACCCGAAGGGCACGGTTCTTTTGGCCGTTTTCGAGCAACACCATTCCTAGGGTGTCTACGATCTGGGCGCTTTTGGGAGCTACGGCATAGGCCCGTTCAGCGTATTCCAGCGCCTGTTTGGGATTCTCCTTGCGTAGCAGCCAAGCCAGGTCGTTTAGAACCAGTGGATTTTTGGGAGCGATCTCCAGGATCCTGGCCAGCGCTTTGCGGGCATCCTGTTCCTGTCCCAGGGCCTGGTAGAAGCCTGAAAGGAAATAGATCACCAGGGTGTCGTTCGGATATCGCTGATTCCAGTCCTCCAGGGTTTTGACCGTCTCCTCGCGCTTGCCTGCGCGCCACAGTGCCTTGGCCAGATTGATCGTCAAGGCGCTGGAAGGCTGCCGGGCGAGGGCTTTGCGATAATATTCCGCGGCTTTCTCCGGCTGGTGCTGGCGCCCCGCCCACCAGCCTTTCAGGGCCAGCACCTCGGGATTGTCAGGGAAGTCCTGGGCCAGGGACGCCAATGCCCGCTGCGCTTCGGCGGTTCTCCCTTCCAGGGCCAGGAGTTTGGTGTAGGCTAGCCGTGCCGGCAAGAACGCCGGGTTGGCCTTGAGGGCGCTTTCCAGCTCGGTACGCATGTTTTTCAGATCACCGAGCCGAGCGTAAACCTGGGCGAGCAGGTGGTGAGGCAGGGGCGATCCCGGGGCGACTTTGGCCAGTATCTTGGCGGATTCCAGGGCGCGTCTGGGCTGTTTGGCCTCGAGTCGGGCCTTGGTCAGCACCGCCAGCAGTTCAGGATGTTTGGGATGGCGGCTCTGCACCTCCTCCAGCAGGGTCAGGCTGCGTTGGGGCTGGCCGAAGGTGAGGTAATACTTGGCCAGTTCCAGCCGCGGTTGCAGCAGCTCGGGACGCTGCTGGACCAGATCGTTCAGGCGCTGTTCCATCTGTTTGAGATTGCCTTCGCGGAAGTCCATTTCCGCCAGCCTGAGCTGTGCCCGTGCATTATCGGGATGGGCCTCGAGAACCGCCTCGTAGATGCGCCGCACTTGGTCGAACTGTTTGTTTTTGTAAGCCAGGCGGGCCAGGTTCTCCCCGGTGACGGGATTGCCGGGATCGAGTTTCCACGCCTGCTCCAGCGCTGCCTTGGCGGCGGCCTCGTCTCCCTGGGCTATGTGCCACATGGCTTCCAGATTCCAGGGCAGAGGATGGTCGGGCATCTTGGTCTTGAGGCGGTCGATGGCTTCCCTGGCCTTGGTGAACTGTTTGTCCCGGATATAGATTTTGGCCAGCAGGACGTCAGGTTGGACCAAGTTCGGTTCTTCGGCCAGCGCCTTTTCCAGGAGCCCCACGCCTTCCTGTTTGAGCCCCGCAGCCAGCATGCCGGTGGCCAGGCGCGCCTTCACGGCCGCCGATCCCGGCTCCAGCTCCGCCATTTTTTCCAGATATTTCATCCCCTCTTGGGGGTGGCCGCTGGCCAGTTCGATATTGGCCATCAGGTTGAGGGCGAACAGATTGTCCGGTTGGCTCAGAAGCACCGGCATCAGCAGAGAACGGGCGGCCGCGTAGTCCTTCTGGCGGTACTTGACCAAGGCCAGGGCCTCATGCGTCTGAACGGAGCCTGGAAGCGCGGCTTTGAACCGGCTCAGGCGAGCATCCGCCTGTTCCAGTTCACCCAGGTTCAGGTGGAGCAGTCCGAGATAGAAATAAGTGAAGGGGTAACGGTCGTTGAGGGCCAGGGCCTGTTCCAGGGATTCCTTGGCTTCCTCGGTCTTTCCCTGGGTGAACTTGAGATAACCGTCAGCGAAATGGGTGAGGAAAAACTTGGGGGCCTCCCTGTGGAGCATTTCGATGTCCTTGGCGGCCGCGGCGAATTTTTTCAGGTCGGTCCGCACCAGGGCCCGATTGGCGCGATCCGCGGCATTGTCGGGGCGGTATTTGATGGCCTTGGTGTAGGCTTCCTCGGCTTGTTTCAATTCACCGTGG
Source organism: Methylomarinovum tepidoasis (assembly GCF_030294985.1). Taxonomy (NCBI): domain Bacteria; kingdom Pseudomonadati; phylum Pseudomonadota; class Gammaproteobacteria; order Methylococcales; family Methylothermaceae; genus Methylomarinovum; species Methylomarinovum tepidoasis. The sequence goes on from NZ_AP024718.1 coordinate 1,115,427, forward strand.
CGGCGGTGGAGTTCGGCTTCGAACCGCCACAGGAGCCCGTCCTCAGGGGCCACCTGCAGGGCTTCTTCCACAAGGCCGAGCGCTTTGTCGGTGTCGCCCTTGGCCGCCGCCAGCCGGGCCAGTCCCAGTTTTCCCCGTGGGTTTTTGGGATCCAGTTCCAGGGCACGGTCGTATTCGGCTTTGGCCTTGTCTGCTTTTCCTAGAGCCAGCCAGGCGTTACCGCGATAGGCGGCGAGGGTCGCCTGTACGTGGGGAGGAAGGTTGGGGGGAATGTCGATCTCGTCGAGTATCTGCTGGTTTTTTCCCTGCAGCAGCAGAGCCTGGGCCAATGGCAGCAACACGGCTTCCTTCGCCAGTCCCAGTTCGACGGCGCGCCGCAGTTCCTTCTCCGCTGCAGCGCCGTTGCCCGTCTTGAGATAGGCTTCGCTCAGCAGGCGCCGGGCCTCGATGTTGTCCGGATTCTGTTGCAAGGCGCTTTTGAGCTCGATGGTCGCGGCGCGCAGGTCGCCTTTTTCCTGAAATTCCTTGGCGCGGGCCAAATGCTCGGCATCGCTGAGGGGCTTGGAGCACCCGCCGGCGAACAGGGCCAGCCAGACAGGTAAGAAGGAAAGCAGTTTGAGAATGCGGGCTTGCAAATGCATGGAGAGGTTCCTCAGGGTCGATAGTCGTCGGAATTTTTACGGCCATGAACTGCCTCGGTGCGATGGCCGCTTGCCACTTTGGGAGCAGTCTGCCCCGGATAGCTCTGAACCGCAACCCCGTCTGGCTCAGGTGCTTGATGGGTGGTTTCCTCAATCTGCAAGAATAGTCCGAAACGCGACCGGCTGCAGCGCCGGCGATTGCGGAGATTGTGGACTAGACTTGGGAATAGGGTAATTGTTCAGGCTGAAAATCCATGACGAACGGCAAGGATGGTGCACTGGCGGCCGCCGATCCACGGCAGGTAGATCTGCATCGGGTCTTCTACCGGTATTTCGACATCCTCCCGGCCGACAGCGAGGCGCTGCGGCGCGAGGTTTACAAGCTGCGGTTCCAGGTCTATTGCGTGGAGACGGGGTTCGAGCGCGCCGAGGACTGTCCGGAGGTGATCGAAAATGGCCGGCCGGTGAATCTGGAGACGGACGAATATGACGCCCGTTCGGCCCATTATCTGGTGCGCCACCGCCGCACCGGGCTGTATGCCGCCACCGTGCGTCTGGTGTTGCCCGATCCGGCGGACATCATGGCGTCGTATCCCATCGAGAAGCACTGCCCGTTGGATGAGCCGGTCACCGATCCTGCGGTGCGCCGCCATCTGGCGGAGATCTCCCGTTTCGCCGTCTCCAAGGAGTTCAAGCGCCGCCGCGGTGAGCAGAAGACCCTGGCGGGCATCGGCCCCGAGCCGGAAGTCTATTTCGCGCCGGACGAGCGCCGCCTGCTGCCCCACATGACCGTGGGGCTGTTCGCCGGCATCGTGCGCATGACCCGAGCCCATGACATCACCCACTGGTATGCAGTGATGGAACCTGCGCTGCTGCGGCTGCTACGCCTGTTCGGCATCCGCTTTTTGCCCATCGGCCCGGACGTGGATTACCACGGCCTGCGCCGCCCCTGTCTGGCCGAGGTGGACAAGGTGCTGCCGATGATCCGGAAGGTCAACCGGCCGGTGTGGGAGCTGATCACCGACCGGGGCAGATACGCCTAGATGAAGAACGCCTTCAGTACCAGGGAGATGACGCCGGCCAGCAGCAGGGATAGCATCCAGTGATGCAGCCGTAACTGGGATTCGATCTGGCCGGAGCGTTTCTCGAAACGCTTTTCCAGATCCGTCAGCCGGGTATCGATGCGGCTCTCCAGCTCGACGAATTGCTGTTCGTACTTGGCGTCGAATTCCACCAACCGCTGTCCGAACTTGCGTTCCATCTGCTCGAAGCGCAGGTTCATTTCCTGCTCCAGCCGCTCGAGATCGCGGATGGTGGCCACATCGGAGGTGGTCAGGGCCGATGCCATGGCCGCAGTATAGCGCAGCGCCGCTGCCCCATCCAACCGCCCGCCGAAGTTCTGCTACAATGCCGGGCTGGCAAACCCCAGAGCAGTTTCCGTGACCGACATCGTTCGCATCGCCACCCGCAGAAGTCCCCTGGCCCTGTGGCAGGCCGAGCACGTGGCCGGCCTGTTGCGCCGCCACCATCCCGGCCTGGAAGTGGAACTGGTGAAGATGGTGACCCAGGGGGACCGGATTCTCGACGCCCCACTGGCCAAGGTCGGCGGCAAGGGGCTGTTCGTCAAGGAGCTGGAACAGGGGCTGCTGGACGGCCGCGCCGATCTCGCCGTCCATTCCATGAAGGACGTACCGGTGGAGTTGCCGCCGGGGCTGCACATCGGCGCCGTCCTGGCACGGGAGGATCCCCGCGACGCCCTGGTCAGCCTGAATTTCCCCGATCTCGAAGCGTTGCCGCCGGACGCCCGCGTTGGCACCTCCAGCCTGCGGCGCCAATGCCAGCTGCGCCAGCGTTTTCCCGGCTGGCGCATCGCCTCGCTGCGCGGCAACGTCGGCACCCGCCTGGACAAGCTGGCGGCAGGCGGGTTCGACGCCATCGTTCTCGCCGCCGCAGGGCTGGTGCGTCTGGGCGAGGAAGGCCGCATCACCCAGTGGCTCGATCCCGACCTGTGCCTGCCGGCTATCGGCCAGGGCGCCATCGGTATCGAGTGCCGCCGGGACGATGCCCGCATCCACGAGCTGATCGCCCCGCTGCACCATGCCGATACCGCCGTCTGCGTCGCCGCCGAACGGGCCCTCAACGCGCGCCTGCAGGGAGGCTGCCAGGTGCCGATCGCCGGTTTCGCGGTGCTGGAAGGAGGGCGGTTGTGGCTGCGCGGCCGGGTCGGGCGTCCGGACGGCACCCTGCTGCTGAAAGCGGAGACGGAAGGAGCACCGTCTGCGGCCGAGGCGCTGGGAACGGGGTTGGCGGAGACGCTCCTGGCTCGGGGCGCCGATGCCATCCTGCGGGCGGTCTATGGCTGAGCCGCTGGCCGGCAGGCGGGTGCTGGTGACCCGCCCTGAACACCAGGCGGAAAACCTCTGCCGCCTGCTGCGCGCCCGCGGCGCCGAGCCCTGGCCGTGTCCGATGCTGAGACTGGCGCCGCTGCCGCCGCCGTCCCCGGCGTGGTGGCAGGGTTACGACTGGCTGATCTTCGTCAGCGCCAACGCGGTGCGTTTCGCACGCGATGCAGGGCTGCCGGCGCGGATTGCGGCCAAGGTGGCGGCCATCGGCCGGGCCACCGCGGCCGCCCTGGAAAAGTCCAGGTTGACGGTAGCCTGTCAGGCGCCGCCGCCGTATACTTCTGAAAGTTTGCTGACGCTGCCCGTGTGGGATGAAATCGGCGGCCGGCGGGTGCTCATCGTCCGTGGCCGGGGCGGGCGCCCCGAATTGGGGCAAGCTCTGGCCCGGCGTGGGGCCGAGGTGGCCTGTGCGGAACTGTACCGCCGCCTGCCGCCGGCGCCGGAGAGCGTGACCCGGCTGCACGAGGGCCTTGCGGCCGGTCTCGATGCCGTCCTGGTCAGCAGCGGCGAGGTGCTGGCCAATCTGATCGCGGCGGCGGGGGCACGGCTTCGGGAGCTTCCGCTGGTGGCGCCCAGCGAGCGGGTGGCGGCGCAGGCCCGGCAGGCGGGTTTCGAAGATGTGACCGTCGCCGCCTCGGCCTTGGACGAGGTCATGGTGGCGGCGTTGCAACGGCGATTGACTGAGTAGGTGGAAGCGATATGGCGGATATGGTTCCGGAAGACGAGTTCGAAGACGAGGGCCTGGGAAAACTGGGTCTGTGGATCACCATCGTCGTGGTCCTGCTGATTCTGGCGCTCGGCGGCGGCGGTTACTATCTGTTTCAGAAACTGCGCAGCGAGCAGGCGGGCCTGGGTGGGGCGGTCGGCAAGGAATCCCAGCGGGTGCTGGAGCTGACCCATCAGGTGACCACCCTGCAGAGGGAGATCGCCCTGATCCACCGTCAGATCACCGACCTCGACGCCAGGCAGGCCGCCCAGCAGCAGCGCTGGCGCCAGATGCTCGACGAGCAGGCCAAGGTGTTCGACGCCAAGCTAGAGGCCCTGGAGAAGAAGCTGGAAAACAGCCACGCCAAGCTCGCTACCCAGATCCAGGCCCTGGGGCGGCAGATCAGCCGCACCCGTACCGACGTGATGCTGGCCGATGCCGAATACCTCCTCAGCGTCGCCAACCAGAAGCTGCGCCTGACCGGCGACGTGCAGGCGGCCCTACGGGCGATGGAGGCGGCCGACGAACTGTTGCGCCAGAGCGGCGATCCGGCGGCGTTCAAGGTGCGCGAGGCCCTGGTGAAGGAGATCGCCGCGCTCCGCAAGGTGAAACAGCCCGACGTGGTCGGGGTGTCGGCCCAGCTCCTGGCCCTGGAGGAACAGGTCAGTCAGCTTCCCCTCTACCTGCCGCACATGGGCAAGGTGGCCGAAGGCCAGCAGAAAGCCCATCCCAGCGATCAGGACATCATCGAACAGTGGAAGGAGGTGCTCACCATCCGCCGCCGTAAGACCGAGCGCCCGGTGGAGGCGATCCTGACTCCGGAAGAGGTGGAAGCCATCCGTCATGCCCTGATCCTCAAGCTGGAGACCGCCCGTTTCGCCGCGGTCCGTGGCGCGCCCGATCTCTATCGCAGCAGCCTGGAAGCGGCCAGGCAGTGGGTCCAACAGCATTTCGACACCAAGGCCAGGCAGGTGCAGGATTTCCTCGCCGCGCTCGACCGATTGGCGCAGCAGCCGGTGGCGGTGCAGCTGCCGGAGATCGGCCAGTCGCTCAAGCTGCTGCGCCATCTGCCGCAACTGCGGCTGGATCTTGAGCGTCTCGATGGTGCGGTGCCTGTCGCACCGGTCCAGTAACCCACGGAGGCGAGGATGGAAGCGCTGAAGAAACAGCTCATCATCTGGTCGGCGGTGCTCCTGGCCGCCGTGGCGGCCGCCTTCCTGCTGCCGCGGCTGAAGCTGCTCCAAGACGCCGGTTACGTGCTCATCGGCTGGGGGCGGTGGGAAATCGAGCTGACCGCCGTCACCCTGATCCTGATCTTCATCATTGGCTTCGTCCTGTTCTATGCCGCCATCCGTCTCACCGCCCTGCTGATCCGCCTGCCGGCCCTGCTGCGCCAGCGCAGGGAGCAGGCCCAGGCCGACGCCGCTTTCCAGAAGCTGCTTCACGGCCTCAAGGAAGCGGCCGAGGGCAACTGGGAACAGGCCGAGAAGGTCCTGATCGAGGGGGCGGCGCTGAGCGGTCAGGCGCTGGTTCATTACCTCACCGCCGCCCGCGCCGCCCACCAGCGTGGGGCCCTGAGGCAGCGCGACGAATACCTGAAGAAGGCGCGCGAGGTCGAGCCCGACGCCGAGGTGGCGGTCAAGCTTACCGAAGCCGAGCTACATGTGGCCAACGAAGATTTCGACAAGGCGCTCAAATCGCTGCAACGGCTGGAGAAAATCGCGCCTGCCAACGCCCAGGCGCTGCGGCTGATGCACCAGGTCTATACCCGCCTGGGGAAATGGGACGCCCTGACCAAGTTGCTGCCGCGCCTGCGCAAGAATCAGGCGCTCTTGGAAGCCGAGGTCCGCCTGATGGAGCTGGAGGCCTACAGCGCCCTGCTGCGTGAGGCGGCCAAAACCCACGATCCCAAGGCCCTGGAGGAAGCTTGGCAGAAGATCCCCGATCCCCTGCGCAAGGAGGCCGATCTGCAGGCCATCTACTTCGCCGCCATGATAGAAGCCGGGGCCGGGGAGGCCGTCGAGTCGGAATTGCGCCGTACCCTGACCCGCCACTGGAACGAAACCCTGCTGGTACTCTACGGCGCCCTGGAGCTGCCGGACGCCGCCGCCCAGCTGGCCCACGCCGAGACCTGGCTCAAACGCCACGGCGACGATCCCATTCTGCTGCGGGTACTGGGCAAGCTTGCCCTGCGCGCCGGCGAACCGGACAAGGCCGAGGATTATCTCACCCGCAGCCTGGAGAAGCAGCCGACGGCCGAAACCTACCGGCTGCTGGGTGACCTGTTCCTGCAGCGGGGCGAGAGCGACAAGGCCGCCGAATGCTACCGCCGTGGCCTAATGCTGGCTTCCAAGGCGGTGATCGAGGAGGTCGAGGCCCATCCGGAGGGTGGGTGATCACTCGATCCCCAACGCCTCCCAGATCTCGTCCACCCGCCGTTTCACTTCCGGGTCCATGACGATGGGACGGCCCCACTCGCGGGTCGTCTCTCCTGGCCATTTGTTGGTGGCGTCGAAACCGATCTTCGAGCCCAATCCCGCCACCGGCGAGGCGAAGTCGAGATAGTCGATGGGGGTGTGCTCGATGACGGTGATGTCGCGGGCCGGGTCCATGCGGGTGGTCATGGCCCAGATCACGTCCTTCCAGTCGCGGATGTCGATGTCGTCGTCGGTGACGATGACGAACTTGGTGTACATGAACTGGCGCAGGAACGACCACAGCCCCAGCATCACCCGCTTGGCATGGCCGGGATACTGCTTCTTCATGCTGATGACGGCCAGGCGGTAGGAGCAGCCCTCCGGCGGCAGGTAGAAATCGGTGATCTCCGGAAACTGCTTCTGCAGCAGGGGCACGAACACCTCGTTGAGGGCCACGCCGAGCACCGCCGGTTCGTCCGGGGGGCGGCCGGTGTAGGTGCTGTGGTAGATGGGATTGCGGCGCTGGGTGATGCACTCGATGGTGAACACCGGGAAGGTTTCTACCTCGTTGTAATAGCCGGTGTGGTCGCCGAAGGGGCCCTCCGGGGCGGTCTCCCCCGGATGGATGAACCCCTCCAGGACGATTTCGGCGCTGGCCGGCACCTGCAGGTCTGACAGCCTCGCTTTCGCCACCTCGGTCTTGCCGCCCCGCAACAGACCGGCGAAGGCGTATTCCGACAGGGTGTCGGGCACCGGGGTCACCGCCCCCAGGATGGTGGCGGGATCGGCCCCCAGGGCCACGGCCACGGGAAACGGCTCGCCGGGATGCGCCTTCTGCCAGTCGGCGAAATCCAGCGCTCCGCCGCGGTGGGCCAGCCAGCGCATGATGACCTTGTTGCGCCCCAGGACCTGCATGCGGTAAATGCCCAGATTCTGGCGCTCCTTGAACGGTCCCCGGGTGATGACCAGGGGCCAGGTGATGAGGGGGCCGGCGTCCTGGGGCCAGCAAGTCTGGATCGGATAGCGCCCAAGGTCCACCTCGGCGCCTTCGAAGATTTCCTCGTGGCAGGGGGCGTGGCGCACCACCTTCGGCGTCATGTTGAGCACCTGCCTGAAGATCGGCAGCTTGTCGAAGGCGTCCTTCATGCCCTTGGGCGGATCCGGTTCCTTGAGGAAGGCCAGCAGTTTGCCCACCTCCCGCAGGGCCGCCACCGATTCCTCCCCCATCCCCAGGGCCACCCGCTCCGGGGTGCCGAACAGATTGCCCAGCAGGGGGATATTAGAGCCCTTGGGGTTCTCGAACAGCAGCGCCGGCCCCCCGCGTTTCAGGGTGCGGTCGCAGATCTCGGTGATTTCCAGGAACGGGTCCACCTCGAGGGCGATGCGTTTAAGCTGGCCCCGCTGTTCCAGCAGGCGGAGGAAGTCGCGCAGGTCACGGTATTTCATGCCGGATGGTCGTCGGTTCGGGAAGGGGAAAGGATACCCGATTCGCCGCCTTCCAGCTCGACCACCAGAGGCAGGTGGTCGGAGGCGACGCGGCTCAAGGGCGTGTCGTGAACCTCCGCCCGCCGCACCGCCACGTTGGGACTGACGAAGATGTGGTCCAGACGCACCAGTGGCAGGCGGCTGGGGAAGGTGGCGTGTACGTGGCGCTGGCGGGCCTGGCGGCTGGCATCGCGCAGGTGGCGGCGCAGGCGGCGGCACAGGCCGGAGTGGGGATGGGTGTTGAAGTCGCCGCAAAGGACGCTGCGGCAGCGGCAGACTGGTTTGGCGAGCCACTGGGTCAGCAGGGCGCGCAGCTGGCGCTGGCGTTCCGCCGGGGTCAGGCCCAGATGGGTGTTGAGCACCTGCCACGGCTCTCCCCGCCAGGTCACCTGCACCCACAGCACACCGCGGGGCTCCAGGCGGCTGGGGAGCGGGCCGGCGGCCACCGGCTCCATCGGCAGACGGCTGAGGATGGCGATGCCGTAGCGTTCCTCCTCCACCTGGACGGTGGTGTGGAAGTGGTGGCCCATCTGCAGGTGGTGGGCGATGTGGTGCGCCTGATCCAGCCGCTGGCTGCGGCGCCGGTTGACGTCCACTTCCTGCAGCGCCACCACGTCGGCGCGGCAGGCGGCGATGACGTGAGCGATACGCTCCGGCAGGTATTGGCCGTCGCTGCCGCGGCAGCTGTGGATGTTGTAGGTCATCACCCGCAGGCCGGTCATGGACGCCGCAAGACCTCCTCCACGGCGCGGCGCAGCGCCTCTGCCGTCATCGGTTCTTCCGGCAGGGGCGCATCGGCGGGCAGACAGGCAAAGGCGGTGGTTTCGTCCGGCCCGGCGCCGGCGTGGGCGCCGTTCTCGACGGCGAAGGTCAGCGCCTCGCAGCCGGCACGCCAGCCCACCAGTACCAGATCGCCGGCAGCGGGGTGGCGACACAGGGCCGCCCAGTCTTCCCCCAGGCGGTCGCGCCAGGGATGATCGGCGCCGAACAGCGCCGCGGCCTGCGCCGGCAGCCGGAATTCGCCCTCGGCCGTCCAGGCGCGGACGCCGTCGCCGTCACAGGCCAGCACCAGAGGGATGCCGAGCCGCCCGGTCAGTTCCCGGGCCAGACGGCGACGGGTCGCCGGATCCGGCGGTTGCCCCAGATACAGGTGACCGACCGGTCCCAGGGCCGCCAGGGCGTTTTCCCCGGTTTGCGGTTTCGCCTCGTTGACCGGGAACAAGCGCTGTACCTGCCGGCCGCCGAGCCAGCGCACCCGCAGGGTCTGGATGCCCCGGCCCACGTCCGCCTGCAGGGGCGCAGGCGATCCCAGGTCGGCCAGCAGTGCGGAGACGGCCTCGTCCAGATGGCGGCCGTGGCGTTTGACATAGGGGGTGACGCGCTCCTGGCCGTGGTCGGAATAGACCCACACCTGATAGCGCCGCCGTCGGCTGCGGCGGGCGCTGCGGTGGAGGCGGGCGATGGCGGCGTCGATGCCCTTGAGGGTCCAGTGGGCGAAGCGGGAGTCGGGGCCGCGGCGGTGGGCCTGTTCGTCGTAGCCGAGCAGGTTCAGATGGATCACCGGCAGGCCGCGGGCGGCGTCGATGCGGGCGCCGATGACCGCCAGTTCCCGGAGCAGGATGACGATGCCGACCCGGGTGGGGATGAATTTCAGTTCCTTGAAAAAGTCTTCACCGGCGACGATGCCACGCAGACAATCGGTCACCGCCAGGCCCAGCTCGACGGCCAGCAGGGTGGCGATCCGCGCCAGGCTGGGAAGATGCAGCCCGGTGAACAGCGCCAGCTTCCAGCGCGAGATCCCCTTGAGCGGCGGTCCCCAGCCGAGGGCGGCGGGGCAGAAGTGCGCCTCGGCGGCGCCGCCGGTGAAAGTGTCCACGTAAGCGCTGCCGCCGGACAGCAGCGGTGTCCCCCGTTCCCGCAGCTGTGCCTCCACCGCGGCCGCCGGCCCCGGTTCGTACATCCGCACCACCTCGCCACTGGGCGGGTCGCGGAAGCTGAACGCCGGCACGCAGCGGGGCACGCCGTAAAAGAGCAGTCCCTGGCAGGCCGGGGTGGTGGCGGGTAGGCCGGCGTACTGGCGGTGGAGGCGGTAGCCGCCTCGGGTCAGTAGCCGCTGCAGGAACGGCATCCGCCCTTGCTCCAGGGCGCGTTGGAGCTGGCGGTGGGCGAGGCCGTCGATCTGGATCAGAATCAGGCCGGGGGCGTCGGCCGGGCCTTCGAAACAGGGCAGCTTCAGCAGGCGGATGAACCATTCGCTGCGGTCGAGATAGTGCCGCAGCCAGCCGAAGACCGCCGGCCACTTGAAGCGGAGGCTCCGTGGCCCGTTCCCCCCGGCCACGGCGTGCGCGGAGGTTTCAGCCTGCCGTTTCGTCACGCAGAGGGGCTCCCGAGGCGATGGCCTTGCCTGCCGCCTCCATCATCTCCCGCACGATGTCCCACTCGGTCCTGAGGCGGCGCAGGGCCTGTTCCCATTCTTCGATCTCCGCCGCCGGGTGGGGGCGGCGTTTGCCCGCCAGCAGGCGTTCATAGCAGCTCAGGGCCTTGTCGGCGGTGCGTTCCAGGGAAAAGCATGCGGCGGTGCGGCGGGCGGCCTCTTCCAACTGGCGGCGGCGTTCCGGCGGCAGGGCGAAGAGCCAGTAGAGGGCGGCGGCGAATTCGGTGACGTCCTCCTTCATCACCAGACGGCCGTTGACCCGGTCTTCCACCACCTCGCGCGCCCCCGGGGCGTCCAGGGCCACCACCGGGGTGCCGGCGGCCATGGCTTCGGTCAGCACCAGGCCCTGGGTTTCGCTCTTGGAACTGAAGGCGAACACGTCCATGGCGTGATAGGCGTCCGCCAGCTGCTGTCCCACCAGTACCCCGACCCGGTGCAGGCGGTCGGCGACGCCGCGGCGCTCGCAGGCCCGGCGGATGTCCGCCTCGCTCGGCCCGCGCCCGGCCACCAGGAAGCGGACGTTGGGATGGTGTGCGAGGAACAGGGCCACCGCTTCGGCGAGGAAGCCGAGATTCTTTTCCGGCGCCAGCCGGCCCACGTGACCCACGACGAAGGCCTCCTCCGGAATGCCGTGGGTGCGGCGGAACCCGGCACCGTCGCCGCGGGCGAACCGCTCGATGCGGATGCCCGTGGGGACCACCTCCACGGGCGTGGTCACGCCCCGTTCCCGGAGCAGGCGGGCGATGCTTTCGCTGGGGGCGAACACCAAGTCGCACAGGTTGGCGTAACGGGTCGCCAGCTCCACCACGAAGCGCTTGAGCACCGGCGAATCGAGCACGTAGTGGGTGTAGTACTCGTAACGGGTGTGATGGGTGAACACCAGCGGCAGGTCGCGGGCGCGGGCTTCGCGCACGGCGGTCATACCCAGAAGATAGGGGTGATGGGCGTGGATCAGCTGGGGGGCGAAGGCGTCCAGGGCCTCGTCCAGGTCGGCGAACAGGGGCAGGGCGACGGCGAAGTCGCTGCCGTTGAAGTTCTGGATCGCCGGCACCCGCACCACGTCCACTTCGTTTTCCGGTGTGCCGGGGAACTCCGGCGCCACCACCAACACCCGGTGGCCCCGGCGGCGGTATTCCTCGGTGAAGGAGGAAACCGAGCGGGCGACCCCACCCACGTGGGGCAGATAGGTGTTGGTCATCATGACGATGTTCACAGGCGAATCCTCCCGCTGCGGGCATCGACCGCGACCGGATCGCAGCCGGGCAGATGGATGGTCAGGGGCGGGGAGCGGTGACGCCAGTCGGCCTCCCAGGCAATCTCGGTGCCCCCCTGGGCATCGGTTTCCAGCGTCAGGGAAATCGAGCCGAAAGCCGTGGGGGCGGGGCCGAAGCGGAGCCGGTCGCCGGGCCGGCGCCAGGCGGCGGGGATGCCGCCGGCCAGAATCAATCCTTCGCTCTCCTCGCGCACGAAGGCGTTGCGCAGCATCAGCAGCCATTCCGCCGCCGCCCACACGTGCTGGCCGTCCCCCATGCAGCCGCCGAGGGTGCGGGGATGTATAGCCTCGGGCCACTGGCCGGTGGGGGAGGCCAGATCGGCCACTGCGCGCATCAGTTCGAAGGCGCGGGGGTCGCCGGCCCGCAGCAGCACCTGGGCCACGTGCAGGGTCAGGTAGGCGTTGATGCCGGAATGGATCATATCCTGGAAGAAGCCGCCCTGGACGAAGCAGCGTTCCAACAGGAAGGCGGCGGTGTCGAGCAGGCGGGGGTCGTCGGCGGGGAACAGTTGCAGCGGATACCCGGCCGCCAGGGAGCCGATGGCGCCGGCATCCAGACGCCGGGTCGGGGCGGCGGGCATGGCGGGCCGCCCCAAGTGCCGGGCCGCCCGGGCCAGGCTGCGCTCGACCGCGGCACGCAGGTCGGCGGCCTCGCGGCGGAAGGTCTGGGCCAGGGCCGGGTCGCCGGCATCGAGCAGGCGCGCGGCCGCCTCCAGGCCGGCGATGCTCCAGAAGTCGTCCCAGTAGTAATAGTCGTTGGGCCCCAGGTGCTCGGCGCTGAAGCCGGCCGGCAACAGCCCGCCGTGGGGGGAACCGTCGTCGGGCAGGCGTTTGGCGGCGATCCAGCGGGCGCCCTTGACGACCGCCTCGCGCCACCGGGGTTTGAGGGGGCGGCCGCTGAGACGGCAGAAGCGCTCCATGATCCACAGGGCCTCGCCGTTGGCGTCCCATTCCCCTTCCTGGGAGTGGAAGTAACCGCGCAGGTCCTGGCGTTCGGGGAAGCGATCCAAGATCGCCTCGGCGCGCTCGAACAGGCCGGCGCTCAGGAGCCCGTGGACGATGAAGGCGGCGTCGCGGAACCAGAAGCGCCGGTAGGTGTAGGGGCCGGGGAAGGCATCGCCGGGACAATGCAGGATGACGGTCGTCAAGGCCGCATCGTAAAGGAAACCGATGCGCGCGTCCGGCACCTCCAGGCGGCAGCGATGCGCGCGTTCCTCGTGCCAGGCCCCGGCTTTGAGCGCTCTGGGCGTCTCGGGCCGGAGGGGGATGCGCAGGCCGATCCGCCGTTCGCCTTCCAGGCGGTAGCGGGCCGCTGCCGTGGCCATGCCGACTTCGCAGCACACCTGCGTCCGTTCGCGGGCGTCAGGCAGATGGAGGGCGACGTCCCCGGCGTGATAGTCGTTGACTAGGTGACTTTCCGGGTGGGTTTCGAAATGGACTTCGGTTTCGTCGATGCGCCAGCGGCGTTTGTCAAGGCGGATGTCGTGGATGAAGCTGATGCCTTCCGGGTTGCAGGGACGGGCGCTGATTACCAGCCAGGCGGGCCGCTCGCTGTGGCCCTGGACTTCGAGGCGACAGACGGGACGCCCGTCTTCCAGTTCGACCCAGGCGCAGGTGGTCAGGGCCAGACCGCCCCGGGTGGTCGTGGTGGTCACGGCCGGTTGCGGTTCCAACGCCAGGTGTTGCTCGGCCTCACGGCAGTGGGAGGGCAGCAGGCGCTCGCCATCGTCGGTGACGATCCAGCAGTCCAGCGACCAGCCGTCGTACAGCGGGGTCAGCAGCCCCCGGGGATCGACGATGGGGTACTGGTCCAGATCCGGCCAGCCCACCGCGGTCCAGTTGCGGTGGGTGAGGTTGACGTGGGTGATGGAAAAGGCACGCGGGATGAAGGACTCATCGTGGGGATCGAACTGGCGCACGATCCAGTAGGGCCAGACCCAATCGAGATTGTGCTGGATCACCCGGCTGTTGATGAGGCCGCGGGCGTGGAACACCATCCCGGCGCGCAGCAGTTCGATGGGCTCGCCCACTTCCGAAGGCTGGGCGAAACCGCGCAGGCGCGCCAGCAGCGCCACCGGATCGATGAAGCCTTGGGCGCGGGCCAGACGGCGGACGACGAAGCGCCAGGGGAACCATTTGAGCCACATGTCAGCGCGAAGCCTCCTGCCGGTATTTTTCCAGGGCGTCGCGGGCGATGCGCTGGAGATGGAAGATCAAGGCCACGGTGGCGCCGAACCCGAGCAGGTACAGCCCCCACTGCAGCGGGCTGGTAACGCCCTTGAGGCCCAGGGCCGCCATCGCCCCCAGCCAGACGTTGTGGAGGCTGAAGGGCACGATGCCGATCAGGGTGCCGAGGACGAAGTCCTTGAAGCGCACGCCGGTAAGGCCGAAGAAGTAATTGGCCAGCTTGCTGGGAAAGAAAGGCACCAGCCGGCTGAGCAGGACGATCTGGAAACCGCGCTCGATCATCTCCTCGGCCATCAGCTTGAGGTGGAGACGCTGCGCCAGCCAACGGGCGGCCCGTTCGCCGAAGAAGCGATGGGCGATGGCGTAGGCGATCGCCGCGCCCAGCGTGGTGCCGAGGACCACATACACGGTGCCCTTGACCACCCCGAACACGAAGCCGGCGCCGATGGTGAAGAACACCCCCGGCAGCAGCAGGACCACCACCAGGGCCATCAACACGATGAACAGCAGCGGTGTCCACACGCCCTGCCGGTCGATCCATTGCAGCCAGCGGATCACTTCGTCATGCCAGTCGAAGGCCACCAGCAGGGCCACGATCAGTCCCACCGCCAAGGCGCTGCCGGCCAGCCCCAGCAGCAGGGGGTTCTGTCGCCGTAGCCAGGTTTTGAGCGGGTCCAGATCCATGGCGGTTCCCGTGTCGTCGTGTCTTGGGTAAGAATGCGGGTCGGCGGCGCCGGAATCAAGGGGGAATTTCATCGGCGGGCGCCGGTCGAAGCGATCATGGACGATTGTTGCAATTCCCTGTCGATTTCGCCATCATCGCCCGGCACGGCGGTGGGAATGGCGATGAAGGAACGGTTGCGACGCTACTGGCGGGCGCTGCGCAAGCGTCTGTCCCTGAAAGTGCTGATCGGCGGTCCGGCGGGGATCTTCGCCTGGAGCCTGTCCGGTGCCGGCGCCCTGGCGGTCGTGATCTGGGGGCTCAAGACCATCGCCCTGCCGCTTTTGATGATCAAGACCGCCTCCTGGGGAATCTGGGGTGCCGGCGTCCTGCACCAGTCCCAGCGGCGCAAGAAACGCCTGGAGGAAGCCGGGGCTAAGGATTCCGGGGCGGCGAATAAGCGATCCTGACCTGAAGCGGTTCCCACAGTTCCAGCCGGCCGCGGCCGTGCTCCCACACCAGCTCACCGGCATCGTGCCACGGCTGGCGCAGATTCCACTCCCTGAGCCCTTTCTCCCACTGGGCCGGCATGCGAATGGACTTGGCCTTGAGGCGGAAACGGGTGCGTTCCAGATCCAGCCCCAGCCGGGTACCGTAGAAGGCGATCACCTTGGTGGCGAATTTCTCCAGCCGGTAAGCCGACAGGCGCGGAGTCACGGCCACGTTGGCCCACATGGAATGCACCCGGCCCCAGTTGGGGGTGACGATGCGGCCTTCCCGATTGACGAAGGGCAGCCAGTGCTCCTTCCCCTGGGCATCGAGCCAGGTGAGGGCGAAAATCGTCTCGTAGCCCTTGAAGTGGTCGGCCAGATACAGGGCGTGGGGAGTGATGCCGAAGAAAGCGTGACTGAACGACAGCAGCAGGTTGCTCACCGGCGCCGCCGGCCCCAGGATGCCCTCCCAGCCCAGGCGGTGGAGCAGGCCGTAGTGCACCGTGCTGTTGAGCTGCAGCAGGCCGAGGAACACCAGCGCTTTGGCCAGGCGGGCCGCCTTCTTGCGGGGCGAGCCCAGGAAGTCCCGCCAGGCCTGGGCGAGCGGTCCCGGTTCCAGGTCGGGTGGGGCGAGACAGGCGGCATCGCAGCGGCGCCGGCTGTCGGCGATATGGCGGTAGAGGCGCCGGGCCAGCGGGTAGATCCCCGGCAGCCGCAGCAGCCATCCCAGGGGGCGGGTGTAACCCAGCGCCTCCAGAATCTGGATGTAGGTATCCACGCCCTGGTAACGCCGTCCCTGCGCATCCACCGCGTACAGGTCGGTGAGCAGCTGGTCTTCGTTCACGCCTGCCAGCGCCGGTTCGGCGGCCGCATGGGTCTGGAGGTCGAGAAAGCGTACCGCCCGGCGGATATCGAAGTGTTCCACCACGATCACCGTGCGCAGACACAGGGGGCAAAGGCCGTCGTAATAGACCTTCAGCCGCGGCTTTGGCAGCCGGATCCATTCCCCCAGCCTGCGCCACCACGAGAACGGCACCATGAGGAAATAGTGCACCAGCATCCCCAGACCGAAGGGATAGATGTTGAAGGAGATCGTGATGCCGCCGTGGAACAGCACGCCCAGCACCAGCAGCGGCACCCGGAAACGGGGGTGCCAGAACAGGAACGGGAACACGAACTGGAAGCCGATGACGGTGTAGCCGATGGCCTTTTGCAGCCATTCGATGTTCAGCAGCCAGCTCAGGTCCAGGGGCGAGATGTAGTAGGGATGCGACGACGGCAGCCAGGGACCGAGGCCGTTGCGCCAGTGCTCGGAGAACAGCTTGTGGATGGCGGAATCGAAATACAGCGGCGCCAGGGTGATGAGCAGGGGGGCGTAGTAGGCCCATACCGGCACCGTGCGCGGCAGCTCGTAGCGATGGCCGGGGACGGAATAGCGGAGCGCCAGCCGCAGCCGGTCCAGGGACAGGGCGCGCTCCGAGGGCAGAAAGATCAGCAGCAGCCCGGAGGAAATCATCATCTGGTCGAAGCCGCCGTCGAAGTCCCGCCACAGGGGGGTGAAAGCAGTGAAAAGGACCCAGAAGACGTAATTGACCGCCGCGCACAGCCGGGTGTGCCAGCCCAGGATCAGCCCCAGGGCGGCCAGGGCCCACAGGGGCAGGAAGAAGGCGATCATCGGCGGTCCCTGATCCAGGTAGGGAATCTCGTCGAAGATCAGCGGGCGGAAATGGGTCAGGAACAGGATTTCCTGCAGCGCCACCAGCCCGTAGCCGATGCGAAACGCCCCCAGCCCGGTGGCGGGGACCTGACGTTCGAGCACGGACCGGAGCAGATCGGTAAGACGGGAAAGCGGTGAAACTGCCACGAAAGTCACGCTTTTCGGTAGAAAAAACGGGGAAATTATAACGAAAAAAGACCGGCACCGCTTGGCAGTGCCGGTCTTTGTCTTTAAGCGAAAGGCGCTTAGATCAGCCGCCGACTTTCACCTCGATCTTCTTCGGCGCTTCTTCCGCTTTCTTCGGAATCACCAGGGTGAGGACGCCGTTGTCGTATTTGGCTTCGATCTTTTCCTCATCCACGGTTTCCGGTAGCACGAAGCGGCGGAAGAAGCTGCCGTAGATGCGTTCGACCCGGCGGTAATTTTCCTTCTCTTCCTTGGCTTCGGTCATACGCTGACCCTTGATGGTCAGGACGCCGTTTTCCAGGGTGACCTCGATGTCCTCCGGCTTGACGCCCGGCAGGTCGGCCTGGACGATGTAGCGGTCCTGTTCCTCTTTGATGTCGACGGCGGGGACCCATTCCACCTCGGCGGGAACCTCGCCTTCCGGCCGGGTCACGCCGCCCGGAAGCGTACCGAAGGTGCGCTCCAGTTCACGCTGGAGCTGGTTCAGCAGTTGAAACGGTTCGTAACGGGGTACCAATGCCATGGTTTGCCTCCTTGAGTTTCAGGTTGTTCGTGGTTCGTGAACCTATATGGAGGCAGGCGGGATTTTTTCAAGGGGGCGGAAGGACGATCTTGCCGCCTAACGATTGCTTTTCCGGGGGCTGGGAAGGGTCTGCCGGACCGAAATTCGTCCATGAATTTAGGCCCGGAGCGGCCCTCCCTGGCCGCTGCCAGACCCTTCCCAGCCCCCTCCCGCAGAAGTGACAGCGGATGATTGCGGCGCTTGTTAGGGTGGGCGGACGTGCTGCCAGCGGGTGTACTCGGCCTGGATGGCCGAGTATCGAGCGTTCACGGACGAATTCACAGCGTCCTGCTGGCAGCACGTCCGCTTACCTCGAGGATGCAGGATCAGTCCTGCCGTTGGGGGCTGAGCAACTCGATCTTGTAGCCGTCCGGGTCCTCGATGAAGGCCAGAATGGTATTGCCGTGTTTCATCGGGCCTGGCTCGCGTACGATTCTGCCGCCCTTGGCGCGGATTTCCTCCACCGCCTGATACACGTCGTCCACCTCGATGGCGATGTGGCCGAAGCCGTTGCCCAGGTCGTATTCGTGGGTGTCCCAGTTGTAGGTCAGTTCCAGCACCGTGTCGTGGGCCTCGTCGCCGTAGCCGACGAAGGCGAGGGTGAAGCGGCCTTCCGGATAATCCTTCCGGCGCAGCAGCTTCATCTTGAGCACTTCGGTATAGAACCGCAGCGACCGCTCCAGGTCGCCGACCCGGATCATGGCATGCAGGATACGCATGGTCCCCTCCTTACGACTTGGGTTCTTCCGCCGGGTGGGCGGTCTCGATCAGCTTGCCCATGCAGAACATGATGTATTGGGTGATCTCCATGGCTGCGGCGCTGGCCTTCTGCTCCGAACCGAAGACATCGGCGTACTTTTTGACGGCCGCCAGGGCTTCGTCGCTGGTGCGGGCGCTCTCGAAGGCGGCATAGGCCTCCCAGTAGGGTTTGCGCGCCGCCGTGCCGCGGAAGCCCGGCAGGGTCTTGGCGATCTCGCTGGTGACGCATTCGGCCACCTCGTTGGGATCGAGGTTGTAGTCCTTGAGATCGGGATCGGTCGCCAAACGCGCGGCCAGTTGCTGCTCGAAGCGGTTGCGCTCCTCGCTGGCGCAGCCGACCAGGAGCAGGGCGGTGAGAAGCGGGATCAGCAGCTTTTTCATCGTTGGAGCCTGAATCTGAATGATCGGATCTTCATTATCCCCCACCCGGATGGCGGCTGTACAGGGTGCGACTGAGGGCGGCGAAGGACTCCAGGGGCAGGGTTTCGGCCCGGGCCGTCGGATCGACGCCGCAGGCGGCGATGGCGTCCGCCTCGAGCAGCCCTCGCAGGGCGTTGCGCAGGGTCTTGCGGCGCTGGCCGAAGGCTTTGGCGACGACGGTTTCGAAGAGGCCGTAAGCGCCCACCTCGACCGGTGGCCGGGGATGGGGCGTCAGCCGCACCACGGCCGACATCACCTTGGGCGGTGGCTGGAAGCAAGCCGGTTTGACGTTGAAGCACTTTTCGATGCGGCAGTGGTACTGGGCCATGACGCTGAGGCGACCATAGGTCTTGCTGCCTGGGGTGGCGGCCAGGCGTTCGACCACTTCCTTCTGCAGCATGAACAACATCTGCGCGATCACCGCCTGCTGACCGAAGAGGTGAAACAGCAGTGGGGTGGAGATGTTATAAGGCAGATTGCCGACCACCTTGAGCTTTTCCCCTGGGGCGGTCAGGGCGTCGAAGTCGAAGGCGAGGGCGTCGGCCTCGTGAACGATCAGGTTGGCGGCAGTGGCGAATCTCTCCCGCAGCAGCACCGTCAAGTCGCGGTCGATCTCCACCACGTCGAGACGGCGGCAGCGGTCCAGCAGGTGGCGGGTGAGAGCGCCGCGGCCGGGGCCGATCTCCACCACGTGGTCGCCGGGACGGGGGGCGAGGGCGGTGACGATGCGCTGAATGACCCGGCCGTCCTGAAGGAAATTCTGGCCGAAGCGTTTGCGGGGCTTAGGCGGGGTGCGCATGGCGGGCCAGGTCGATGGCGCTGAGGACGGCCTGTTCCAGGCTGCCGCAGTCGATGTCGCTGCTGCCGGCCTTCTCCAGGGCGGTGCCGTGATCCACCGAGGTGCGAATGACCGGCAACCCCAGGGTGATGTTGACGGCCCGGCCGAAGCCGGCGAACTTGAGCACCGGCAGCCCCTGGTCGTGGTACATGGCCAGAAAGGCGTCGCTGCGCGCCAGCCGTTCGGGGAGGAAGGCGGTATCGGCCGGGAGGGGACCGGTCAGGCTCAGACCCTGGCCGCGCAGCTCGGCAAGCAGCGGTCCGATGATCTCGGTTTCTTCCCTTCCCAGGTGTCCCCCTTCCCCGGCGTGCGGATTGAGGCCGAGGACGGTGATTTGCGGGGATTGGATGCCGAAGCGGGACCGCAGATCGTGGTGGAGCACGGTCAGCACCCGGCGCAGCCGTTCCGATGTGATCGCCTGAGGCACGTCCCGCAGCGGCAGATGGGTGGTGGCCAGAGCGACCCGCAGGGGACGGCCCGAATCCTTCAGGGTCGTGGCCAGCAACATCACCGGGTGGCCGCCGGTGAGGGCGGCGATGAATTCGGTGTGACCGCTGAAGGGGATGCCGGCCTCGTTGATGACGCCCTTGTGGACCGGGGCGGTGACCAGGGCGTCGAAGCGGCCTTCCAGGCAGCCGCGGACGGCGGTTTCGATCAGGTCGAGGACGTGGCGGGCGTTGGCCGGATTCAGCCGTCCCGGCATCACCGGTGCGGCCGCGGCCCGCGGCAGCACCTGCAGCCGGCCGGGGTGGTGACCGCCGCCGGCTTCCCCTTCGTGGATCGCGAGCTTAAGCCCCCGTTGCCGGGCGCGCCGGCGCAGCACTTCGGGGTCGCCCAGCACCGTCAGGCGGCAGGGCAGCGGCTGGCGGGCGAGCAGCAGGCACAGATCCGGGCCGATGCCCGCCGGCTCGCCATAGGTCAGGGCCAGATGGGGTTCACTGGGCATCGGCATACCGTTCCGGGACTGCGTCATTCACCCCCGTAGGAGATTGATCGAAGATATGGGTGGTCTGATTCGAAAGCCTCGCCGGCAGGGAAGCCGGCGTGGAGCCTACAGGGATGTATTCACGGCGCCTTTCGAAGCAGACTACCCGCCTCGGCTCGAATGGATGACGGAAGCCTGTATGCTGGCCCCTCCCTAGAGTTGGACAAATGTCTTCAATCAAGGTGGATCTCCACATAGGACTCGTCACGCAGCTTGCGCAGCCACAGTTCGGTCTCCTCCTCGATCTTGCGCCGGGTGAGGATCTCGCGGGCGCGCTTTTTGCGGTATTCCGGCGTGTCGTCGCGCTGTTTGCGCTCGAGCACCTGGATGATGTGCCAGCCGAAAGGCGTCTGTACCGGTTCGGAGATCTCTCCCTTCTTGAGCCGGTTCATGGCTTCGGCGAAGGGCGGGACAACGGCGTCGGCGGTGATCCAGCCCAGGTCGCCGCCCTTGACGGCCGAGGCGGTGTCGTCGGAATAGGCCTGGGCCAGGGCGGCGAAATCCTCCCCGGCTTCGATGCGCTGGCGGATCAGGTTCAGGCGGCGTCTGGCCTCGGCGTCGTCGACGATTTCGTTGGGCTTGATGAGAATGTGGCGCACGTGGCTCTCGATGATAAGATGCTTCTCGCCCCCTTTCAGATCCAGCAGCTTGATGACGTGAAAGCCGCTGGGGCTGCGGATCGGGCCGGCGATCTCACCCTTCTGCATTTTGGGCACCAGGTCGGCGAACAGAGTGGGGATCTGGTCCAGCTTGCGCCAGCCCAGGTCGCCGCCCTTGAGCGCCTGGGCGCCGTCGGACAAGGTGATGGCGGCTTGGTGGAAATCCAGGCCCTGGCGCAGTTCCGCCACCAGGCGCTCGGCTTTTTCCCGTGCTTTCTGGATCACCTCCGGCGAGGTGGCCTCGGGGGTGGCGATGAGGATGTGGCCGAGGCGGTATTCGGTGGCCTGCAACGGGTCGCTTTGGGCTTCGGTTTCCAGGAAGTGGGTGATTTCCCGCTCGCTCACCTGAACGTTGGCATCGACCTGGCTGGCCCGCAGGCGCTTGAGCACCAGCTCCTCGCGCAGATGATCGACGAAGGCGGCATAGTCCATGCCTTCGCTCTCCACCGCCTGGCGAAAGGCGTCCAGATTCATGCCGTTGCGGTGGGCCAGATCCAGCAGGGCCTGACGCAGGGTTTCATCGTCCACCTCGATGCCGGCTTTCCTGGCCAGCTGCAACTGCAGGCTGCGGAGGATCATGCGTTCGAGCACCTGGCGCCGCAGGATCGAAGGCGGCGGCAATGGCGCCCCCTGGGTGCGCAGCTGGCGGGCGATGGCGCCGGTCTGGCGCTCCAGTTCGCTCTCGAGGATCACGTCGTCCTCGGCGACGGCGACGATGCGGTCGAGAGGCTCGGCGTGGACGGCGGTCCACAACAGGAGGAGGAAAAGCGGTAGATAGCGCATCGAGATTTCAGTCTTCGAAGCCGTAGCCCCGGATGTTGCGTTGCAGGAAACGGTCGACGTGCTTGCCCAGGCTGATGAGCCCTTTCAGCTCCAGTTGGGCGAAGACCGCGGTTTCGGTCGTACGATTGACATCACGCACGAAGCGGCGGCCGATCACCCGCACCCGCCAGCAGCACGATTCGGCCTCCACGCCCAGGAAGCTTTCCAGGGTAATGGCGTCGCGCAGGGAGTACTGCCAGCGTCCGACCGCGTGCAGCCCCTGGAACAGCAGCCAGCGGAACGAGCCGTCGACGATCTTGAGCCGGTCGCGGCGAAAGCGGTAGCTCAGGTTGGCGATGTAGTCGTCGCTGTCCTTGTACTGGAGCATGGCCTCACCACGGTCCATCTGGTTGTCGTAAGGGTCCCACTGGATGCCGGATCGTAGCGAGAACAGGCGGTTGGGAAACAGATCCAGTTCACCGATGATGTTGGAAGTGTTGCGGGTTTCCACCGCCTCTCCCGGCAGGGTCACCCTGCGGTCGCGGAAGTAATAGATCTGACCGGCGCTGAGGCGCAAACGTTCCGCGCCTTCGTCGGCGGTGAGGAAACGGGAGGTGAGGGCGTAGGAAATCTGGTTGGCATCGCCCAGGCGGTCGGCGCCGCTGAAGCGGTTCTCCCGGAACAGCTGGCTGAAGTTGAAATCGTAGCGGCTGGTGTCGAAGACAGGGATGTCGTCCTGGTCGTCGAAGGGAATGTAGAGATAGAACAGCCGCGGTTCCAGGGTTTGTATCAGATTCCGGCCCCAGTTCTTCTCCAGGAACAGACCGGTATTCAGGGAAGCGACCGGCAGGGCGCGGGAAAGGGACCGGCCCTTTCCGGGCAGCCAGTAGCGGGTGTAGTCGAAGGCCAGGGAGGGGATCGCGAAGGCGGCGGCATGACGCCACGGCAGCTGTACCCGGGGGCGGAGATGGAGGCGGTGGCCGTTGCTGCGGTCGTCGTGCTGGAAGAAGACGAATTCGCTCTGCCAGCCGGAACGCAGCCAAGGGGCAAACGCATGGTCGTAATTGAAGACCATTTGCGGCAATCGCCGGTAGGGTTTGTCACGGGAGGAGAGGTTGGGATCGACGGTCTGCCAGTTGTCGGCCCGGGTCATGAAATACCAGTCCCCCTGGCGGTATTCGGTCTTGATCTGGCTGTGGAGCTGGCGGCTGGAGGCGATGGAGAGATTGTCGCCCAGTTCGTTGATGTAGTGCTTGTCGGAGACATAGCGCAGATCAGCCAGGGCGGTCCAGTGGGGAGTGAACCGGGTTTGATTGTAAAAAGCGACTTCGCCGCGGATTTTCTTGCGCACCGAATCGTAAGGCAGAATCTCGCCGGCCAGGCGCCCCCGGCTGTGGCGCAGCAGGTAACGGAATTCCAGCCCGCCCAGAAAACCGCGCTTGGACATGACCCGGGGGATCAGGGTCAGGTCGTAGTTGGGAGCGAGATTGAAGTAGTAGGGCAGAGCGGCGTCGAAACCGCGGGCGTTGGAAATGCCGATGCGCGGCGTCAAAAAGCCGCTGATGCGGCGGTCGTCGATGGTATAGGAAAAATAGGGCGAGTACAGGAACGGCACCCGCATGAATTCGAGCCAGACGTGGTGGCCGCTCGCTTTGCCGGTTTCGCGATTGATCTTCAGGTCGCGGGCGTGTACGACCCAGTCGTCGTTGCCGATGGGGCAGGTGGTGTAGGCCACCTGGTGGTGGCGCGACAGGGTTTCGCTCTCGAAGCGGCTGCGGGCGGTGGTGCCGCGGGCGGGGACCGGGCCGAGGATGAAGTGGGTATGATTCATGCGGGCCCGGCCCCGTTCCAGATCCAGCCAGGCGTTGTCGCTGGCGAAGATGTAACCGTTTTCCTCGTAGATCACGTTGCCCCAGGCATTGACGATGCCGGTCTCGCCGTCGTAGAGCAGCGCGTCGGTCCACAAATGCTGGCCGCCGCGCCTTACCTTGACGTTGCCGGAGAAATAGACCAGGTCTTCCGTCAGGGAGCGGCTGTAGTCGGCTTCCAGGTCCAGTGGTTGCCCCTCGGGGCGGATCGGCGGACGGTCGCCCAGGGCCGCCCTGCCGGTGGCGCAGTAGCGTTGCCAGGGATCTTCCGGCAGCAGGCGCACCAGGGTTTTGAAGACATGGTCGTCGTAGGCGGAGAAAGTCGGGTGCAGCCAGGGCAGGGAGGGCTCCTGCTGGATTTTCGCCAGATGAGGCTTGCCGCCCGGTTCGACGCCGACCAGCTTGCAGCGCCAGCCGCCGCGGTCGTCAGCCTCGCAGGTCCAACCTTCGGGAATCTGTTGTGGCTCGATCTTCGGTGCAGGCGGCACTCCTCCTACCTTGCCGACCTGCAGGGGCGGTAATTTGCGGGGGGATGCGGGAGGCGCGCCGGCGCCGGCCGTCGTATCCGCCGGCACCGGCGGTTTCGCCGGATCGGGCGGTGAGGATGCCTGGGTCTGGCCGTTGCAGACCCATTCGCCGTTGACGCTGCGGCAGTTCCACTCCGCCGCGCTTTCCTCCGCTGCGACAGCCGATGCCAACAGTCCCAATGCCAGCGATGTGAATGAGAAGACGGGCTTTCCCTTGCGTTGACGTGGCATCTTGTTATGGTGTGGCGGAAGCGAGTGGGACAAGCACGTGATGCAGGCATTGAAAATGGCTCGTATTCTAGCACGGTCACCGACGCAGACGGCCGATGCGCGTCTCGAGGCGCTGCTGACCTGGGCGCCGGTGGCGTTCACGCACTGGACGCCGGTGGCGGGGGACGCCAGCCGGCGGCGCTATTTCCGCCTCCATGGCGACGGACAGCGCTGGATCGTCATGGACGCGCCGCCGCCCGAGTCGCCGCAGCGTTTCGCTGCGGTCGCCGGGCTGCTGGGCCGGGCCGGGGTGCTGGTGCCGCAGATCCTGGCGCAGGATTTCGAGCGCGGCTTCCTGCTGCTGGAGGACTTCGGCGACCGCACCTGCCTGCAGGCCCTCGACGCCGAATCGGCAGACGGACTGTACGGCGCCGCCCTCGCCACCCTGCTGCGGCTGCAGACCCGCCTCGATCCAAAGACGGCCGCTCTGCCCGCTTACGACCGGGATCTGCTGCGGCGGGAACTGGAAATCTTTCCCGACTGGCTGCTCAAGCGCTGGCTCGATCTCCCCCTGGATACGGCGCTGTGGGAGCGGACCTGCGAGGCGTTGGTCGAAAGCGCCCTGCAGCAGCCCCGGGTCGTCGTGCATCGGGACTATCACAGCCGCAATCTGATGGTGCTGGACGAAGGCGGCCTTGGGGTGCTGGACTTTCAGGACGCGGTCGTCGGTCCGGTGACCTACGATGCGGTGTCGCTGCTGCGGGACTGCTACGTCGCTTGGCCGCCCGAGCGGGTCGCCCTGTGGGCCGAGGATTACCGCCGCCGCCTGGGGCGTGCCGGGCTGGTGGTGGATGCCCCCACCTGGCAGAGCTGGTTCGACCGCATGGGAATCCAACGTCACCTCAAGGCGGCCGGCATCTTCGCCCGCCTTTGGCTGCGCGACGGCAAGCCCGGTTATCTCAAGGACATTCCCCGCACGTTGCGCTATGTGGCGGCCGCCTGCCAGGGCGATGCGGCTCTGGCCCCCCTGGGCGATTTCGTCTCCGCCACCGTGCTGCCGCAGGTGGAGGCCCGGCTGTGAAGGCGATGATTCTCGCTGCCGGCCGAGGAGAAAGACTACGGCCGTTGACCGACCGCCTCCCCAAGCCGCTGGTCGAGGTGGCGGGAAAACCGTTGATCGTCCACCTCATCGAAGCGCTGGCCCAGGCCGGTTTCCGGGAGCTGGTGGTCAACCTGGGATATCGCGGCGTCCAGATCCGCGAGGCGCTGGGGGACGGGGGCACCTTCGGGGTGGACATCGCCTATTCCCCCGAGCCTGAAGTCGTGCTGGAAACCGGTGGCGGCATTTTCCAGGCGCTGCCGCAACTGTCGGATCCGTTTCTGGTGGTCAATGGCGATGTGGGTACCGACTATCCCTTCGCCTGCCTGAGTGCCCTTCCCTCCGGGGACGATCTGGCCCACCTGGTGCTGGTGCCCAATCCCCCCCACCACCCGGCGGGGGATTTCGCCCTCGAGGCCGGGCGGGTCTTGCCGGCAGGGACGCGCCGTTATACCTTCAGCGGGATCGGGGTTTACCGTCAGGCTTTGTTTGCAGGCTGCCGCCCCGGTCGTTTCCCCCTCGCCCCGCTGCTGCGCCGCGCGGCAGCGGCAGGGCGGGCGAGCGGGGAAGCGTATCAGGGCGCCTGGTCCGACATCGGCACCCCCGAGCGCCTTTCCGCCTGGCGCCGCCAACTACGAAAAAGAGGAGGAGAACCGTCATGAACCGACCTTTGGACACCCTCGATCCCAAGACCGCCGAGGCCCGCAAATGGGCCGCCATCGTCTATGCCCTGCAGGCCCTGGGCTTTCTCGTCGGCATCAGTTATATCGCGGCGGTGATCGTCGCCTACCTGAAACGCAGTGAGGCCGAAGGCACCTGGGTGGCCGACCATTTCCGCTGGCAGATCGCTACCTTCTGGTACAGCCTGCTTTGGGGTCTGCTGGGGGTGGCGGCGCTGGTGTGGATGGTGGGCTACATGATCCTCATCGCCGATCTTTTGTGGATGACCTATCGCATCGTCGTCGGCTGGGTGCGGCTGAGCGAGAATCGCTCGCCTTATTCCGCCTGACAGGGGATCGTTTTTTCCTTGAGGAATCCGATCCGGGCCTCGGCGACTCCGGCACCAGCCCCCGCGCCATGGCGTAGATCGCCGTCACCAGCGAGGCGTCGGTGGGATTCTCGGTGCAGTCGCAGACGATAAAGCGGGAATACGCACGCATATCGGCCCGCTCGTCGGGGATCCCGTAGATTTGTCTATACTTTAGAGCGTCTTTGACTGGAGGGACGCTGCCATGCAGGATCGTCGCAAGGAGCCGCGCATCGCCGTTTCCGTTCCGTTGCAGGTCCACGACCTGGCCCGGGAATGTTATCTGGGCAATCTTGCCAACATTTCCCACGGTGGGTTGATGCTGTTCTCGCCCACGGCGATCGCCTGTAACCGGATCTTTCAAATAAGAATCACCTTGCCGGAATCGCTTCTCACCCAGGAAAGAAACCGCCTGGATCTGGGCGTGGAGAGTTTGTGGCAGGAATCCTGTGACGAAGGTGAGAGATTCTGGGTCGGCTTTCAGATTATCGATCTGCAACCGCAGGACAAGGCGCTGCTGGGGCGGTTGATCGAGGCTTTGAGCCACTAGCTGTCCAATATGCGGTAGATCCGCTGCAGTGCCCTTTCCACGAACGGCTTTTTCTCCAGCTCCAGGATTCGCGCCTGCCCTGCCAGCATTTCCCTGGCCAGTTTTTTCAGCGGTTTGACCGCCACCTGGATGCCGGCCTGATCGACGAAGATGTAGTAGCCAGTCTTCAGGCTGAACCACGACAGTTTTGCGCGCAAGGGAGGTTTGCCCGCGTGGTTGAATTCGAACCACGTTCCCAGCTTGATGCGCCGCAGGCGGGTGATGGTCTGTTCGAGTTCCGGGGAAGGTGGTTTCCGAGTGCTGCTCAGCTTGCCGGGATCCAATTCCTGCAACAGCGGATATTCCTCCGGGTCCGGTAGGGCGCTCACTTCAGGCAAGCGCTCCATTTCGTGACCGGCCAGGGCCACTTCGTGACAACCCTGTAGGGTGCTGAGGAATTTTTCCGCATTGCTTTCCGGATCACCCAGCAAGGCCAAGCCTTCCTGGATGTCCTTTTGGATCTGGGGCAGTTTTCGTTGCAGTTCGTTGCGCTCCTGGATGCTTTGCTTCGGCTGGACGCTCCAGACGATTTCCCTGGCGACGCCGAGATAATGGTGCCATTGCTCGCTTTCGGCGCCCTGACGCAGGAACAACAGGACGAGCAGGTTCGACCACGGGCCGAAGAGTAGTTTTTCTGCCCCCTTGGGCAAGGATTTTCCCTGGACGATTTCCACCAGCTCCTTGGCGACCCGTTGCCGGGCTTCCCGGAGCTTTTCCTGTCCCTTGGCCTTTTCTATCGCCCGTTTTTCCAATTGCCGGGCTTTTTGCTGGAATTTGTGCAGGAAACGCTCGAACTCTTCGTAGAGCGTGTCGAACAGTTCTATATTGTCGTCGAACTCCATCAAAACCCGGTTGACCGTCTGCCGCATGGTCTCGAAGACCACCTTGTCGTTACGTGCCGTGGCGTTGCAGAGCGCACCGGCCTGAGTCAGAAGATTCAGCAGCCGGCGGGCGGGGTGGCGGCGCTTGAAGAAGAATTTGTGATCCAGCAGGGCGACTTTCAAATAAGGGGTATGCAGATGGCTGAGAAGCGCCTTGACCGAATCGGGAAGATTGGGGTCGTTCAACACCAGCTCGAACAGCATGCCGACCATCTCGATGACATCGGCGTCGGTATGGTCGACATGCTGGGTTTTGATCAATTCGGCCAGTTGCTGCAGCTGGGTGGAAAATTCCTGACGGAGCCGGGTCAGCGACGTCTCGGCGATGTTTTCTGGAACCGTCGTCGCATGTTCGCCTTGGGCGAGGGTGGCGACCAGTTCTTCTGTGGCCATCGCAGAAGCGGCCTGCCGGGAAGGATCGGGGCGGCGCTGTTGCTGACGCCGGCGTTCCAGCAGTTGAGAGATCGTCTGGAATAATTCCTGTTCGAGGATTTCTTCCCGCGGGGCATGTGGAGGCGGGGGGGAGGCGGTAGCGTCCGATTCGGGGCGCTGGGTTTGCGGCGGCGGTTCATTCGCCGTCGAAGAATCCCCCTCCGCTTCTATATCATCGGTTTCCGGCTTGGGCGGTTCGGAAGGCGGGGGTTCCGGTGCCTGTTCCGGGATGTAAACGGGAGCGTCTTCCAGATTCGGCAGAATGCCGGCATCGATCAAAAGGCGGTTATAGTCCTGATAGATGCTGCCGGCCCGGTGCAGTACCTGTTGATCGAAAGCTTCGATGATGCTGACCTTGACTGCTGTTTCGATGGAAATCTGGACCGCACTCAGGGCCTGACGGAAGGCATTACAGACGTGGTGGGGGCTGCCGGGAAGGTTGGCGCTGCGCTCACCCGGTTTGATGCCGCCGTTGATGACCGCCAAGCGGTGGTTGAGCGGTGTCAGGCTATCGCTGTAGTTGACCCAGGCGCTGTTGGCGATGGTGTCGAAGGCCAGCTCGACTTCAAAGGTTTCCTTTTCCACCAGGGAAAGCCGCCGCCGGCCGCCTGGTTGATCCCGGAAGGGGGTATCGGTTTGCCCCAGAATGAAGCGCTCGAAGCCCTGCATCAGTTCCGTGTAGAACCTTTCCGTCATCGCCTCCCGGTTGTTGCCTATTTCCTGGTGTACATCCATGCAGTGGGTCTGGAAGACGTCGCTTTCCGCCTGTTCCGCTTGTTGGAGCAGAAAGTCGGGCAGCTGCTGCTGGAACTCGCGGAACAACGCCACAAAGTTCTCTGTGACCTGTTTCCGGCACTGGTGGGCCAGATCGACATAGCGGGGTAGAACGCCCGGAGGCCGGGTGGAGACTTCTGAGACAGACATATATAACTGATGTTTAATGCGAATTAAGGACGAGGGTTGCATGCCTGCCCACCCTCTCTTTCACATCTTCCCTCCAAGCATAGCCCATCCCCTCCCCTCAGTCGATCCTGGCGCCCAGCTGGTAGATGTGCGGCAGCTGTTCCGGGCTGCTGATGCAGACGTTCAGATCCCGCAGCAGGCCGTCCTTGAGGTTGTAGATCCAGCCGTGGATGGATAGCTGCTGGCCGCGGCGCCAGGCATCCTGGACGATGCTGGTGTAGCAGACGTTGGCGGCCTGCTGGATGACGTTGAATTCGCACAGGCGGTCGGCCCGCTCCGCTTCCGGCAGGGCGTCGAGCAGGTCGGCGTTGTGCTGATAGATGTCCTTGATGTAGCGCAGCCAGTTGTCGATCAAGCCCAGTGGTTCGCCCTGCATCGCCGCCAGCACGCCGCCGCAGCCGTAGTGGCCGCAGACGATCACGTGCTTGATTTTGAGGGCGTCCACGGCGTACTGCAGCACCGACAGCAGGTTGATGTCGGAATGCACCACCAGGTTGGCGACGTTGCGGTGGACGAACAATTCCCCCGGCAGCAGCCCCACCACTTCGTTGGCGGGAATCCGGCTGTCGGAGCAGCCGATCCACAGATATTCCGGGGCCTGCCCCTTGGCCAGGCGTTCGAAGAAGCCGGGATTGGCCTGCTCGACTTCCTGGACCCAGCGGCGATTGTTGTCAAACAGATGCTTCAGCAGTTTCATGGCGTTCCTCCTAAGATTGCGTTTCGTCGCCTGCGACAGACAGGCCGATGAGGGTCAGCTTGATGTGTTTGGCGGCCGCTTCGGCGCTGAAGTTTTCGATGATCTCCAGGGCGTCGTGATCGATGTAGCGGGTGGCCGAGGCGTCGATGATCACCTCGGAATAGGGCGGGATCCGGTCCAGGGTGCGCAGCAGGTTGGCCTTGTTGAGGAAGGTGACCTGCTCCGACAGTTTCAGGACGATGCGGTCGTCTTCGTGGGTCTCGTGCAGATAGACGCCGCACTTGTAGTGTTCCAGCAGGATGAAGAACAGCGCCGTGACCATGCCGATGCCGACGCCGGTGAGCAGATCGGTGAACACCAGCCCGACCACGGTGACCACGAAGGGCGCGAACTGGTACCATCCCCGGCGGTAGAACTGCAGAAACAATTCCGGCTTGGCCAGCTTGTAACCCACCACCAGCAGGATCGCCGCCAGTGTCGCCAGGGGGATCTGGTTGAGCCAGTGGGGCAGCAGCAGCGCCGCCACCGCCAGACAGAGGCCGTGGACGAAGGCGGAGGCCCGGGTCCTGGCGCCGGCGATGATGTTGGTGGAACTGCGCACGATCACCTGGGTGATGGGCAGGCCGCCCACCAGGCCGGAGGCCATGTTGCCGACGCCCTGGGCGATCAGCTCCCGGTTGGTGGGGGTGACGCGTTTGAAGGGATCGAGCTTGTCGGTGGCTTCGACGCACAGCAGGGTTTCGATGCTGGCCACCACGGCGATGACGGCGGCGGTGGTGTAGATGGCCTTTTGATCGTAGGCACCGAAATCCGGAAAGGTGAAAAATTCCTTCAGGCCCTCCAGACCGTTGGCCAGCGGTAGCTGCACCAGATGTCTGGGATCCAGGGCCAGATCCGGTGCCCAGTGGCGGAAGGCGAGGTTGAGCAGGGCGCCGATGATCACCGCCACCAGGGGCCCTTGAATGAGCTGGAAGAGACGCCTGCGTTTCATGAATCCCTGCTCCCACAGAATCAAAACGCTTAAGGAAACCAGGGCGATGACGGTGGCGCCCAGGTGGAAGGCGCCGAACATGTCCACCAGAGCGTGCAGGGTGGTTTCACCGCCGGGCTCGTGATAGGCGATGTCCCCTTCCCAGTCGGCATCGTAACCGACGGCATGGGGGATCTGCTTGAGGATGATGATGAGGCCGATCCCCGCCAGCATCCCCGAGATCACCGCCGAGGGAAAGTAATAACCGATGATTCCTGCCCGCAGCAATCCCAATCCGATCTGCAGCGCGCCTGCCAGGATCACCGCCAGCAGGAAAGGCTGGAAGCCCAGGTTCTGGATCGCCTCGTACACGATCACGGTAAGACCCGCCGCCGGTCCCGACACGCCCAGGGCCGAGCGGCTGATGAGCGGCACCACCAGGCCGCCGGCGATGCCGGCGATGATGCCGGAGGACAGGGGCGCGCCGGAGGCCATGGCGATCCCCAGGCAAAGCGGCACCGCCACCAGGAAGACGACGATGCCGGCGGGAATGTCGTGTTTCAGATTGCGCCAGATGCTGAAGTCGTCTTCGTTGTCAGAGGTCCAGGGAGCGGGTTTCATTTCTTCCTCCTCTATGGAATCGTCCCATATTCAAGGCTAACAATAATGTTTCTCGGTTAAAATTCGAATTTACCTACCTGTATTTTCGGGGAAATTTAAAGTGCAACTGAATTACAAGCACTTGCATTATTTCTGGGTCACCGCCCAGGAGTCCAGCCTGACCCGGGCCGCCGAGCGCCTTCACGTCACCCCGCAGACCATCTGCAGCCAAATCCAGGCGCTGGAGGAACGCCTCGGCGTCAAGCTACTGCAGCGCGAGGGCCGGGGATTGACCGTGACCGACACGGGGCGCACGGTGTTTCGTTATGCGGACCGGATTTTCTCGCTCGGGGAGGAGATGGCCGAGGTGGTGCGGCGTCAGGTGACGGTCGAGCCCCGGCATTTTCACGTCGGCGTCACCGATTTCCTGCCCAAACTGATGGCCTACCGCCTGCTGCGTCCGCTCCTGACACTGGAGGATCCATTCCGCATCCACTGCCATGAAGGGGGGATGGCGCAGCTGGCGGCGGCCTTGGCCGCCCGTCGCCTCGATCTGGTGCTCAGCGACCGGCCACTGAGCTCGGAATCACCGGTACGCGCCGAAAGCCGCCGGCTGGGGAGTTGTGGTGTCAGCTTTCTCGCCTGCAGTGACCTGGCCAGCCGCCATCGCCGCGGTTTTCCCCAGTCCCTGGATGGTGCGCCGATGCTGATGGCGACCACCGATGCGGTGATCCGCGGACGCCTGTTGGGCTGGTTCGAGACGCTGGGAATCCATCCCCAGGTGGTGGCCGAATTCGACGACAGCGCGCTGATGAAGGTGTTCGGTCAGGCGGGCGTGGGGATCTTCTGTGCGCCGACCCTCATCGAGGCGGAGATCTGCCGCCAGTACCAGGTGGCGGTGGTCGGGCGTACCCGTGACGTGGAGGAGTGCTTTTACGCCATTTCCCTGGCGCGGCGTTCGCGCCACCCGGCGATCCAGGTCATTTCCCAGGCGGTTCTGGAAACCGGTGCGCCGACCGAATGACCGGATCAGGGTTCGATGTGGAGCAGGGTTTCCTTGGGCGTCACCGCATCGCCTTTCTGCACGTACACGGCGGCGACCGTGCCGCCGATAGGGGCCTGCACCTCGGTTTCCATTTTCATGGTTTCGACGATCAAGACCGGATCGCCGGCTTGCACGGCGTCACCTTCCTTGACCAGGACCTCGACGATGTTTCCCGGCATCGACAGGGTCACGTCGCCCTCGCCGGCGGCTTTGGGGCGCTTGCTGCTCAGGCGTCGCGGCACCGCGCCCTCGGTGCCGCCTCCGAGGACCACCTCGTCAAGGGTTTCGATCACCGCTTCTTCCGGCACCCCGTCCACCACCAGATAGAAGTGACGTTCCGCCTGCTGGCGGGGACCGGTGCCGGTGACGCGCACATGGTAGGTCTCGCCGTGGAGGTGGACGTTGAATTCGGTCGGGGCGGTCCGGGCGGCGGTTTCAGCGGGCGGTTCGATGGGTTCCGGCTCCAGGGCGCCTTCGGCGCGTTGGGTCAGGAACTGGCGTCCCACGTCCGGGAACAGGGCGTAGGTCAGCACGTCTTCCTCGCTGCGGGCCAGTTCGCCGATCTCCCGCCGCAGGGTTTCCAGTTCCGGGGGGATCAGATCCGCCGGTCGGCATTCGATGATTTCCTCGTTGCCCACGGCCCGGCGGCGCAGCTCCTCGTTCACCGGCCCCGGCGGTTTGCCGTAGCCGCCCTGCAGATAGCGTCGGACTTCGTTGGTGATGGTCTGGTAGCGTTCGCCCGCCAGGACGTTGATGACCGCCTGGGCGCCGACGATCTGGGAGGTGGGAGTGACCAGGGGCGGATAGCCCAGATCCTTGCGCACCCGCGGGATTTCCGCGAGCACATCCTTGAGGCGGTCGAGCGATCCCTGCTCCTTCAGCTGGTTGTAGAGGTTGGAGATCATGCCGCCGGGCACCTGATGGATGTGAACCCGGGGGTCGGGGCCGACGTATTCCGGCTCGAAACGGCGGTATTTCCGGCGTACGGTCCAGAAGTAGGCGGCGATTTCCTCCAGCAGCTCGAGGTCGTAGCCGGGGTCCCTGTCCAGGTCGCGCAGGGCGACGGCCAGGCTTTCGGTGGGCGGATGACTGGGGCCGCCGGCCAGGGAGGAAATGGCGGTGTCGATGTGGTCGATGCCGCTTTCGATGGCTTTGAGATGGCACATCTCCGCCAGGCCGGAGGTGGCGTGGGAGTGGAGGTGCAAGGGCAGGTTCACCGCGGCCTTGATGTCTTTGACCAGGTGGGCCGTGACCGCCGGGGTCAGCAATCCCGCCATGTCCTTGATGGCGATGCTGTCACAGCCCATGCGCGCCAGTTCTCGGGCCTGGGTCACGAAGCCTTCCACGCTGTGCACCGGACTGACGGTGTAGCACAGCGCCCCCTGGGCGTGTTTGCCGGCTCGCTTGACCGCGGCGACGGCGGTTTTCAGATTGCGCAGGTCGTTGAGGGCGTCGAACAGACGGAAGACATCCATGCCGTTCGCTGCCGCCCGCTCAACGAAGGCTTCCACCACGTCGTCGGCGTAATGGCGGTAGCCGAGCAGATTCTGGCCCCTTAGCAGCATCTGCAAGCGGGTGTTGGGCAGAGCTTGGCGCAACTGCCGCAATCGCTCCCAGGGATCCTCCTTGAGGTAGCGCAGGCAGGCGTCGAAGGTCGCCCCGCCCCAGCACTCCAGGGACCAGAAACCGACCCGGTCCAGCTGGGGACAGATGGGCAGCATGTCTTCTGTGCGGATTCGGGTGGCGAGCAGGCATTGGTGCGCGTCGCGCAGGGCCAGTTCGGTGATCTGAACGCGGTTCATGGGCGTTGCTCCTTCATAGTCCGGCATGGGCGGCGATGGCCGCAGCGATGGCGGTAGCCACGTGGGCCTTGTCGCGTTTTTCCGAATAACGCAGCAGTTCCGGGTGGCGTTCGACGAAACCGGTGTCGAAGCGGCCCTGCTGGAACGCTTCGCTGCGCAGAATCTGCTGGTAATAGGTGCGGGTGGTCTTGATGCCGCTGATTTCCATGTCGTCCAGGGCGCGGCGGCCGCGGGCGATGGCGTCATCCCAGCTCATGGCCCAGACGATGAGCTTGGCGATCAAGGAGTCGTAGTAGGGCGGGACGTCGTAGCCGGTGTAGATGGCGGTGTCGGTGCGGACCCCGGGGCCGCCGGGGGCGTAATAGCGGGTGATGCGGCCGAAGCTGGGCAGGAAATCGTTGCGCGGGTCTTCCGCATTGATGCGGAACTGCATGGCATAGCCGCGGCGCTGGATCTCCTCTTGGCGGTAGCGCAGGGGCAGGCCGGAGGCGATGCGGATCTGCTCCTCGACGATGTCGACCCCGGTGATGGTCTCGGTGATGGTGTGCTCCACCTGCACCCGGGTGTTCATCTCCATGAAATAGCAGCGGCCGTCCCGGTCGAAGAGGAATTCTACCGTCCCCGCGTTTTCGTAACCCACCGCGCGCGCCGCTTCGACGGCCAGCTCGCAGACGGTGCGGCGCTGATCGTCGTCGAGCTGGGGGGATGGAGCGATCTCGATGAGCTTCTGGTTGCGGCGCTGGATGGAACAGTCGCGTTCGAACAGGTGGATCACGTTGCCGTGGCGGTCGGCCAGGATCTGCACTTCGATGTGGCGGGGATCGACGATGCATTTTTCCAGAAACACCTCGGCCCGTCCGAAGGCCTTGGTGGCCTCGGACACCACCCGTTGGTAATTCTGGCGTAGCGCCTGGGCATCGTCGCAGCGGCGGATGCCCCGGCCGCCCCCGCCGGAGGTGGCCTTGAGCATCACTGGATAGCCGATCGTCTCGGCCAGGCGCAGGGCCTCGTCAAGACCGGCGAGGTTGCCTTCGCTGCCGGGAACCACGGGAATCCCGGCCCGCTGCATGGTGCGGCGGGCTTCCGTCTTGTCGCCCATGCGCCGGATCACCGCCGCCGGCGGGCCGATGAAGCGGATGCCGCGGCGGCTGCAGATTTCGGCGAATTCGGCATTCTCCGACAGGAAGCCGTAGCCGGGATGAATGGCGTCGCAGCCAGTTTCCAGGGCCAGGTTGACCAGCCGGTGGGGGTTGAGATAGCCGGCCAGAGGATCGCTGCCGACGCTGTGGGCCTCGTCCGCCTTCTTGACGTGCAGGGCGTGGCGGTCGGCGTCCGTATGGACGGCCACCGACAGGATGCCCATTTCGGCGCAGGCGCGGATGATGCGGACGGCGATTTCACCGCGGTTGGCGATGAGGACTTTCTGTAACATAAGGCGTTCGAAGGAAGGCGATTCGGTGGGATTCTATCCCAAACCGACATTCATGATCGTTCGATTTATTCGCCGCAGGATTCGAAAAAACGGAATCTTTTGCTGAGCGCAGGGCGCGCAACCCGGCGGTTTTCCCCTATACTTGCCGCTTTTGCGGCAAAGGAGTGAGCATGCGTACGATAGCCGTGCTTCTGTCGCTGTCCCTACTTCTGGGCGGTTGCAGTACGGTGGACAACTGGTTCAAATCCGGGCCCAAGCCGGTGGAGGTGATGCCGGAGGAGGACCTTTACAAAAAGGCCAAGGAGAAGCTGGACCGGGGAGCCTACACCCGCGCCATCGAGCTGTATCAGGCTCTGGAGACCCGTTTCCCCTTCGGGCGCTACGGCCCCCAGGTGCTGCTCGATCTGGCCTGGGCCTACTACAAGCAGGGCGACGCCGAGGCCGGTCTGGCGGTGCTGGAGCGTTTCTTCAAACGCTATCCCACCCACGCACGTCTCGATTACGCCTGGTATTTG
This sequence comes from Methylomarinovum tepidoasis, assembly GCF_030294985.1. Classification (NCBI taxonomy): domain Bacteria; kingdom Pseudomonadati; phylum Pseudomonadota; class Gammaproteobacteria; order Methylococcales; family Methylothermaceae; genus Methylomarinovum; species Methylomarinovum tepidoasis. The sequence continues at coordinate 1,151,669 of NZ_AP024718.1, forward strand.
CGCGGGTTGATCCATATGAGCCAGGGGTTGGGCTTCGTCGAACGCTACTTCCCCATCGATCTGACCAAGCGCGACGTGTCCCCGCTCGCGGAGGCCTATCAGGATTTTGTCACCGTGGTCGAGCGTTTCCCCGACAGTGACTATGCCGGCAAGGCCCGGCAGCGCCTCACGGGCATTCTGACCATGATCGCTATGCACGAGTACCATGTGGCCGACTATTATTTTCGCCGCGGCGCCTATCTGGCGGCCGCCAACCGCGCCGCCCACGTGGTGCGCAACTACCCCCGCACCCGGGTGGCGCCCTATGCCCTGCGGCTGATGGCCGCGGCCTATCACCAGCTGGAGCTGGAAGATCTGGCGGCCCAGGCGGAAGAGACCTACGCGCTCAATTACGGCCAGAGCGAGCCGCCGCCGCTGCGCCACGGCCCCAAGACCCTGCTGGGGTGGATGTTCTGGCTGTTTCGTTGGGATTGAGGGCGTGAAGATGGACGTGCTCTGCATCGGTCACGCTTCTTACGATCTGGTGTTCTCGGTGCCCCATCATCCGGGGGAGGACGAGAAATGCGTCGCCACCGACTTCGTCGGTTGCGGCGGGGGGCCTGCGGCCAACGCCGCGGTGACCGTCACCCGCCTGGGACGGCGGGGGGCGTTCGCCGGCTATCTCGGCCGCGATCTCCATGGCCAGGCCCATTGGCAGGAGCTCCGGGATGACGGGGTCGCCACCGACTGGATCGTGCGCGGGGATTCCCCCACGCCGCTGTCGACGGTGCTGGTCAAGCCGGACGGCAGGCGGGCCCTGGTCAACTACCGCGGTGACACCCGCCCCTTGTCTCCCGGGGCGCTGGACCTGTCCCGGACTGCGCCGGCCTGCGTGCTCTACGACGGTCACGAGCCGGAGCTGTCGCTTCACTGGCATCCCCGTTTCAGGCAGCAGGGGATCGCCACGGTGCTCGATGCCGGCTCCCTGCACCGCGGCACCGAGGCGTTGATGTTCGCCGTCGACTACCTGCTCGCTTCCCGCAAGTTCGCCGCCCAGTGGCTGGGTCGGGACGACCCGGAAGCGGCGCTTTCGGCCCTGGCGCAGCGCTCACCTGCGGTGGTCATCACCCTGGGGGAGGCTGGGTTGATCTGGCAGCGGGGAAGCCGGCGCGGCCGGCTGCCGGCCTTCCCGGTCCGGGCAGTGGACACCACCGGCGCCGGCGACACCTTCCACGGGGCCTTCTGCGTCGCTCTGGTGGAGGGGCGGGACTGGGAGACGGCGCTGCGTTTCGCCAGCGCCGCCGCCGCCCTGTGCTGCACCCGGATGGGCGCCAGGCCGGGGATTCCCCGCCGCCGGGCCGTGGAGGCGCTGCTGGCCGGCGGCTCAGTATAGGTCCAGTGGATCCACTTCCAAATGCCAGCGCAGCCGGCGTTGCTGCGGCCATTGCCGCAGCCGCGGCAGCATCTCGTCGAGCAGCCGGTGCAGCGCCCCCCGGCTGCGGCTTTGCAACAACAGCTGGGCGCGGTGATGGCCGGCCCGCCGGGCCATGGGGGCCGGGACCGGTCCCAGCACCAGCACCTCCTCAAGACCCGTTTCCGCCAGCCGGGCGGCCTCTTCCAGAAACTGCAGCGGCAACGCCGGCTGGCGCGCCTCGGCCCGCAGCAGGGCCTGGTGGCTGAAGGGCGGCAGCCCGGCCTGGCGACGTTCTTCCAGGGCTTCGGCGGCGAAGGCGGGATAGCCCCCCGCTAGCAGCGTTTCCAGCAGGGGGTGCTGGGGGTGGCGGGTCTGGATCAGCACCTCACCGGCCTTGTCGGCGCGCCCGGCCCGGCCGGCGACCTGGACGATCAGCTGGGCCAGGCGCTCGGGGGCGCGGAAGTCGGTGCTGTAGAGCCCGGCGTCGGCGTCGAGGATCACCGCCAGGGTGACATTGGGGAAGTGGTGGCCCTTGGCCAGCATCTGGGTGCCGAGCAGGATGTCGATCTCGCCGCGGCGGACTTGCTGCAGCAGGGTTTCCAGGCTGCCCTTGCGGCGGGTGGCGTCGCGGTCGATGCGAGCGATGCGGGCCTTTGGAAACCGTTGTCCCAGTTCCTCCTCCAGCCTTTCGGTGCCGTGCCCCAGCGGGCGCAGGTCGGTAGCCGTGCAGGCCGGGCAGGTGTCGGGCGGCGGTTTTTCGTGGCCGCAGTGATGACAGCGCAGGCGCCGGTCGCGGCGGTGCAGGACCAATCGGGCGTCGCAACGGGGGCATTCGGCGATCCAGCCGCAGGCATGACAGGTCAGGGTCGGGGCGTAGCCGCGGCGGTTGAGGAAGATCAGCACCTGCTCCCCGCGCGCCAGCACCTTCTCGATCCGCCGGCAGGCGGCCGGCGCCAGCCCCGCCTGCAGGCGCTGGTTGCGGATGTCGAGCAGCCGGAGGTTGGGCGGGGTGGCCTGTCCCGCCCGGTGCGGCAGCGTCAGGTGGCGGTAGCGTCCCTGCTTGGTGTTGTACACCGATTCCAGCGCGGGCGTGGCCGAGCCGAGGACGATGGGGATCCCCGTTTGGCGCGCGCGCACCACGGCCACGTCGCGGGCGGAGAAGCGGAAGCCGTCCTGCTGCTTGAAGGAAGGGTCGTGTTCTTCGTCGATCACGATCAGGCCCGGCCGCGCCATGGGGATGAACACCGCCGAGCGGGTGCCGAGCAGCAGGGGCACCTCCCCCGACTGCAGGCCGAGCCAGGCGTCGAGGCGTTCGCCGGCGCTGAGGCCGGAATGGTACAGCACCACCCGGCGTCCCAGCCGGGCCTGGAAGCGGGCCTGCAGCTGGGGCGTGAGGGCGATCTCCGGCAGCAGCACCAGCGCCTGGTGGTCCTGGGCCAGCACGGCCTCGATCGCTTGCAGATAGACCTCGGTCTTGCCGCTGCCGGTCACCCCTTCCAGCAGAAAGGCGGTAAAGCCTCCCAGCGCGGCGGTGATGGCGCTGACTGCCGCGCGCTGGGCGGGATTGGCCTCGAAATCCGGACGGCAAACGGTTTCCTGTGGCGGCGGGGCGGTGGTGAATTCCACCCAGCCCCGGGCGGCGAGGGCTCTGGCCACCGGCCGCCAGGGCCAGTCGATGGCCTGGAGCCGGGTGGGTGTCATCACCCCGTCATGTTGCCGCAATAGCTTCAACAGAGCCCGTTGGCGGGCGGCGTTGGACCCGGGCTCGGCTTCCCGACCGGCGCTGGTCAGACACAGCCATTGCGGGCATCGGCGTCGGGCCGGGCCTCCCTGGCGCAGGAGGGCGGGCAGGGCGGCAGCGACGACTTCGCCGATGGGATGGTGATAGTAGCGTGCCGCCCACTGCAACAGTTGCAGGTCCGTCTCCCGCAGCAGGGGCTGGGGGTCGAGGATTTCCAGGGCGGGCTTGAGACGCTCACCTTGGACCTGGCTGTGCGCTGCCAGTCCCATAAGGACGCCGGTGCGGGTGCCGCGTCCGAACGGCACCCGCAGACGGACGCCCGGGCGCAGCTGCGCCGGTGTGGCGCCGGGAGGCGGTAGATAGTCGAACGTTCCGGGGAGAGGGGCAGGAACGGCGACCTTGAGGATCGGGGGCATTCGGGCTTCCAAAGCGTTGCGGATGTGAAGTATTATCGGTTACAGGAGACAGTCTTTATCTGTGCAGGAAACAATCCGCGCCCGGATTTTTATTCACAGAAACTGTGGATAAGTTTGTGGAAAAGGTGCTGAAAGCGGGCCGTAAAGCGCATGGATTCTGGCCTGTCTTCAAATTGTAAAAAAACTGGTCAGTGGCGCGATTCTTGTTTTATATCAATCCGTTATGCGATTTTGACCGGTGAGGGGAGACGGGCTTGACAGCTCGGTTTCAAAACGAAGACGGAATGTGCATAAATCTTGACATGACGTGAAATTTTTCAATGCAACCGGGGTGGAGGCCACATGAACGCGCTGTCTTTGCAGGTGCTCAGGACCGATGCGGCGGGCATGCCGCTGGAATGGATCGATTATCAGGCGGCGGTCAAGCTGTATTATCTTGACCAGGTGGCCTACACCTGTGGGACGCCATTGTACCGGGTCCACGGCGGGGTGTGCGCCCGCACCGGGCGGCGCAGCGTCATCGAAGTACATTCCATCATCGCCACCTACGGTCACAGCGGCAAGACCCTGGGACCGGACTATATTCCGCCGCTCAACAATCGCACCCTGTTCCGGCGCGACGATCACCTGTGCCTGTACTGCGGTCAGCGCTTCCTGCACCGGGATCTGTCGCGCGACCACGTGACCCCCCTGAGCCAGGGCGGGCAGGACACCTGGACCAACGTGGTGACCGCCTGCAAGCGTTGCAACAACCACAAGGCGGGGCGGACTCCGGAGCAGGCCGGCATGGAGCTACTGGCGATCCCTTTCGTGCCGACCCACGCCGAGTACATTTATCTGCAGGGACGGCGGATACTCAGCGACCAGATGGAATTCCTACGCGCCCATTTCCCGCGCAAGAGTCCGCTGCACGCCCGCTTGCGTCAGCCCGCCTGAGGCCGCCATCCCAGCCACAGCGCCCAGCTGGCCAGTCCCAGGAAGGCCAGCAGGGTCCAGGCGGGAATGCTCAGCCCCAGGAAAGTCCACAGAACTTCGCTGCATTCACCGGTTCCGCTCAGCAGCAGGCGTAGGGTTTCGGTCAGGGGAAAATGCTCGAACACGTAACCCAGGCCGGGGCCGCAGGCCGGCACTTCGTCTTCCGGTAGATTCTGCAGCCAGACGTGGCGGGCCGAGATCGCCGCGCCCCCCAAGGCCAGCACCCCGGCCAGGGTGCCGTAAAGCCGGGGCGCGCGGTTGTGAAGTGCTGCGGCGAGGAAGACCAGTCCCACCAACAGCACCATGACCCGCTGGCTGATACACAGCGGGCACGGCTGCAGTCCCTCGACGAACTGAAACCAGGCCGCCACCGCCAGCAGTGCGGCGCAAAACGAAAAGCCGATCAGTGCACCTAATCTGAACGTCATCATTGGCTTCCCTTAGAACGGTTTGATCGTCGCCAGAATGACGATGGCGAACAGAAACACCACCGGCACCTCGTTGATCCAGCGATAGAATGCGTGACTGTGGCGGTTGCGGTCGTGTTTGAAGTCCAGTAGCCACTTGCCGCAGGCCAGATGGTAGGTCACCAGCCCCGCCAGCAGCGCCAGCTTGACATGGAGCCAGCCCTGCCGGCCGTAGAGGGCCCAGGCGTAGTCGGCCAGCATCCAGATGCCGAACGCGAAGGTCAGGATCATGCCCGGCGTCATGATACCGAAGTAGAGCTTGCGTTCCATGATCTTGAAGCGCTCGCGGCCGATCTCGTCCTCGGCCATGGCGTGATACACGAACAGGCGCGGTAGGTAGAACAGGCCGGCGAACCAGGTGACCATGAAAATGATGTGAAAGGCTTTGAGCCACATGCGCAGTCCTCACGATGAAAGACGGGTTTCGATCAGGCGGGCCAATTCGGCCTCGTCCACGTAGCCGGTGTGGCGCCAGACGATCCTGCCGCGGGGTGCGACGAGTATCCAGGCAGGCGTGAAACGGACACCGAAAGCGTCCGCGGCGGCCCCGGCGGGATCGAGGGCGACGGTGTAGGGCAGGGGATAGTCGCGGGCGAAACGCACCACCCGGTCGGGGCGGTCGTAGGGCATCGCCACCCCCACGATCTTAAGCCCTTTGGCGCCGAAGCGCCGGTGCAGGCGGACGAGCACGGGGATTTCCCGGAGGCAGGCCGGACAGGTGGTGGCCCAGAAGTTCACCAGCATCAGCCCCTGCCGGGGTGGGATGGAAACCGGGCGGCCGGAAAGATCGGTCAGCATCAAATGGGGCGGTTGCGCCAGCCGCCAGCCGAGCCAGGCGAGCAGGAGCGCCAGACCCAGTAGAATGCCCAGCCCTTTAAGCCTGCTGCGGAAGGTCGCGGACATAGTTCTCGGTCAGGATCTCGCACAGGGGGCGAGGGTTGAGCAGACGCGCCGTGCCGGTGGCGACGAAGGCGGTCGCCATCAACGGCAGCAGCAGTTCGTGGGTGTCGGTCATCTCCATCACCAGCACGAAGGCGGTCATCGGGTTCTGTAGCATGCCGGAGAAATAGGCGCACATGCTCAGCAGCACCATCGTCTGCAGCGGCGCCAGCGGCAGCCAGTGGTGCAGGTCGGCCCCGAGTCCGGCGCCCACCGCCAACGAGGGGACGAACAGCCCCGCGGGCACGCCGCTCAGGGCGGTGATCAGCGTCGCGAGCCCCTTCTCCAGGGGAAACCACAGGGAGGCGGCCTGGCTGGCGTTGACGATTTGTTTCAGCATCGGATAGCCGGTCCCTAGGGTCTGGCCTTCGCTCACCGTCGCCAGGGCCGCCAGCAGCAGGCCGGACAGGACGATCAGCGCCCAGCGGCTGCGCCGGCCCGCCTGGGACAGGCGTCGTCCGAGCCGCACCAGGAGGAAGGCGAAAATGCCTCCGGCCAGTCCGCCGGCGATCCCGCAGTACCCGATGCTGAGCCAGGCGCGGCCGTGGGGCTGCGCCACCTCGGTGGTTTCGAGGAAAATGTAGTGATTCAGGATCACGTAAGCGGTCATGCCGGCGAAGATGATGGCGGTCAGCACCAGACTGCTGATCTTTTCCTCCATCTCCCGCCCCAATTCCTCGATGGCGAAGATGATGCCCGCCAGCGGGGCGCTGAACAGGGCGGCGAAACCGGCGGCGCTGCCGGCCAGAATGAAACCTCGTTCCAGATAGTGGGGCGGAAAGCGGGCCGCTCTGCCCAGGGTGGTCATGATCGAAGCGCCGATCTGGATCGCCGGCCCCCCCAGTCCTGCGGACGCTCCCGCCAGTAGTCCCAGATTGGTGAGCGCCACCTTGCCGACGGCGATGGGAAAGGACACGAAGCGTTGGCGCAGCGTCAGATCCCCGTGTATCGCCAGTGCCGCCTTGACCTGGGGAACCCCGCTGCGTTCGGCTCCCGGGAACCAGCGTTCGGTCAGCCATACGGTCAGCGTCAGTCCCAGAGGACCGATGAGCCAGATACTCATCGGCGCCCGGTCGAAAAATGCACGCAGATGGACCACCGCCTGCTCGCTCAGCAGCGTCAGGGCGCTGACGAACAGCCCCACCAGAATGGCGCCGCTCCAGAACACCAGCCGCTGTTTCCAGCCGGCGGCGGTGAGCAGGGAGGCAGTGGCGTCGGTCTGGGCGTCCATCGGTGCGTGAAAAGCTTGCAAGGCTTCGAGTATAACAAATATACCTTGTTATAATGCTCGGTCTGTTTCGAGCCGGAGGTGAAGGAATGATCAAAGCGGCAGTGGTCGGCGGCACCGGTTACACCGGTGTCGAGCTGATGCGGATTCTGGCCCGCCATCCCCAGGCGGAGCTGGCGCTGGTGACCTCCCGCGGGGATGCGGGCAAGGCGGTGGCCGAGGTCTATCCCAACCTGCGCGGCGTGGTGGATTTGGCCTTCCAGCCGCCGGAACCGGAGCTTCTGGCCCAGGCCGACGTGATTTTCTTCGCCACCCCCAACGGCACCGCCATGCAGTACGCCCCGGCACTGCTGGACCGCGGCCGGGTGGTGATCGACCTGGCGGCCGACTTCCGCCTGAAGGACCCGCAGGTCTGGGAACAGTGGTACGGTCAGCCCCACGCCTGTCCCGAGCTGCTGGCGTCTGCGGTGTACGGCCTGCCGGAGGTCAACCGCAGCCAGATCAAGAAGGCCCGCCTGATCGCCTGTCCCGGCTGCTATCCCACCGCGGTGCAGCTGGGCTTTCTGCCGCTGCTGCACCACCAGCTGATCGAGCGCCAGGGGTTGGTCGCCGACTGCAAATCCGGGGTTTCCGGCGCCGGCCGCCAGGCCCAGGTGGCGACCCTGATGGCGGAAACCGGGGAAGGCTTCAAGGCGTATGCCGTGCCGGGCCACCGCCACCTGCCGGAGATCCGTCAGGGGCTGCAGGCCCTGGCCGGCAAGCCGGTGGCGCTGACCTTCGTTCCCCACCTGGCGCCGATGATCCGCGGCATCCACGCCACTCTCTACGCCCGCCTGCGTGAGGAGGCCGATCTCCAGGCCCTCTACGAGCGCCACTATGCCCGCGAGCCGTTCGTGGAAGTGTTGCCCGCAGGCAGCCATCCCGACACCGTCGACGTGCGCGGCGCCAACCGTTGCCAGATCGCCGTCCACCGTCCCGGCGGCGGCGACGTGGTGGTGGTGCTGGCGGTGATCGACAACCTGGTCAAGGGCGCGGCGGGCCAGGCGGTGCAGAACATGAACCTGGTGTTCGGCCTGCCGGAAACGGCGGGACTGGAGATGGCGGGGCTGTATCCTTAGCGGTTCCCAGGCCCCGGAGGACGGAAAAAATGGATCGGCGCCGGGCTTCCCCGGGCACTATTGTTGACTAAAATGGTCGGGTAAAAGGATAATCGTCCGCAGTCACAGCGAGGGAAACCATGTCAACCACCGAAACACCGATCGTGTTCACCGACAGCGCCGCCGCCAAGGTGGCGGAACTTCTGGCCGAGGAGGAAAATCCGGACCTGAAGCTGCGGGTTTACATCACCGGTGGCGGTTGTTCCGGGTTCCAGTATGGTTTCACCTTCGACGCCGACCAGGCCGAGGATGACACCGTGATCGAAAAGAACGGCGTCCAGGTGCTGATCGATTCCATGAGCATCCAGTATCTCAAGGGCGCCGAGATCGACTACAAGGACGATCTCTCCGGGGCCCGCTTCGTCATCCGCAATCCCAACGCCAGGACCACCTGCGGCTGCGGTTCGTCGTTCTCGGTCTAGGCCGGATAGACCGCCCCCAGAATCACTTCCTCACGGGCGCCGGTCACCGACGGCAGGTTGCCCGGCTTTCCCGCCAGGGTCCGCCAGGCCAGCCAGGCGAAGGCCAGCGCTTCCACCTGGTCCGGGTCGATGCCGCAGGCGACGGTGGTCGTGACCGGGCAGGGGCTGTGCCAGGCCAGGGCCGCCATCAGGACGGGATTGTGCACCCCGCCGCCGCACACCAGCAGCCGGGATGCCTCCGGCAGGGTCCGGCGCAGGGCGTCGATGGCGCTGACGGCGGTCAGCTCGATCAGGCTGGCCTGCACGTCCTCGGGAGGCAGGTCAGGAAAGTCGCGCAGATGCCCCGCCAGCCATTCCAGGGAGAAACGTTCCGGGCCGGTGCTTTTCGGCGGCCGGCGCTGGAAGTAGGGGTCGGTTAGCAGACGCCGCAACAGGGCCGGGTTGCAGGTTCCCAGTGCCGCCCAGCGGCCGGCCTCGTCCCACTGGCCCTGTGGATGATGGCGGCGGAACCAGGCATCGAGCAGGGTGTTGCCGGGGCCGGTGTCGAAGCCGGTGACCGGCCGTCCGTCTCCCGGCAGCAGGGTGAGGTTGGCGATGCCCCCCAGGTTGAGGACCGCGCGGTCCTCGCCCGGTTGAGAGAAAACGGCGCGATGGAACGCCGGCACCAGCGGGGCGCCCTGGCCGCCGACGGCGATGTCGCGGCGGCGGAAGTCGGCCACGGTGGTGATGCCGGTGAGCGCGGCGATGCGGTTGGGGTCGCCGATCTGCAGCGTGTAGGGGTGGCGGGCGTCAGGGCCGTGATGCAGGGTCTGGCCGTGGCTGCCGATGGCGCGGATTTTGTGAGGAGGAATGCCGGCCTCGCGCAGCAGGGCCAGCGCCGCCCGGGCGAAGGTCTCCCCCAGCCAGGCATCGAGCTCCCCCAGCAGGGGAAGGGGGATTTGGTCGCCGAAGCAATGGCGCTGCAGCGTGGCGCGCAGTTCCGCCCCGAAGGGATGGTAATGCCAGGCGAGGGTGCGGATGTCGCGGTCGCCGCGGATCTCGGCCAGCACCGCATCGACGCCGTCGAGGCTGGTGCCGGCCATCAGCCCGATGTAGCGGTCGCTCACCGTTTGGTTTCGGTCCGGGCCAGGGACTGGGGGGGCGGTTTTTCCAGTTCCGCCAGCAGGGGGGCGGCCTGCTGCTCGAAAGCCGTCCGCAGGCCGGCGGGCAGCGGACGGCTGTCGGGCAGGGGGACGGTCAGGGGATCGCGGTGGACGCCCCTGATGCGGAATTCGTAGTGTAGGTGCGGCCCTGTGGCCAGCCCCGACTTGCCGATGTAACCGATGACGTCCCCCTGGCGGACCCGGCTGCCCTGCTTGAACTTGCCGAAGCGGTGCAGGTGGGCGTAAAGGGTGGTGTAACCGCGGCCGTGGTCGAGAATGACGACCCGCCCGTAACCGCCCTTCCAGCCGCGGAAGACGACCCTACCGTCGCCGGTGGCGTGCACCGGGGTGCCGATGGGGGCGGCGTAGTCCACGCCTTTGTGGGCGCGGATGCGGTGCAGCACCGGATGGCGGCGGTGGAGGTTGAAGCGGGAACTGATGCGGGCTGACTTGACGGGGGTGCGCAGGAACGCCTTGCGCAGAGGGCGGCCTTCCGGGGTGTAGTAATCGACGTGGCCGTCGGGGTGGACGAAGCGGACGGCGCGGTAAATCTTGCCCTGGTTGACGAACTCGGCGGCGATGATGGGGCCGTCGCCGATGACCTCCCCGTCCAGGCGGAGCTTCTCGTAGAGGATCTGGAAACGGTCGCCCGGACGGATGCTGCGGGCGAAGTCGATGTCCCAGCCGAAGATTCCGGTCAGCGCCATGATGAGCTTGTCGCTCAGACCGGCCTGGTGACCCGCTTCGTACAGGGTCGAGTCGATGGTGCCGCGGGCGTGGCGCAGCTCCCTTAAGGGGTGTTCGAGGATCTTTTCTATGGCGAAGCCGGTCGCCGTCGGCGTGGCCTCCAGCCGCTCCATGCGGCTGCGTTCATAGACCAGCTTCTCCAGGGTGCCGTCGGCCGTCACCAGGAATTTCAGCGTCCGCCCTGGATAGAGCTGAGTCAGGGTTTTGGCCAGGGGATCGTCGGCGGTCAGCAACCGCCGGAGGTGGCGCGCGTCGATGCCGTGACGGGCGAAGATGGCCGCCAGGGTGTCCCCCCGGGCGATACGGTGTTCCACCCAGCTCGCCTGTGGCTTCTCGATGGGTGTGGTCGGCGCCGGAGGGAGCAGGAGATCGGCCGCTGCCTGGCTGTCTTCCTTTGCCGCCGGAACCGTTGGCGTTCGCAGGGTTTGCATCTCCCAGAAATCCAGGCCGGCGGCGGCGATCATGAGGGCGCCGAGCATGGCGAGCAGGTATTTGGGATTGAGAATCGTGGCCATCGGCACTGAACCTCCCCATGCCTAAAGGCAGGGGGTTCTGGCGGGAACCACCGCCGCCTCTCTTCCATCCCTTCCGGGAATGGAAGCCTCGACTTTGGCTGTCCCACCTTCTTCGGACGACCCGCTCTGCCTCCGAAAAGCCCCGAAGGTGGCAGGAACCTTGCCCTTGCCATCGCAGGTTGCTCGCCTCCACGCCGCCCGAAGGAGCGGTTCCGCACCCGGCCAGCGCTCGCGCGCCAGCCCCACGTGGAGGGCCTCTCCTTCAACGCAGCGGGCCAGAAACGCGCTGTAGAGGTCGCGTTGCATGACAACACCACACCCGCAGGCGTGGATGCGTTGGGAGAGGGGCTTTTTCTCGACCGACCCGCAGTGGTGGCACACCTGGCTCAACCGGGTGGTGCGGGTCGGAAAGGTTTCCAGCCTCCCGCCGGCGCTTTCAGCCTTGCGGTTCAGCCGGTTCAGAAACAGGGACGGCGCCCGGTCGCGGATACTGCGCCCGAAGCGCTTTTGCCAGGCCCGGATGGAGACGGCTTCGGTCTTGAAGACCCGTCCCATAGCCATGAGCCTATTGGCCAGCCGGCCGTGTTCGGTCTTGCGGGCTTCTGCCATACGGCGCTGCAATTCCCGAAGCTCGGCCTGGAGCCTCAGATAGCCGTGGGAATGGACCCAGCGCTGGGGGCCTTTCTTGACCGTCCCATCCGGGTGGTAGTTGTCGGGGTTGGTGGCCCGCCGGGAGCGGTCCATGGCCCGTTGAATCCGCCGGATCTTCCTGCCCAGATATTCGACCGAGGGGCAGAAGGGTTCCAGCAGGGCTTCTTCTTCCCCCACCGCGGCGATGGTGGAGGGGCCGATGTCCAGGCCCACGTCGCCTTCGCCGATGGGGTGCTTGTCCTTCCACTTGGGCCGGCCTTCCAGCACCAGCTGGACGTACCAGCGCCGCCGCCCCCGAAGCTGGCGCCACACCAGCCGGACGTACTTGACCCGGCATTGCAGGGCGAAGGTTTGCACACCATGCTTGTCCTTACGGTCGAACAGGGGGCGCAGCACCACTCCCTTCCATTCCACCCGGTCGCCGCGCCAGCGGATGCCTGCCGCGTTGCTCTTGCCTTCGACCGATTGCAGCGCCTTGATCCGGCCCTTGAACCGGGGCCGGCCCCGCTTGCCTAAGCGGTACTGCTCCACCGCGTTGAAGGCCCGGAGGGCTGTCTTCTGGGTGACGTGAGCGTCGAGATGATCGCCAATCCAGCAGGCATTCTTGCAGGCCGTGCCATACGCCTCGATGGCATGGGCGCTGAAACCGAAACGCTGTTGCAGCCCGTCGAACGCCGCCCGCCTTGCCTGCTTCTGCTCCCTGGGTATCTGCTGGGCCGCCTGCCAATCCCTGGAGGACCGCATCCGGTCCAACCGCCGCAGGGCCTCCCCCAGGCAGGCGTTGTACAGCTGCCTTGCCGCCTCGAAGCGGGCCATCAAAACACGCTCTGCCGCCCTATCGACCCGAAGGGGCAGTTCCAGAACGAACGAGGGCGATGGGCTGCGCTTGGACATGGCGATGGGCTGCGCTTGGACATGGCGATGGGCTGCGCTTGGACATGGCGATGGGCTGCGCTTGGACATGGCGATAGTATACAACCAGCTACAGGGCGCCGCTTATCCCTAGCCTTCCGGCAGGGGCTTGCGCGGCGCTATTCGGTCAAGCAGTACGACACGAGCGCCCTAGTCTATATAATGTCGGGCAAGCTTGCCAATTCTGAACACTCAAGGAGATTCCATGACGGATGTGGAACAGGCGCTGGCGCTGATCAAGCGTGGAACCGAGGAAATCCTGCCGCAGCAGGAGCTGGTCGAGCGGCTTCGCAGCGGCCGGCCGCTCAGGGTCAAGGCCGGCTTCGACCCCACCGCCCCGGATCTGCATCTGGGCCACACGGTGCTGCTCAACAAGCTCAAGCAGTTCCAGGATCTGGGCCACGAAACCATCTTCCTCATCGGCGACTTCACCGCCATGATCGGCGATCCCACCGGCAAGAGCCAGACCCGCCCGCCCCTGACCCGCGACGAGGTGATCGAGAACGCCCGCACCTACGAAGAACAGATCTTCAAGATCCTCGACCCGGAGAAAACCCTGGTGATGTTCAACTCCAGCTGGATGAACGCCATGAGCGCTGCCGACCTGATCCAGCTGGCGGGCAAATACACCGTGGCGCGGATGCTCGAGCGCGACGATTTCAGCAAGCGTTACCAAAGCGGCCAGGCCATCGCCATCCACGAATTCCTCTACCCCCTGATCCAGGGCTACGATTCGGTCGCCCTCAGGGCCGACGTGGAGCTGGGCGGCACCGATCAGAAGTTCAACCTGCTGGTGGGCCGCCACCTGCAGGAGAGCTACGGCCAAAAGCCCCAGGTGGTCATCACCCTGCCGCTCCTGGAGGGGCTCGACGGGGTGCAGAAGATGTCCAAGTCCCTGGGCAACTACGTCGGCATCACCGAACCGCCGGAAGAACAGTTCGGCAAGCTGATGTCGATTTCCGACGAACTGATGTGGCGCTACTTCGAGCTCCTCAGCTTCCGTCCCATGGAAGAAATCGAAGACTGGAAGCGGGCCTGCGCCGAGGGGGCCAACCCCCGCGACTTCAAGGTCAGGCTGGCGCTGGAGATCGTCGCCCGTTTCCACGGTGAGGAAGCCGCACGCAAGGCGCTGGAGCAGTTCGAGGCCCGCTTCAAGCGCGGCGCGCTGCCGGAGGATCTGGAAACCGTGACCGTGACGGCTCCGGAACCGGAAGGCATCGGCATCGCCCACCTGCTGCGGGAGGTCGGACTGGTGAAAAGCACCTCCGAGGCGCTGCGGATGATCCGGCAGGGGGCGGTCAAGATCGACGGCGAGCGGGTGGAGGATCCCAAAAGGGTGATTCCGCCGGGCCGGATCCATATCTTTCAGGTGGGTAAACGGCGTTTTGCCAAAGTGGAGGTGGTGCGATGAGCCAGGAACCGACGTTACGGGACATTCTCGATCATGCGCCCAAGCGGCTGCGTTTCGGCACCAGCGGGGTGCGCGGCAAGGTGGAGGAACTGACGGATGTGGAGGTCTATTGCCTCACCCGCGGCATCCTGGAGTATTTCCAGACCCGTGGCCGGCTGACCTGTCCCGGTCACGAAGGCGAGGTGGCGATCCCTCTGGCCGGGGACCTGCGTCCTTCCACCGAGCGGATCCTACAGGCGGTGGCCAAGGGCATCGCCGACGCCGGCCTGGCGGTGGACCATTGCGGCCGCATCCCCACGCCCGCCCTGACCTATTACGCCCTGCAGCGCCGCGAGGCCAGCTTCGTGGTCACCGGCAGCCACATCCCCGCCGACCGCAACGGCATCAAGCCCAACCGCTGTGACGGCGAGGTGCTCAAAAGCGACGAGCCGGGCATCGTCGAGGCGGTACAGCGCTTCCGGGAACAGGAATACGGCCGCCCCGCCGCCGAATCCCCCTTCGGCCCCGACGGTATGCTCAAGCCCGAAACACGCCCGCAGCTGCCGCCGGTCGATGAGGCGGCCGCCGAGGTTTACCGTCGGCGCTACCGCGAGGTCTTCGCTGTCGATGCCCTTTCCGGCTGGCGGGCGCTGTTCTTCGAATACAGTGCCGTGGGCCGAGACCTGATCCCCCAGATCCTGCGCGCTGCCGGCGCCGAAGTCGTCTGCGCCGGGCGCAGCGACCACTTCGTCCCCCTCGACACCGAGGCCATCTCCGACGCCCATTTGCAGATGCTCGGTGACCTGGCCGGACGGCAGGATCGCCACATCGACGTAATCCTCTCCACCGACGGCGACAGCGACCGGCCCCTGGTGGTGGCGGTGGACGGGGACGAACTTCATTTCATCCCCGGCGACCTGCTGGGCGCCATCGTCGCCGAATTTCTCGGGGCCGACGCGGTGGCGGTGCCCATCAGCGCCAATCCGGTGCTGGAGGAATGGCTCGGCGCCCACGGCATCCGTGTGCGACGCACCCGCATCGGCTCCCCCTATGTGATCGAAGCCATGCAGGAACTGCTGGCCGACGGCTGCCGCCGGGTCATGGCCTGGGAGGCCAACGGCGGTTTCCTGCTGGGGTGCGACGTCGAATTCGGCGGCGGAGTGCTCAAGGCCCTGCCGACCCGGGACGCGACCCTGCCGCTGCTGTGCGTGCTGGCCGCCGCCAAACGGCACGAAGGGGGGCTGCTGGGTCTGCTGGAAGCCTTTCCGCCCTGCTACGGCAAGTCGGATCTGATCGACGATTTCCCCCAGGCCGAAAGCCGGCGCATCGTCGAATACTTCACCCCGGAGGACGCGCGGATCAAGGAACTGCGTTTCGAGGAGAACGGCATCGCGCTGTTCGACGCCGAGGGCAACCGCATCGGCTTCTGGCCCCAGGGCAGCCCCGAGGCCCGGTCCTGGGCGGCGAAGAAACGGCTGCTGGAAAGCGTGTTCCGCCCTGAAGACGGCTTTGCGCCAGTGGTGAAGCTCAACGTCCTCGACGGGGTGCGCTGCTATTTCGCCAACGGCGAGATCGCCCACGTGCGCCCCTCCGGCAACGCCCCGCAGCTGCGCATCTACGCCTTTGCCGATATGCGCGACCGGGCACGGGAGATCGCCGCCCTGGCGGTTGCCGAGCCGGACGGACTGCTGCGGCGGCTGGCACGCCGGGTGGCGGCCGCCTAGCGGGTCCGGACCCGGGTCAGGCGCAAGCGGGCCTGGGGCAGGGCTTCCACATAACCGTGGAGCTGCAGCGGCAGGTGGGTGGCCGGATCGCGCAGCACCTCGATGACGCCTTCCATCCCTAGGAACTCGAAGGCTTCGGGGTTGCGCTCCGGTTCCAGGGGGGTCGGCAGGATGCGCCAGCGCTCGGCTTCGATTCTGCCCTGGATGCGCTCGCCGTCACGCTGGAAGTCCGCAGCGAAGCTTTGCACCCCCTCCCGCTGCAGGCGGATCTCATAGACGCTGTGTTTGTTGAACAGGCACAGCGGTGTGCCGGGGATCTGCTTCCGGCTCAGCTGGATCAGCAGCGCGTAAGGATCGCTGATCATCCCGCAGCGCCGGACGACTTTGGGGGAATAGGGGTGGAACTGTTCGCTTGTGAGCGGCCATTGGGACGGCGGGGCGTCTGTCCCGTCCCGGGGGCGGTAGCGCAGGCGGTAAACGCCGTGTTCGGCGTAGCGGTAGATTTTCAGGTTGCGCGAACGGCCGGATTTCAGGCGGTTGCGTTGCAGGGCGCGCCAGTCCGGTTGCAGCCACAGGTCCCCCAGCCAGGTTTTGGTGCTCAGAAACCATTGCAGCCGGGTGGCGACCTTGAGATGGATCAGGCGGGGCATCCGCGGCGCCAGCGCCCGCGGGCGTTGGATCAGGGGGGCGGCACCGGCGTCGATGTCCTCGATCTCCGCGGTGACCGTGAACGCGGGCGGCAGTTCGAAAGTGAGACTGCGCCACGTCGGCCTGAGCGGATTTTCGGCCGCCGGGACGATGGCCGGGAACCACAGCAGCACCGCGGGCAGCAGCAGGAATGACACGACTGTCGCTTTCATGCAAACGATTGTCGCATAATTCTGACATTTTGTCGTCGATACCGCGGCGGTTGAACCGGCTGTCGGCATTTCAGTCCAAGACTGCGGTTGCCGCACCGGCCGGCAGGCCGCTACCATAACCGTTTTTTTTCGAATCTCGGAGTCCGAATCGATGCGATTGACGCCGCGGGAATTTCTCGCCTGGGATGCCAAACGGATCACCCTTCTGGGGATGTCCGGGGTTGGCAAGACCACCCTCGCCAACAAGCTGCCCAAGGAGCAGTGGTTCCACTATTCCGGTGATTACCGCATCGGCACCAAGTACCTGAACGAGCCGATTCTCGACAACATCAAGCGCCAGGCGATGCAAGTGCCGTTTCTGCGCGACCTGCTGCGTTCCGACTCCATCTACATCTGCAACAACATCACCGTGGACAATCTGACGCCGATTTCCACCTTTCTCGGCAAGGTCGGCGATCCGGCCCGGGGCGGCCTGCCCCTGGCGGAGTTCAAGCGCCGCCAGACCCTGCACCGGGAGGCGGAGATCGCCGCCATGCTCGATGTGCCCGCCTTCATCGACAAGGCACGCGACATCTACGATTACCGCCATTTCATCAACGACGCCGGCGGCAGCGTGTGCGAGCTGGACGCGCCGGAAGTGCTGGAAACCCTGGCCCGGCATACGGTGATGGTTTACATCCGCACCACGCCGGATCTGGAGCAGACCCTGATCGAGCGTGCCCGCCGCGCTCCCAAGCCGCTGTACTACCGCGAGGATTTCCTGGACCGGCAGCTGCACGAATTCATGCGGGAGAAGGGTTACCGGGCGGTGGAGGAAATGCCGCCGGACGAGTTCGTGATCTGGGTGTTTCCGCGTCTGTTGAAATCTCGTTTGCCGCGCTATCAGCAGATCGCCGACCGCTATGGCTATGTCATCGACGCCGGCGAGGCGGCGAAGGTCCGGGACGAGCAGGATTTCCTCCAGCTGGTGGCCGACGCCATCGCCGCCCGCGAAGGCCGGAAGCAATGCCAGGGAGGGGCGGGCTGATGCCGCTGGTCGCCCATACATCGCTGCCCACCTTCGCGCGCCTGCGGGCCGAGGGCCAGAAGGTGCTGACCCCGGAATACGCCCGCCATCAGGACATCCGCGAACTCCACATCGGCCTCCTCAACATGATGCCGGACAAGGCCCTGGAGGCCACCGAGCGCCAGTTCTTCCGGTTGCTGGGCGCCTGCAACCAGATCGTCCAGTTCTACGTCCATCCCTTCACCATCGACGGCCTGCCGCGGGGACCGGAGGCCCAGGCCCACATCGACCGCTATTACGAGCCCTTCGAGCGGATCAGGGCGGAGGGGCTCGACGCCCTCATCGTCAGCGGCGCCAACGTTACCCAT
This sequence comes from Methylomarinovum tepidoasis, assembly GCF_030294985.1. Classification (NCBI taxonomy): domain Bacteria; kingdom Pseudomonadati; phylum Pseudomonadota; class Gammaproteobacteria; order Methylococcales; family Methylothermaceae; genus Methylomarinovum; species Methylomarinovum tepidoasis. The sequence continues at coordinate 1,169,722 of NZ_AP024718.1, forward strand.
CCGGACCTGCCCCAGGAAGCCTTCTGGGAACCGCTGACGGCCGTGTTCGACTGGGCCAAGCGCAACGTCACCTCGATCCTGTGTTCCTGTCTGGCGACCCACGCCCTGGTGCAGTACTGCTACGGCATCCGCCGCACCCGCCTGCCGGCCAAGCGCTGGGGGGTGTATTCCCACCGGGTGGTGGAGCCGCGCCATCCGCTGGTGGCCGACATCAACACCCGCTTCGATGTTCCCCATTCCCGCTTCAACGAACTGCTCCGTGCCGACCTGGAACGGGTCGGGGTGCGGGTGCTGGTGGAGAGCGCCGAGGCGGGCGTCCACCTGGCCACCAGCCCCGACGGGTTCCGGGTAGTGTTCTTCCAGGGCCATCCCGAGTACGACACCATCAGTCTGCTGAAGGAATACAAGCGGGAGGTGATGCGTTACTGGGCCGGCGAGCGCGACGACTATCCGCCGTATCCGGAGAATTATCTGCCGACGGCGGCCATCGCCCGCCTCGACGCCTATCGCGAGGATGTGGATGCGGCCCGACGCCGGGGGCTCTCGCTGCCGGAATTCCCCGAGGCCGAGTTGGTCCCAGCGCTCGACAACACCTGGCGTGACACCGCCAAAGCGGTGTTCAACAACTGGCTGGGATTGGTGTACCAGGTCACCGATCAGGACCGGCGGGTGCCGTTCATGCCCGGCGTCGATCCGGACAATCCGCTGGGATTGGATTTCTGAAATCTGAAACGCTGAAGAATGTCGGTGATTCGCTACCGGACCAGACGCAGCAGGTCGAAGGCGGTGATGATGCCGCGCACGTGCTGGCGGTCGCCCACCAGGACCCGGTGGATTCCTTGGTCGATCATCAGCTCCGCCACTTCCGGGGGCGAAAGGTCGGGGGGGACGAACACCACGTTGTCGGTCATGATGTCGGCCACGGTGACCTTCTCCGGGGAGATGCCGCGGGACTGAAAGCGCAGGGCGCGGATGACGTCGGTCTTGGAGGCGATGCCGACGATTTCGCCGGTGGCGTTCTGGACCGGCGCCCCGTCGATATTCTGGACGGTGAGGAATTCCTCGAACTGTTCCAGGGTCATTTCCGGCGGGACGGAAACCACCCGCGGTTCCATGATGTCTTTGGCTTGCAGGGTCATGATGATTCCTGGCTGAAAGGATTTTTCCAAATTACCCCAAAACGCCTGGGTGAACAAGGACCGGCCCGACTTTTCGGTATACTTTCCCGTTAGCCATTTTTTACGATGGAGCTTTGCATAATGAAACGTTATCCCAAATTGGTTCTGCTGGCGGCGCTGTTGGGATTGGGCGTGTCGGCCCCCCGGGCACAGGAGGAAGCCTTCCGTGTCTGTGCCGATCCGGCCAACCCGCCCTTGTCCACCCGCAACCAGGACGGTTTCGAGAACCGGATCGCCGCGCTGCTGGCCCAGGAACTGGGGCAGCGGGTGGAATATACCTGGTTTCCCCAGCGCATCGGGTTTCTGCGCAACACCCTGAAGAAGAAGGATCCCGACACCGGCCGCTACCGCTGCGACGTGGTCATGGGCGTGCCGGCCGGCTACGAGCTGGCGGCGACCACCAAGCCCTACTACCGTTCCACCTACGTGCTGGCGGTGGCCAGGGGCAAGGGCTTCGACGACATCCAACGGCCCGAACAGCTCTTCGAACTGCCGACGGAACGCAAGCGCCAGCTCAAGATCGCCATGTTCGACCGCACCCCCGGGGTGACCTGGCTGCTGCGCCACGGCTTGCTCAAGCAGGGGCGGACCTATCAGTCCATGACCGGCGATCCCGAAGTCAACACCGCCATGCGTCTGGAGCGTGAATTCGACGCCGGCAACGTCAACATGGCCATCGTCTGGGGCCCCATCGGCGCCTATCTGGCCTGGAGGCACCCGGACGACTACACCCTGATTCCGCTCAAATCCGAGAAAGGGGCGCGTTTCCACTACGCCATCTCCATGGCGGTGCGCCGCGGGGACAAGGCGCGCCGCGACCAGCTGCAGCGGCTGCTCGACGCCAAGCGCGACGATATCCTCGCTATCCTCAAGGAATATCACGTGCCTTTGGTGGACAAGGAGGGCAATCCGCTCTGAAGACTGACCTCGGCGGCTTGGGGATACTGGCCCGGCGGGATTGCCCGTCGGGCTGGTTTCGTTTGCGAAGGGCTGCGCCGGAGTGATTACGGACGGGCTTTGAGGATGAAGGTTACCGGCCCATCGTTGACCAGGGCCACCTGCATGTCGGCTCCGAAACGGCCGGTCGCCACCGGGCGGTGACGCCGGCGGCAGGTCTGGACCAGACGCTCGAACAGCCGCCGCCCGGTTTGCGGGTCGGCCGCGGGGGTGAAGCTGGGGCGAGTGCCCTTGCGGGTGTCGGCGGCGAGGGTGAACTGGGGCACCAGCAACAGGCCGCCGCCGGTGTCGGTGAGGCTGAGGTTCATCTTGCCCTCGGCGTCGGCGAACACCCGGTAGCCGAGCAGGCGTTCGGCCATCCGCTCGGCCTGGGCTTCGGCGTCGCCTTTCTCCACCGCCACCAGCACCAGCAGGCCGGGGCCGATCTTTCCCACGGTTTCGCCGGCGACGGTGACGCGGGCTTCAGTGACCCGCTGCAGTACCGCGATCATCTTTGTCGCCAGTCCCTTTGACCAGGTTGAGGAATTCCAGCGGCAGCGGGAAGACGATGGTGTTGGACTTGTCGCCGGCGATCTCGATCAGGGTCTGCAGATAGCGCAGCAGGATGGCCTGGCGCTCCTTGGACAGGGTGCGGGCGGCCTCCAGCAGCTTTTCCGCCGCCTGCATCTCCCCCTCGGCATGGATGATCTTGGCGCGCCGTTCGCGCTCGGCCTCGGCCTGGCGGGCGATGGCGCGCACCATGCTTTCGTCGAGATCGACGCGCTTGATCTCCACGTTGATGACCTTGATACCCCAGGCGTCGGTCTGGACGTCGAGGATGGCCTGGATGTCGGTGTTGAGTTTCTCCCGCTCGGCGAGCATTTCGTCCAGATCGTGCTGCCCCAGGACCGAGCGCAGCGTGGTCTGGGCCAGCTGGCTGGTGGCCTCGTAGTAGTTTTCCACCTGGATGATGGCCTTGGCCGGGTCCACCACGCGGAAATAGACCACCGCGTCCACCCGTACCGAGACGTTGTCGCGGGAGATGACGTCCTGGCGCGGCACGTCCATCACCACGGTGCGCATGTCCACCCGCACCATGCGCTGGATGAAGGGGATGACCAGGATCAGCCCCGGTCCCTTGACCTTGTAGAAACGCCCCAGCAGGAAGATGACCCCGCGTTCATATTCCCACAGGATGCGGATGGCGCTGAGCAGAAAGATCAGCAGCAGGACGATGACGACGATCAAGGCGTTCATGGGCGTTCCTCCCCGATGGGTGTGACGTGTAGCGTGAGACCTTCGACGGCGACGACCTTGAGGCGCTGGCCCTTGCGCACCGGCCGGTCGCTGACCGCGCGCCAGCGTTCCCCCAGCACCAGGACCCAGCCTTCCCGCTCGAAGTCCTCCAGGGCGACGGCCGGATGCTGCAGCACCTCCTCGGCGCCGGTCAGGGCGGGGCGCCTGCGTGCCTTCAGGATCAGCCCCAGACCGAAGATCAGCAGCAGTCCCGAGGCGATGGCGAAACCGAGGATCAGCTCCCGCTGGATCTCGAAGCCCGGCACGCCGGTGTCCAGCAGCAGGATCGAGCCCAGGGTGAAGGCGACGATGCCGCCGATGCCGAGGATGCCGAAGCTGGGCACGAAGGCCTCGGCCACCATCAGCGCCAGTCCCAGCAGAATCAGCCCCAGGCCGGCGTAATTGACCGGCAGCACCTGGAAGGCGAACAGGGCCAGCAGCAGGCAGATGCCCCCCAGCACCCCCGGCACCACGGCGCCGGGATTGGAGAATTCGAACAGCAGGCCGTAGATGCCGATAAGCATCAGGATGTAGGCGACGTTGGGGTCGGTGAGCACCGCCAGCAGGCGGGTGCGCCAGTCCGGCCGCCAGCGTTCCAGCGTCAGGCCGTCGGTGTCCAGGGTGAGCGTGCGTCCCAGCACCTGGACCCTGCGGCCGTCGAGCTGGCGCAGCAGGTCGCCGATGTCAGTGGCGATCAGATCGATGACCTTTTGCCGCAGCGCCTCCTCGGCGGTGAGGGTGGCCGCCTCCCGCACCGCCTTCTCGGCCCACTCGGCGTTGCGGCCACGCATCTGCGCCAGTCCCTTGATGAAGGCCACCGCGTCGTTGACCAGCTTGCGTTCCATGGCCGATGCGGGCGGTTTTTCCTTTTTCTCGTCTCCCCTGCGGGGCGGGGAAAGGCCGCCCAGTTGCACCGGGGTGGCGGCGCCGATGCTGGTGGCCGGGGCCATGGCGGCGACGTGGGCGGCATAGACGATGTAGGTGCCGGCGCTGGCGGCCCGCGCCCCGCTGGGGGCGACGTAGGCGACCACCGGGACCGGGGAGGCGATGATCTGTTTGATGATGGCGCGCATGGAAGCGTCGAGGCCGCCGGGCGTGTCAAGGCGCAGGACGACCAGCACCGCGCCTTCCTCGGCGGCGTGGGTCAGGCCGCTTTCGACGTAGTCGGCCGCCGCCGGGCCGATGGGCCCTTCCAAATCCAGTTGCAGCGCCACCCCGCCGGCGCGCACCAGCAGAGGCAGACATGCCAGAAACAGCAGGAGCCACCGGCGTATGGCCATTTGCTTCTCCCTTGCCGTCGATAGCGCCAGCCTACCCTGCCTGCCGCCTGCAGGCAAGCGACTCAGGCGGCGGTATTTTGCTTTTCAATTCACTTGCCTCTAAAATTCCAAGCTTGAATGCTGTATCAGAGCAAGGCTATACCTGAAGCGAAGGAGTACCTTAGATGAGCGAAAGTTTGTATGAAAAGCTGGGTGGCGAGGCGGCTGTCAACACTGCGGTGGACATCTTTTACCGCAAAGTGTTGGCGGACGAGCGGATTGCCCATTTTTTCGATGGGGTAGACATGGAAAAGCAGGCCGCCAAGCAGAAGGCCTTTCTCACCATGGTCTTTGGCGGCCCTGCCAATTATACCGGCAAAGACATGCGTGAGGGTCACAAGCACTTGGTCGAGCGAGGGCTGAACGATTCCCATGTCGATGCGGTGCTGGAAAACCTGCGGGAAACGTTGGAAGAGTTGAATGTAGCGCCCGACCTCATCCAACAAGTGATCGACATCGCCGAGTCCACCCGCGACGACGTGCTCAATCGCTGATATGGCGCGCCTGATCCTGGGAGACCGTGTTTATCATCTTGATCCGGGGGAGACAGTGCTCGACTGTCTCCTTCGCCATCAGGAAGAAGTCGATTACGGTTGCCGGGCCGGTGTATGCCAGAGCTGTTTGCTGCAGGCCGAAGAACCTGTGCCGGCGTCGGCCCAAACAGGATTGAAAGATACGCTCAAGCGCCAGCGTTATTTTCTCGCTTGCAGTTATCGCCCGGAAACGGACCTGCACATTCGGATACCGGCGCGGGAGCGGTTCTCCACAGAGGTCATCGCGCATCACCGGTTGACGCCGGAAATCGTTCGCCTGAGATTGGCTGTGCCGGCGGCGTTTTCCTATCGGCCGGGGCAATATGTCAACCTGTTTCACCAGGGGCAGGTGCGCAGTTACTCGCTGGCGAGCTTGCCGGGCGAGCCGTTTCTGGAATTTCACATCCGCCGGGTTCCCGGCGGCCTGTTCAGTACCTGGATTTTTGAGGCATTGCATCCTGGAGATACGGTGCAGATCGGGCCGGCTTTGGGGGAATGTTTCTATACCCCGGAAGCGGCAGAGCAACCCCTGCTGCTTATAGGTACCGGCAGCGGTCTGGCGCCGCTCTACGGCATTCTGCGCGATGCCTTGGAACAAGGTCACCGGGAAGCCATTTATCTGTATCATGGCAGCTCGACGCTGTCCGGCCTGTATTTGCAGGAAGCACTCCAGGCGCTGGCCTGCGATTATTCCCAGTTCCATTATGTTCCCTGCCTGTCACGGACACCGGTTCCGGACGGTATACGCCATGGTCGGGCTTCGGCGCTGGCGTTGGCCGATCATCCGCAATTGGAAAATTGGCGCATTTATTTGTGCGGCAATCCGGAGATGGTTCGATCCGCCCAGCGTCGTTGTTTCCTGGCGGGCGCGTCGATGCAGGCAATTCACGCTGACCCCTTCCTGTCTGCCAACGATTCCCAGGCACCCGGTCCCAGTTCACGGTAAAAACCGGACCTGTTTTGCGCCGGTTGCAACCGGTCCGGATTTCCCTTCCATTCGATCGCATCGCCCAGAGTACCGGGAGGCGCGACCTCATTTGTATTTCAGTCGTGATGAAAGTCGGTTTTCTCTTCAATCATTATGCGCCCCACCAGGTGCCCCATGCGGCGCCGTACGCCTTTGAACTTTCGCGGCGGCATCCCGCATTCGAGGTCATCATCGCCTATTCCGCCCCGCACGAAAAACGGATGCTCGATGCCATCGCCGCCTTGTATCCCGGGCATCGTTGCCAGTTCCGCCATCTGCGCCCATCGTGGCATTACGCGTTGATCGATCCCATCGTTTCCCTAAAAAAGCTGCGGCGCAAGCGTGAAGTTTTGCGGAACAATCTGGATTTTTTCCGTTCTCTCGACGTACTGGTGGCGCCGGAACGCAATTGCCTGCAGCTCCGCACCCGTTACGGTTTCACCGATCTCATCATGATTCATGCCCGTCACGGGGCTGGGGACCGGGAAGGCGGATTCGACGAGAAATCCGGCGCCTTCGATTTCACCCTGCTGCCAGGGCGCAAATACGTGGACCGCCTGACCGAGCTGGGCCGGTTACGTCCGGGGAGCTATGCGGTGGTGGGATGGCCCAAATTCGAGGTGGTGCGCGGCCTGGGAAAAGGCCGGCAACGGTTCTTCGCCAACGACAATCCGGTGGTGGTGTACAATCCGCATTTCGATCAGGCGGTATCCTCCTGGCGTCCCATGGGGCTGGAGGTCCTGGAATTCTTCGCTCAGAACCGTGATTTCAATCTGATCTTCGCTCCCCACGTGGTGCTGTTCAAACGCCGCCTGCGTCACGGTGCCCATTTGCCGCGTCGGTACCGCAAGCTTCCCAACATCCATATCGATACCGGCAGCATGGCCTCGACCGACATGACCTACATGCTGGCAGCGGACATTTATCTGGGGGATGTCAGCAGTCAGGTATACGAATTTCTGCTGGAACCGCGGCCCTGTGTCTTCCTGAACGGACACCGGGTCGACTGGCGGGGGAACCCGTTCTACTACCACTGGAATCTGGGGCAGGTGGTCGATGATGTCGCCACCCAGTTGCGTCCGGCGCTGGAGCGGGCCGAGGCGTTGCAGGAAACCTATCTGCCCCGGCAGCGGGAGGCGTTCGCCTACACTTTCCTGAGCTGCGACGACAGCACCGCCGCCGAACGGGGCGCCGATGCCATTGCGGAATTCCTGCAGCGGAAGCGGGACGGTCAGTAGGTGGTGGAAAGGTGGATTTCCGGGGCCTCCTCGGCGGAGGCGGCGCTCCAGTCCCATTGCCGGACCATGGCCTCGGCATGTTTGAAATCGAGCGGATAGTCGATCTCCATCCAGTCGAGCCCGTGGATGTTGTGGGTCCAGACCGGCTGGCCCGACTGGGAGATTTCGTCGATGACCGACAGATACCAGCGCTGCAGCGCGGCCGGTTCCCGCATGCACTCCTCGATGGTCTGGCGGAACAGGTCCGCACCTTCGGGATGGAACCGGATCATGCCGATAGATTCGCCGTTGACCCGTTCCAGGGGCAGCTTCTTGCCGATGGAGAGAAGCCGGTCGCCCTGGAGGATCAGCTTCATGTCGTCATCGTCGTAATGGGGCTTCTCGTCCCGGGCCAGGGTGATCGGCGGCTTCTGGGCGATCATCCGGCTCGCCAGAACCGGTTCGAACAGGGTGTCGCCGTTGATGAGAAGAAAGTCGCCGGTCATTTCCCCGCGCACCATCCAGCAGCTGGCCAGGTTGTCGGCCACTTCATAGAAGGGGTTGAAGACGATTTTGACCGCTCCCCTGCCATAGCGCCGGTCAAGGAGGCGCTGGACCTTTTCCATTTTGTATCCGGCGACCACGACGATATCATGCACGCCGGCCGCTATCAGGGCGTCGATCTGCCATTCGATGATCGCCCTGCCTTCCAGTTTCAGGGTGCATTTGGGTTTGTCTGAAGTCAGGGGGAGCAAGCGGGTTCCCTGGCCGGCGCTGAGAATGATGGCTTTCATGCGTAAAATTCTTCCTGATCGAAAGCGGCTTGTAGCGAAGCGGCAACAAGCTGAAAAAATCAAAATGATCGTAGTATTTTCGGCCTCAGAGTATCCAAAACACCTGATTAACTCAAGCTGAATTTCTTTTGTTGCGCTTTGCCAAAAGACAATCGTATAGGAGCATTCGATGACCGTTTATTATCATCTGGCAGGCCAGTCCGCGCCTGAACTGTGGGGATTGTCCGCGGACGAACGCATCGCCCGTGTCCTGCGGCAGAAGTGCCGGGAGGATAGCGTGGCGCTCTGGCCGGAGTCTTCGGGGAAAGACGATGCAGCAGGCCGGGTACTGGTGCTGCGGCGGGATTTTCTCTACGATGAGCGTCTGATCGCGGCATTGCTTCGGCGTGAGGAGGATCTGGCCCTGGAGCGGGCGGGGCAGGTCGTCGCGGTCTGGACCGATGCCGGGCGGTTCCCGGCGGCACTCGCGCTGTTGCGGGGAGAAGGCGACCGTAGCCGATTCATACGGGTGACGCCGGACCAGTTGGCCTCCGGCGTGACCCAGAAGCTGCGCAAGGTTTCTCCTCCCTTCGTGTTGCCGGTGACGGCGGAGAATGCATCCCGACTGGAACGCCACCTGTTTGACGAGTCTTACAAGGGCGTGACCGATCTGGTGACCAAATGGGTCTGGCCGCGGCTGGCGGAGCGGACGGTACGTTTCTGCGTGCGCTGCGGGATCCGTCCCAATCACGTCACCGCTGCCAGTTGGGTGCTGGCGATCCTGGTCGGGATTCTGTTCCTGCAAGGGTATCTGGGGCTGGGACTGGTGCTGGGATGGCTCATGACCTTCCTCGACACCGTTGACGGCAAGCTGGCGCGGGTGACGGTGGATTCCAGCCGCTTCGGGCATTTCTTCGACCATGTCCTCGACGTGGTCCATCCACCTTTGTGGTATCTGGCATGGGGGTTGGGGCTGGAGAATTACCAGCCGCTGCTGGTGAAGCTGCCCCTGATGGAAACCTTCTGGCTGCTGCTGGCCGGCTACGTGGGGGGGCGTTTTGCCGAGGCGCTGTTCAAACGCTTCATCGGCTTCAGTATCTTTACCTGGGAGGTGACCGATTCGGTCAACCGGCTGCTCACCGCCCGGCGCAATCCGTGCCTGATCCTGCTGAGCGCCGGTTATTTGCTGGGTCGTCCGGATCTGGGTTTCGAGGCGGTGACGCTCTGGACGCTGGCGTCCACGCTGTTCCTGTGGGGGCGGTTGGGGTTGGCCCTGTGGCGCAAGCGTCGGGGCGAGCGGCTGGCTTCCTGGCTCGATCAGGTCGATCCGGACGCCGTTACGGGAGCGGCGGCCTGGTTCGTTCAGCGCGGCCACTGACCGTCCGCAGAATCTGCAAATATTCCGTCACGGCCCGTGCTGGCGTGTAGCGCCAAGCTTTTTGGCGCAGCGCGGCGATGTCTGCGGGTGTCTGCAGCGCCTGTTGCATCGCCCCAGCCAGGGCCTGATCGTCTCCGACCGGCACCAGGGGGGCGAGGCGGCCGTTCTCGAGAAGCTCCCGCGGCCCGCTGGGGCAGTCGGTGCTGACCACCGGACAGCCGCAGGCCATGGCCTCCACCAGGACGCCGGGGAAACCTTCCCAGCGGGAGGAGAGGACGAACAGATCGGCCCGGGCCATCCAGGCATAGGGATTGGAAGTAAAACCCGGCAGGGCCACCCGGTCCGTCAGGGCCAACGTCCGGATGAGCCGTTCCAGCTGCGGGCGTTGTCTGCCTTCGCCGAGAACGACCAGACGGGCAGGTTGCCGCAAGCGCGCCAGGGCCCGTATCAGGGTGGGAAAATCCTTCTGGGGCGACAGCCGGCCGGCAGCGACGATCAACGGGCGGCTTTCGTCGTCGGCCCAGGGGTGGTCGACAGGTTGGTGGGCGAGGGTTTCGATTTCCGGCGTCAGGGTGGGATTGGTGGCCACGAACACCCGCTCCCGGAGGGCGGGGACGTGGCGGCGCAGATCGGCCGCGATGTCGTGACAGACGGCAATGGCCGCGTCCGCCTCGCCATACAGGGCCCGCGCCGTTTGCAGGCGTGCCAGTTGCCCCGTCTGTTGGTGGGAGGCAGTGAGGTGGTTGCTGACCCGCAGGACCAGGGGAATCCCGGTGGCGCTCAGGCGGCGGCCCCGTACAGCGCTCATATGCGCATGGTTGGCGGCGGACAGCAGCAGGTCGGGGCGGTGGCGACGCAGGTACTCGGCCAGTGCCGGGGCGGCCGCCTCCATGAGTCGGCGGCGTCGGGGGCGAAGGCGGCGCCGGAATCGCAGCGCCCAGGAATCCAGGGCGATCAGGTTGAGCGCGGGGGGGAGTCGTTCGGCCAGGGGGCCTGTGGGATCGATCACGACCAGATCGGTGCGAAGGCCGTGATCGCTGAATCCTTCGGCCAGGGCCAGGGTGCGCCGGGTGGCCCCGCCTCCGGTCAGACCGTAGAGGAACAGGGCGACGTGGCGCACGCTCAGGCCTTGAGCCAGCGCCGTTTCACCAGCCAGGCGGCCAGAACCCCCAGGGCGACGCCCAGGTAGTGCATGAAGGCGCCGATGGCGACGCTGCGGTGGTGGAAATCGGCCAGGAATCCCAGGTCGCTGACCACCGACCACAGGGCGACGGTCAGGTAATAGACCACCACGCCGACGGCGCCCCATTGGATCGGATCTCTGCCGGGAAGCTTCTGGGCGTTGGTGAAGAACCAGACAGCGATGGCGATGGCGACCAGACCTCCGATCATGATGTTCTCCGTCTTTCCTCGAGCAACAGGTTGATGAGCTTCAGGGTCGCTTCCACCGAGGCGAACACCTGATTGACGTGAACCCCGCGGGTGACCCGGGTGCGGCCGTCGTCCTCCCAGGTGATGATGCACTCGGTTAGCGCCGAGGTGTGGCCGCCCTTGGGGATGCGCACTTCGTAATCGGCCAGCCGGGGCAGGGCCACGTCGTAGCGGGCCAGGACCTGGTCGATGGCGTCGATGAAAGCGTCGAAGCCGCCGTTGCCGGCCCCGGAAGCGGTGTGGATCTCCCCGTCCACCTCGACCCGGATGCTGGCGGTGGAAGGCAGTTCCAGGCCGCTGGTGACGGCGCAGCCCAGCAGGCGGATGTGCTGATAGCTTTCCGCCTCCAGCACGTCGGCGATGATGAAGGGCAGGTCGTCGGTGGTGATGAGCTGTTTGGCGTCCCCCAGCTCGACGATCCGCGCCAGCACCTTGCGTTGCTGGTCCTCGTCCAGTTCGATGCCGAGGCGCTCCAGGTTCTTGCGCAGGGAGGCCTTGCCGCTCATCTTGCCGAGGGCGTAGCTGTGGCTGCGGCCGAAGCGCTCCGGCCGCAGCGGGCTTTGGTACAGGCCGCCCTTCTGATCGCCGTCGGCGTGGATGCCGGCGGTCTGGGTGAAGACGTCGCTGCCGACGATGGGGGCGTTGGCCGCCACCCGCTTGCCGGAGAAGCGTTCCACCATGTCGCTGATGCGCACCAGCTGGGATTCGTCGATGCGCAGCTCGATCCCCAGCTTGTCGCGCAGCACTACCGCCACTTCCGCCAGGGAGGCGTTGCCGGCTCGTTCTCCGAGGCAGTTGACGGTGCAGTGGACCCCTCTGGCGCCGCCGCGGACCGCATAGAGGCAGTTGGCGGTGCCGAGGCCGTAGTCGTTGTGAGGATGGAAATCGAAGTGCAGCCCCGGATAGCGGCGGCACATGTCGCCCACCGCCGCTTCCACCTCGTCCGGCGCCATCACGCCCAGGGTGTCGGGGAGCATGAAGCGGGCTACTCCTAAGTCCTTGAGGCGATCCATCAGGGCGAAGACGTAGTCGGGGCTGTCGCGGTAGCCGTTGGACCAGTCCTCCAGATAGACGTTGACCGTCAGCCCCCGCTCCTTGGCGTAGTCCACCGTGCGGCAGATGCCGGCCAGATGTTCCTCCAGGGTTTTTCTGAGCTGCAGGCGACAGTGCTTTTCGCTGCCCTTGGTGAGCAGATTGACGACGCGGCCGCCGGTGTCGCAGATCCAGTCCACGCTCAGGGTGTGATCGACGAAACCCAGCACCTCGACCCGCTCGGCCAGGCCGTTTTCCGCAGCCCACTGATTGATCCGGGTGACCGCTTCCTTCTCCTTGGCCGAAACCCGGGCCGAGGCCACCTCGATGCGGTCCACCCGGACCCGCTCCAGCAGCGCCTTGGCCAGGTTGATCTTCTCGTCCGGTGAAAACGACACGCCCTGGGTCTGCTCCCCGTCCCGCAGGGTGGTGTCCATGATTTCCACGTGTCTGATCATGGGGTGATGTCCTGAAAATCGTTCACGGGAGGCGTCGGGATGGGTTCACCGCGTCCCCGCTGCGCCCATCCCGACGCCGGATCAGAGGATGAAGGTGCCATCATACCTTGCGCTCGATCCAGTCCAGCAGCCGGAAAGGCAGCACCCGCCGCAGGAAGGCGAACAGATAGGTGGGGAAGGTGACGTAGTAGCGGATCTTGGGCCGCGGCGCTTCCAGGGCGTGGATCACTTTCTGGGCCACCGCCTCCGGCGGCAGGGTGAAGGGGGCCACCGGGCCTTTCTTTTGCAGTTTGGCTTCCATGCGTTCATAGACGGCCCGATGGGGACTGTGTTCGACGTCGATGTTCTCCTTGAACTTGCGGTAGGCGTTGTCGCGGAATTTGGTCAGAATCGGCCCCGGTTCCACCAACACCACGTGGATCCCGGTGCCGTACAGTTCCAGGCGCAGGCAGTCGGCCAGCCCTTCCAGAGCGAACTTGCTGGCCACGTAGGCGCCGCGGTAGGGCAGGGCGATGAAGCCCAGCACCGAGCTGTTGTAGATGATCCGGCCGCGCCCCTGCCGCCGCATCACCGGCAGAATCCGGTTGGTCAGTTCCTGGGTGCCGAACAGATTGGTCTCGAACTGGGCCCGGAGCACGTCGCGGCTGAGATCCTCCACCGCTCCCACCTGCCCCCAGGCGCCGTTGTTGAACAGAGCGTCCAGGGTGCCGCCGCTCCATGCCAGCACCTGTTCGACGGCGGCCTGAATGCTGGCCGGATCGTCCAGGTCCAGCCGCACCGCCTCGAAGCCCTCGTCCTGCAGCCGTTCGACATCCTCCGGTTTGCGCGCCGAGGCGAACACCCGGTAGCCGCGTTCCTTCAGGGCCTTGGCGGTGACGTAACCGATGCCGCTGGAGCAGCCGGTGATGAGAACGGTATCGACAGGTCGTTTGCTCACGGAGGTTTCCTCGTAGTGTTCAGGCTTTGGGCAGGGTGACCCCGGTCTGGCCCTGATACTTGCCGCCGCGGTCGGCATAGGAGGTTTCGCATTCCTCGTCGGACTCCAGAAAGATCATCTGGGCCACCCCCTCATGGGCGTAGATCTTGGCCGGCAGCGGGGTGGTGTTGGAAAATTCCAGGGTGACGTGACCTTCCCATTCCGGTTCCAGAGGCGTGATATTTACGATCACGCCGCATCTGGCGTAAGTGGACTTTCCCATACAAATTGTAAGTATATTGCGCGGAATTCGAAAATACTCCACCGTCCGCGCCAGGGCGAAGGAGTTGGGCGGGATGATGCAGACGTCGGATTTGACGTCCACGAAACTGGCCGGGTCAAAGTCCTTGGGATCGACGATGGTGGAGTTGATGTTGGTGAACACCTTGAATTCGTCGGCGCAGCGCACGTCGTAGCCGTAGCTGGAGGTGCCGAAGGAGATGACCCGCCGGCCTTCGAGCGCAGAAATCAGGTTGGGCTCGAAAGGCTCGATCATGCCGTGTTCCTCGGCCATGCGGCGGATCCAGCGGTCGGATTTGATCGTCATCGGGCCGCCTCCACCACGATGTCGCCGAACTTGCCGGCCATGTCTTTGGGGCGCAGGGACAGCTGCGCCGCAGCCCGGCGGGCGATCTCCCGGTAACGGGCGGCGAGGGGGCCGCCGGCGTCCGCCACCACCGTGGGCCGGCCGCTGTCGGTCTGCTCGCGGATGCCGGCGTCCAGCGGCAGCTGCCCCAGTAGCGGCACGCCGTATTTCCGCGCCATCTTCTCGCCGCCGCCCTCGCCGAAAACCGGCTCCGTGTGGCCGCACTGACTGCACACGTGCAGGCTCATGTTCTCGACGATGCCCAGCACCGGCACCTTGACCTTTTCGAACATCTTCAGCCCCTTCATGGCGTCGAGCAGGGCGATGTCCTGGGGGGTGGTGACGATGACCGCGCCGGCGACCGGGATCTGCTGGGTGAGGGTCAGATGAATGTCGCCGGTGCCGGGGGGCAGATCGACGATCAGATAATCCAGTTCGCCCCAGTGGGTCTGCCCCAAAAGCTGCTGCAGGGCGCCGGTGGCCATGGGGCCGCGCCAGATCATCGGCGTGTCCTCCTCCACCAGCAGGCCGATGGACATGACCTTGAGCCCGTAGGTTTCCTTGGGCTCGATGGTCTTGCCGTCTTTGGTTTCCGGCTGACCGGCCACGCCCAGCATCCGCGGTACGCTGGGGCCGTAGATGTCGGCATCCAGGATGCCCACCGCCGCGCCTTCCTGAGCCAGCGCCAGGGCCAGATTTACCGCCACGGTGGATTTGCCCACCCCCCCCTTGCCGGAGGCGACGGCGATGACGTTCTTCACCCCGGCCAGGGGCTTCTTGCCCGCCTGCACCCGGTGGGGGACGATCTTCCAGTCCACCTGCACGTCGATGGCCTGCACGCCTTCCAGGGCGCGCAGGACCTCGGACAGCGCTAGGGTTAGCTGGGGCGCATAGGATTTGGCCGGAAAGCCCAGCTCGATACGGGCCGCCACCCGGCCGCCGTCGATCTCGATGGATTTGACCGCGCCGGCGCTGACCAGATCGGTTTGCAGATGCGGGTCGGTGTAGGTTTTGAGGGCGGCTTCGATGCGGTTGTGGGACGGTTCGGTCATAACGGGGCCAAATGATAGTGGATTACTCGAATGCGGATCGTGCTACGCCTGACTGGCGAATGATGGACATCAGTGTACCGGTACGCAGCGTTCTGTGATTTGGAACTGGTACGGTGATCGTCGTATCCCCCGTAGTTTTCTGCATAACGATGTGGTTGCCACGACGGCGGACTTCGGCGAAACCATGCTCGGCTAGGATGCGGCAGACATCGGCTCCGGATAGAACACGCAACTTAGCCAACGGCCACCTCAATGTCGGTCACGTAGACCTCATTGTGTAACCGATGCTCGATTTCACGCGCTGATGCCGTCTCGAAGAAGAGCTCTAGCGCCTCTTTGAGGTTGGCGCGGGCCTCGTCCACTGTTTCTCCCTGGCTTGCTACGTCCACTTCCGGACAAAGCGCCACATAGCCGTCCCCCTCGCGCTCGATGATTGCCGTCAGTCGTCTGGTCATGATTTTCCGGAAAGCGCTTGACAGGACTATTATTCTACACGAGCCCCCCTTTCGACTCATACCAGGACCCTGCATCATGACCCTCCGTCACCGTCTCTATCAGTGGCTCGACCACCGCCATCCCAGCCTGGCCAGCCGGCTGGTGGACCTGAGCATCATGGCGCTCATCGGTCTCAATGTGATCGAGGTGATTCTCGAGTCGGTGCCCGAATACGAGCAGGCTTACCGGTTCTGGTTCGCTTCCTTCGAGTTCGTTTCAGTGTTTCTGTTCGCGCTCGAATACTGCCTGCGGGTGTGGTGTTGTGTCGAGAACCCGGCGTTCTCCCATCCCCTGTGGGGACGCCTGCGCTATATGCGGACGCCGATGGCGCTGGTGGACCTGTTGGCTTTCCTGCCCTCGATGCTGGTCTGGTTCGGTTTGAGTCTCGACACCCGCTTCCTGCGGGTGCTGCGGTTGATCCGCATTTTCAAGCTGACCCGCTATTCCGATGCTCTCGATCTGCTGCTGACGGTGATTCGCCGCGAGGCCTCGGCGTTCATCTCTGCGGTGTTCATCATGCTGATCATCATCATTTTCGCCGCCAGCGGTATCTATCTGGTGGAGCACGACGCCCAGCCCGAGGCCTTTGGCAGCATCCCCAAGGCGATTTGGTGGGCCACGGTGACCCTGACCACCGTCGGCTACGGCGACGTGGTGCCGGTGACGGTGTGGGGCAAGGCCTTCGGGGTGCTCATCACCATCGCCGGGGTGGGCATGGCGGCGATGCCGGCCGGGATTCTTGCCTCCGGGTTTTCCACCGAGCTACAGAATCGGCGGGAAAAATACCGCCTGAAGCTGCGGCAAGCCCTGGCCGACGGGGTCATCTCCCGGGCCGAATACGAGGCGCTGAAGGCGGCCCGGGAGGAGCTGGGCCTGGAGGAAGAGGATGCCGAGCTGCTGCTGGACGAGGAAAAAAGCTTGGTACAGCGGGGGAAGGTGCTTACCTGTCCTCACTGCGGCCAGCCACTTTCCCCTTCTCAGTTACAGGATGCCCCTTCCGGCCTGGAGTAGCTGGTCAAGACCCGCGAGATTATTACTTTTTTGAAAAGTTCCGGCCGCTTTTTCTGCCAGTCTTTGAGGTCCTGCGCCGGTGAGATGTGTCCCAGGGCCTCCTGGGGGATCTGATGGTTGTAGACGTTAGCATACTGCATCGAGGTCCGTTCCAGATCCTGGTTGCTTTGGAAGCGGGTGGTTTTGAGGAGCCCGGCGATCCGACCGTCGAAGCGGCAGGCCTGTCTGTTGGTCTGCGGGCGTTTGGGTGGGATGGGGCGGTGTTCGATGCCATGGCGTTGGCAGGTCTGGTCGAAAAGGCACCGGCCGGTCGGTTCGCACTCCCCGGTGGCGCAGAAGCGGTCGGTGAATTGCTCACCCCATCTCTGGGGTTCACCCCTTCGGGGCCTGGTGCACGCTCCAAATCCGCTCCCGGCGGATTTGTCCTTGCCGCTGTCGGGAGCTTGGTGATTTTGAAGGGAGCTTTGTCGATCAGGCGGTCGAGGAAGTCGGCGGCGACCCTGGTTTCCTTGGCGGGATGGATTTCCAGGTAGACCCAGCGGGCGGCCCGGTCGATGGCGACGAAGAGATAACGGCCCCGAGCCTCATCGGGCATCTTGGGCAGGTATTTGATGTCGATGTGGACAAACCCGGGCTCGTAGTCCTTAGAAGTCCTTCTTTTTGGCCTTGGAGGGGGTATTTTCTCCCTCCTTTGGCAGCGCAACAGCAGATCCAGGCCCGAGCGGGACATCTTAGGATGGATGAAGCGGTGAATGACCGCTACGCCCAGGGCAGGGGTGGGCGTATACTGCGGCCTGGAAGATCAACGATTCCAGACCTTGCTGACATGATCAAACTCCCTTACTTCGATGCCCTGCTAGCGTCGCTGGAGCGTGGCGATCCGGTCGTGGCACGCGCCTTCGGCCGCCATGTCCACTGGGGCTACTGGCCCGATCCGGGAAGTGCCGAACTGACGCCGCAGGACTTCGCCGCGGCGGCTGAAGCCCTGACGCGGGAGGTCTGCCAGGCGGCGGCGGTCACAGACGGGCAGCGGGTGCTCGATGCCGGCTGCGGCTTCGGCGGCACCGTGGCTAGCATCAATGAAAATCACACCGAGATGGAGGTCTATGGGCTCAACATCGATCAGCGCCAATTAGCGCGCGCCCGAAAGCAGGTGACATCGCAACCTGGTAACCGCATCTGCTTTGTGGCCGGGGACGCCTGCGCCCTGCCGTTCGCGGACGCCAGCTTCGACGCGGTGGTCGCGGTCGAGTGCATCTTCCACTTCCCCGACCGGCGCTGCTTCTTCGCGGAGGCCCGGCGGGTCCTGAAACCCGGCGGGCGGCTGGCGCTGTCGGATTTCGTTGCCACCGCACCGCTGCTGCCCGTCACCCTGTGGTCCCGGCTGGGGATCGGCGGCGGTTTCTACGGCCGCTGCGATCTCAGCTACACCCGCGGCGGCTACTGGAGGCTGGCGGAGGCGACCGGGTTCGCCGTCGAGACGGAACGCGACATCACCGCAAACACCCTGCCCACCTATTCGTTCCTGCGCCGTTTCGGCGGCGCGCTGCAGGTGGGGGCGGCGGCGGTCGCCGAAACCGGTTTCGCCGAGATCGTCAGTCGCTTGCGGCTGCTGCGCTACATGATCTACGGCTTTCGGGCGCCGGACGCAAACGGCTGAGGGCGTGGCCCCGGCTGCGGGGATCCATGTTATCCTTCCGCTCGGTTCTTCCACCGGATGCAGACGTCATGTGGGTGCAGAAACGACTCGTTCTTTCCCCCAGGCCGCGTGGGTTCCATCTGGTCACCCGCGAACTGCTGGAACAGCTGCCGGAGATCCGGGATTTCCGGGTCGGGCTGGCCCATTTCTTCATCCAGCACACCTCCGCCTCCCTGACCATCAACGAGAATGCCGATCCCACCGTGCGGGCCGACATGGAGGCGCATTTTCGCCATGTCGTCCCTGAGGATGCCCCCTACTACCGCCATACCCTGGAGGGTCCGGACGACATGCCGGCCCACATCAAGGCATCGCTGCTGGGATCGTCGGTGACCGTCCCCATCGGCGGGGGGCGGTTGCTGCTGGGCACCTGGCAGGGCATCTATCTGGGCGAACACCGCAACCACGGCGGGCGGCGCACCGTGATCGCCACCCTGCAGGGCGAATGATGCGGCTGCTGGCGGGGGACATCGGCGGTACCAAGACCTGGCTGTGTCTGGCCGAGGTGGCTGGCGGCCGGGTACGGGTGATCGCCCGTGAGCGTTTTCCCAGCGGGGATTTCGAGCGTTTCGAGGCGGTGCTGGCGCGCTTCCGTGCCCGCTGGCCGGTGCCTGTGGATGCCGCCTGTTTCGGAGTCGCCGGGCCGGTGAAGGATGGCGTCTGCCGCACCACCAATCTGCCTTGGGTGCTGGATGCCGCCGTCCTGTCGCGGCAGTTGGACGGCGCTCTGGTGGCGCTGCTCAACGATCTGGAGGCGGCCGCCCATGGCATCCTGGAGTTGCCGCCGGCTCAGTTTACGGCCTTGAATCCCCGGGCCCGGGAACGGGCCGATGCCCACCGGGCGGTGATCGCCGCCGGCACCGGTTTGGGGGAGGCGCTGCTGATCCGCAGCGGCGACGGCGTCACCGTGGTGGCGACCGAAGGCGGCCACTGCGATTTCGCCCCCCGCGATGCGCGCGAGGATGCCCTGCTGGCTTGGCTGCGGCGCAGCTATCCGGACCACGTCAGTTACGAGCGGGTGGTGTCTGGGCCGGGGTTGGCGGCGTTGTACCGCTTCCTGCGTGAGCAGGAACCGGCGCGGGAGAGCGCGCAGGTGGCGGCGGCGATGACGACGGCCGATCCGGCTGCCGTGGTCAGCCGCGGGGCGCTGGAATGGGGCGATCCCCTGTGCCTCGAGGCGTTGCGCTGGTTCGCCACGCTTTACGGTGCCGAGGCGGGCAATCTGGCCTTGAAAAGCCTGGCCTTCGGCGGCATTTATATCGCAGGCGGGATCGCGCCGAAGATCCTGCCGGTATTGCGACAGGGGCATTTTGTCGCCGGCTTCACCGCCAAGGGGCGCTACCGGGAACTGTTGGCGGAGGTGCCGCTGCAGGTGGTGCTGTTCGCCGAGGTGGTGCTGCTCGGTGCGCTGGCTTGGGGTTGCCACCGTCTTCTCGGTGTGGGGAAGGTGGCGGTGTACAATGCTCTGCGGGAATCTGAATAACCGACACAAGGAGAAGCCGATCATGAAGAAAACGTGGGTCGTCGTCGCTGAAAGCAGCCGGGCGCGGATTTTCGAGGCCAACAGCCGCCTCAAGCCGATGACGGAACTGGAAGATCTGTCCCATCCCCAATCTCGCGCCAAGGTGCTCGACATCAACGCCGACAATGCCGGCAAAGTGTACGATCGCATGGGCCAGGGCATCCATCACATGGAAAGCGAGGTCGATCCCAAGACCCACGAGGCTGACGTATTCGCCAAGGAAGTCGCCGAACACATCGAAAAGGCCCGGGCCACCAATCGGTTCGAGGAGCTGGTGCTGGTCGGCGAGCCCAAGTTCATCGGCCTGGTGCGCAAGCACCTGCACGCGCCGACCCTGAAGACGCTGGTCAAGACCGTGAGCAAGAACCTGATCCGGGCGGACGAGGAAACCATCCGCGAAGCGGCCGTCGGGCTGGAGTGATGCGGGTCGGGGTTCCGAAAGAAATTAAGACCGAGGAGTACCGGGTCGGCCTCACGCCTGCCGGTGTGCGCGCCTTGGTCCAGGCCGGTCATGCGGTCACGGTGGAGCGCGGAGCCGGCGAGGGTTCCGGCTTCGAGGACGCCGCCTACCGGTACGCCGGCGCCGAGCTGGGCGATGCCGCCGCGGCCTGGAGCACCGATCTGGTGGTCAAGGTCAAGGAACCGCAACCCGACGAATACGCCTATTTGCGCGGCCAGATCGTGTTCACCTATTTTCATCTGGCCGCCGCCCCGTGCGAATTGCTCGACGCCCTGCTCGAGAGCGGCACCACCGCCGTCGCCTACGAAACCCTGGAGGACGAACAGGGGCATCTGCCCCTGCTGGCGCCCATGAGCGGCGTGGCGGGCAACATGGCGACTCTGATGGGCGCCTACTATCTGGCCCGTTTCAACGGTGGCCGCGGCACCCTGCCGGCCAACGTGCTCGGCGTCGGTTACGGCCGGGTGCTCATCATCGGCGACGGCGTGGTGGCCCGTCATGCCGCCCAGCGCGCCTGCGCCATGGGCACCGAGGTGGTGATGGCCGGGCTCGATCCGTCCCGGGCGGCGGATCTGCAGGCGCAGTACCCCGATTGCTTCCGTTTCGTCCATTCCAGCCCGCAGACCATCGCCGCGGAGATCACCGCAGCCGATCTGGTCGTCGGGGCCGTGCTGATCCGTGGCGCCCGGGCACCCCATGTGGTCACCGAAGACATGGTCAGGCGCATGGCGGCCGGTGCCGTGATCGTCGATGTCAGCATCGATCAGGGTGGCTGCGTCGCCACCTCCCGTCCCACCACCCACGCCGATCCTGTCTACACCGTCCACGGCGTCATCCATTACTGCGTCACTAACATGCCCGGCGCCTATCCGCGCACCTCCACCCTGGCGCTGACGCGGGCCACCCTGCCTTACGTGCTGCGCCTGGCGGACCGTGGCATCGAGGCGGTGCGGGGCGATCCGGGTTTCGCCAAGGCGGTCAATACCTACCGGGGCTGGATCACCTGCCGCCCGGTGGCCGAATCCTGGGGGCTGCCGGAACGCTACCGGCCCCTGGAGGCACTGTTGGAGGAAAGTTCATGACTGTGACCATCGATTCCCGCAAGTGGTGTCAGGGCCGGGTGGTGGAGCTTTACCGCTGGGCCGAGCGCCTCTATTCCTTGCGGGTGGAGGCCGACATCGAGCCGTTCGTCGCCGGCCAGTTCGGCCGTCTGGGGCTGGAAATCGAGGGGGAATTCGTCTCGCGGCCTTATTCCTTCGTCAACGCCCCTGACGAGCGTCCCCTGGACTTCTACTTCATCGTCATTCCCGAGGGCAGGCTGACGCCGAAGCTGGCCACCCTGCAGCCGGGGGATTCGGTCTGGGTGGCGCGCAAGGCCGCCGGCTTCTTCACCCTGAACCAAGTGCCCGAAGGCCGACACCTTTGGATGCTGGCCACCGGCACCGCCTTGGGTCCCTTCCTTTCCATCCTCAAGACCGGGGAACCCTGGCGGCGCTTCGAACGGATCGTCCTGGTCCATGGGGTGCGCACCGGTGCCGAACTGGCCTACCAGGACACCATCGAGGGCTTCCGCCAGACCCATCCGGAGCAGTTCCGGTTTTTCGCCAGCGTCACCCGCGAAGCCGTGCCGGGGGCGCTGCCGATGCGGATCACCCAGGCCATCGAATCCGGCGAGCTGGAAGAACGCGCCGGCCTGAAGATCGACCCGGCCGACAGCCAGGTGATGATCTGCGGCAATCCGGCGATGGTGAAGGATACCGTCGAATTGCTCAAGCGCCGGGGCCTGAAGGAGAACCTGCGCAAGGAGCCGGGGCAGATCACCACCGAGCGTTACTGGTGAGTCAGGCGGATCCGGCAGCGTCCGTCTTCGCCCTCCATCTGGAAACGCAGCGGCAGAAACCTTTCGATCACCGCGATATTGGTAGTGGTGTGGCGCGTGGGGGGCAGAGTCAGAAATTCCCCGCCGCCGGCCAGGGCCAGCGGCACCAGTAGCTGGTCGGCCAGATACGGGCCCACCGGCACGTCGGCCGCCAGATAGCCTTCCACCTCGTCCGCCAGCCGGCTGGCGACGGTTTCCGCAGGAACGCCCTTCTCGCCGAAGCCGGTGAACAGCTCGGTGATGTGGTCGCTTTGGATTCTCACGGTGACCACGTTACCGATGCCGCAGCCGCGCAGTTCCTCGATGGTCAGGGCCGGGTTGGCCAGTTCCAGGCGCTGGGCCAGCACGCCCAGTTCACGGGCGGCGATGTGGCGGGGCAGACCGGCGACTACCGCCCTGGCGGCGATTTCCAGCACTTCTCCCCGCCGGGAAATGGTGATAGGGGCGAGTCGTTCCACCGGCTCGATATGGGCTTCCAGGACACCGCCGCCGCGGGGGTAGAAGCCGGGGCGGTGCAGCTGCAGCGCGACCTTCGCCCCCATCCGGTGCAGCTGTGGCAGCAGAACCTGATCGAGAAAGTCGAAAGGCGGGGCGTGGGGGTTGTGGGTGCCGCCCTTGAGCGTCAGTCGGCTGGGACCGTCGGCGAGCAGCAGCGGAGGCAGGATGGCCTGAAGCAGTAGGGTGGTGCTGCCGGCGGTGCCGATGTCGAAGGTGTAGTCCCCGGGCCGCAACGGCCCCGGCCGGAAGCGGATCGCCCGTGACCCCACCTCGGCGCCTTCCACCTGGCCGCCGCTGATTGCGGCGGCAGCCAGGACGCAGGCTAGATGCTGGCGCCGCAGTCCCGGCGGGCGCCGTCTGGCGCGGATGTTGACCAGGCGCACCGGCTGTCGCAGATGCACCGCAAGCGCCAGGGTCGTACGCAGGATCTGACCGCCGCCCTCGCCGAAGCTGCCGTCGATTTCCAGCTCGTTCACGCCTCTTCCATCACCAGTTCCACTTCCTCCGGCCGCCGGCCCTCGAGGCGGAAGCCGCGGATTTCCAGCACCCCTTTGGTGTTCAGGGAGATGATCAGGCTCAGGGCTTCGGGATAGCTGACTGACTGGATGTCCTCGCGGGAGGGGAAGGGTGGGGCGTGGGGGTGGGAGTGGTAGATGGCGAACAGGGTCTCGCCCCGCTGGCGCATGGTTTTCATCGCCTGGATCTGGCCGGCGGGGTCCATTTCGAAGTGGCGCTCGGGATCGGTGGCGACATTGGCTACCGGATAGACGCTCACCGGTTTGCCGTCGCGGGCGCCGATGAGGCCGCAGACCTCGTAATCGGGGCGGCTCTGGGCCTGATGCAGCAGGCGGGTGACCAGGGAACGGGGGAGAACGATGGTGTCGGGCATTCAGGGGCTCCTTTGTGCCTCGGTGACTCGGATGTGGCCTTGCAGGTCGGGGTGTCCGCTGATGTTACGGAAACCGGCCTGTTTCAGCAATTCCGCCACCGGCTCGTGCTGGTCGTGGCCGTGTTCCAGCAGCAGCCAGCCGCTGGCGCGCAACACCCGCCGGGCCTGGGGGATCAGGGTGCGGTAGGCGGCGAGGCCGTCGATCCCGGCGACCAGGGCCTGGCGGGGCTCGAAGCGGATTTCCCCCCGCAGATGGGGATCGCCGGCGGGAATGTAGGGCGGATTGCTGACGATCAGGTCCAGGCTGGCGGTGGCGACCGGAGCGAGCCAGTCGGCCTGGATCAGGGCGATCCGGGCGCCGAGGCGGCGGGCGTTGCGCCGCGCCAGCTGCAGGGCGGTGAAGGAGCGGTCGGTGGCGAGGACGAAGCAGCGGGGGCGTTCCCGCTGCAAAGTGACCGCCAGGGCGCCCGACCCGGTGCCGGCATCGGCCAGCCGCCACTCGGCCTCCGGATGGATGCGATGCAGGGCCCGTTCCACCAGCGACTCGGTTTCCGGACGCGGGATCAGCACCCCGGGACCGACCTCGAAGGTATGGGACCAGAATTCCCGCTGGCCGGTGAGATAGGCTACCGGTTCCCGGTGACGGCGGCGTTCCAGCAGTTCCAGGTAGCGTCGGATCTGTGCTGGTTCCGGTTCCTGTTCGGGCCAGGCCCGCAGATGGCTGCGCGGCTTCCCCAGGACGTGGGCCAGCAGCACCTCGGCGTCCAGTTCCGGGGTGGGCGAGGCACCCTGCAGGCGCTGGCGGCCCTGGCGTAGCAGTTCGGCGATGGTGGGCATCAGGCAAAGGTTTCCGCCAGCAGTTCGGCCTGGTGGTGCTGAAGCAAGGGTTCGATCAGTTCGTCGAGGTTGCCTTCGAGAATCTCGTCGAGCTTGTACAGCGTCAGGTTGATGCGGTGATCGGTGACCCGGCCCTGGGGGAAATTGTAGGTGCGGATGCGTTCGGAACGGTCGCCTGAGCCTACCTGGAGCCGGCGAGAGCGGGCCTGTTCGGCCTGCTGCCTAGCCTGTTCCGCCGCCAGCAGGCGGGCCTGGAGCAAAGCCATGGCCTTGGCCTTGTTCTTGTGCTGGGAGCGCTCGTCCTGACATTCGACCACGATGCCGGTGGGCAGATGGGTGATGCGCACCGCCGAGTCGGTGGTGTTGACGTGCTGGCCGCCGGCGCCGGAGGAACGGAAGGTGTCGATGCGCAGCTCTGCCGGGTTGATTTCCACTTCGTCCACCGCCTCCACTTCCGGCAGCACGGCCACGGTGCAGGCGGAGGTGTGGATGCGTCCCTGGGATTCGGTTTCCGGGACCCGCTGGACCCGGTGGGTCCCGGCCTCGAACTTGAGGCGGCCGTAGACGTCCGGTCCGGAAATTTTGAGGATGACTTCCTTGTAGCCCCCCAGTTCCCCGGGGCTTTCGCCGATGATTTCCACCTTCCAGCCGCGCTTTTCCGCGTAGCGGCTGTACATACGCAGAAGATCGCCGGCGAACAGGGCCGCCTCGGCGCCGCCGGTGCCGGCGCGGATCTCCAGAAACACGCTGCGCCGGTCGTGGGGATCCTTGGGCAGCAGCAGAATCCGCAGTTCCTGCTCCAGGGTGGCCAGGCGGGCTTTGGCGGTGGCGATTTCCTCCCGCGCCAGTTCCTTCAGTTCCGCATCACCTTCCATCAGCAGGGCTTCGGCCTCGGCCAGGGCGGCGGCGGTCTGCTGGTAATCGCGATAGGTGGCGATCAGGGGTTCGAGCTGGGCGTATTCCTGGCTCAGTTCACGGAAGCGCCGGGTGTCGGCCTGCACTTCCGGCAGGCTGAGGAGGGTGGTGATCTCCTCGAAGCGGTCGCTGAGCTGGTCGAGGCGGGTGCGGATGGAATCTTGCATCAGGTGAGCTTGAACAGTTCACGGGCCGCGGCGATGAGATCGTGACGTTCGTGACTGCCGGCCTGCTTGAGTTGGACGCTGGGGGTGTGGAGGAGTTTCTGGGTCAGGGTGTGGGCCAGCAGTTCCAGGGCTTCCTCGGGAGAGGCGCCCTGCTGCAAGGCCCGGCGGGCCCGCTCCAGGGCCGCCTGTTTGTGCCCCTCGGCCTGGCGGCGCAGGGCGCGGATGGTGTCGCCGGCGCCCTGGGCCCGGAGCCAGGCGAGAAAGTGCTCCACCTCCATGTCGATGATTTCCTCGGCCTGCAGGGCGGCCTCGCGGCGGGCCTGGCGGTTCTCCTCGACGATGTCTTTGAGATCGTCCACGGTATAGAGATAGACGTCGTCGAGGATCTCCACTTCGGGCTCGATGTCGCGGGGCACCGCCAGATCGACCATGAAGATGGGTTTGTGGCGGCGTCTTTTGACCGCCCGCTCGATCGCTCCCTTGCCGAGGATCGGCAGCTGGCTGGCGGTGGAGGAAACCACGATGTCTCCTTCGTGCAGATGGGCCGGCAGCTCCCGCAGGGCGATGGCGTAACCGCCGAACTGGGCGGCCAGCGCATGGGCCTTGTCGAAGGTGCGGTTGGCGACGATGATGCGGCCGATACCCTGCTGGTGCAGGTGGCGGGCGGTCAGTTCGATGGTTTCCCCGGCGCCGATCAGCAGGGCGGTCTGCTCCCCCAGATCGTCGAAGATCTGCCGGGCCAGCCGCACCGCGGCGAAGGCAACGGAGATGGGGCTGGCGCCGATGGCGGTGTCGGTGCGCACCTTTTTGGCGGCGCTGAAGGTGTGCTGGAACAGCCGGCTGAGGATCTTGCCCAGGGCACCGGCCTGACGGGCGGCCTGATAGGCGTCCTTCATCTGTCCCAGGATCTGCGGTTCGCCCAGGACCATCGAGTCGAGTCCGCAGGCGACCCGGAACAGGTGGCGGATGGTGGCGGCGTCGGTGTGGACGTACAGATAAGGCTCGAAGGCCTCGGGTTCGATCTGCT
Source organism: Methylomarinovum tepidoasis (assembly GCF_030294985.1). Taxonomy (NCBI): domain Bacteria; kingdom Pseudomonadati; phylum Pseudomonadota; class Gammaproteobacteria; order Methylococcales; family Methylothermaceae; genus Methylomarinovum; species Methylomarinovum tepidoasis. Next base: position 1,196,253 of record NZ_AP024718.1, read on the forward strand.
GGGTTTCGGCGAGCCAGTTCACCAGGAGTTTGGGATCGGGGCGATCGGTGCGGCAATAGACTTCGGTGCGGTTACAGGTGGAAAGCAACGCCGCCTCCTGAACGCCCGGCAGCCTCAGCAGGGCAGGCAGCAGTTCGGTGGCGCGCTCGCCGGGAAAGGCGAGGCGTTCGCGCACCGCCACCGGCGCCGTGGTATGGTTGAGTCCTAGGGCAAGCAGCGTCATGGGATGAAACGATCCAGGATAAGATTATTCTGCATTGTAAAAACAAAATATAATTAAACCAACCGTTCGCCCCGTTCCTGCGGGCGGACCCGCCCGCATCAGGATAAGGAAGCTGTCCGTGATCATACGCCTCGTTTCCCTTTTTGTTGTCGTTCTCATGTTTTCCGGCTGTCAGGCGCTCAAACGCGAAACCTCACCGCCGGTCTTCGCCGAGCCGATTCTGGAGATCAAGCACGTCGATAAGGCTTCCGCCATCAAAGGCGACATTCTCTACGCCCTGTTGGCGGCGGAACTGGCGGGCCGGCGGGGCGATTATCCGCTGGCCCTGAAGCTTTACCTGCAGGTGCTGGACAAAGTTCCCGATCCCCGGGTCGCCGAACGCGCCACCCGCATCGCCCTGTATCTGAAGCAATACGACAAGGCGGCCGAAGCGGTCAAGCGCTGGCTGCAACAGGCGCCCGATTCCCCGGACGCCCATGAGATGGCGTTGCTATTGGCGCTGCGTCAGGGGGAGACCGATGCGGCCGCAGCCCATTTCATCCGCCTCCTGACCCTGACCCCGCCGTCCCGGCGCACCGAGGTCCTGATGGAAATCCTCCGTTTCATGGACCGCAACGTGGACAAAGAGGTGGCGGCGGCGGTGATGGCCCAGGTGAGCCGGCATTTCGCCGACTCTCCGGAAGTCCTGTACGCCCATGCGATGCTGGCGCTGCGCCAGGGGGACGTCCGCGAGGCTCTGGCGCAGGTGAGCCGGGCGGTGAAACTGCAACCGGAGTCGGCCCGCCTGAGGCTGTTGCAAAGCCAGCTCCTGACCCGGCTCGGGGAATCCGACAAGGCCCGGCGGATATTGCAAGACTTGGTGCGCGAGCATCCCGACGACCTGCAATTGCGCCTGCTTTATGCCCAATTGCTGTTGAAACTCAAGGATTTCGAGGCGGCCGAGACGGAACTGAAACGGATCCTCAAACGTGATCCGGACTATCCCGACGCCCTCTACGCCTATGCCCTGGTGAATCTGCAGCAGGGCAGGGACAAGGTCGCGGAGAAGACGCTGCGGCGCCTGCTCAAGCAGCCCAAGTGGCGCGCCGAAGCCTATTACTATCTGGGGCGGATCGCCTTGCGGCACCACCGCTACCAGGAGGCGCTGGCCTGGTTCGACAAGGTCGAGAACGGCAAGCTCGGCTTCGATGCCCGCATCAACGCCGTGATGGCCCTGGCCAGGTTGAAGCGAATCGACGAGGCCTTGCGACGTATCGAAACCCTGTACGACCGCTATCCCAATTTCCGCCTGCAGCTGCATCTGCTCAAGGCGGAAATTCTGACTCAGGCCCGGGGGCTGCAGGCCGCCTTCGACGCCCTCACCCAGGCTTTGGCGGATTTCCCTGCCCACCCCGATCTGCTCTACGCCCGTGCCCTGGTGGCCGAACAGATGGGAAAACCCCACCAGGTCATCGCCGACCTGCAGGCAGCGCTGGAGAAGAAGCCTGACGACCCCAACTTGCTCAACGCCCTGGGCTACACCCTGCTGGAATATCAGGGACCGCTCGACGAGGCCAGAACCTATCTGGAGAAGGCCATCCGCCTCAAACCCGACGATCCCGCCGTCCTCGACAGCTATGGCTGGTTGCAGTACAAGCTGGGTCATTATTCCCAGGCGCTGGAATACCTGCAGCGCGCCTATGCCGCCAATCCGGACCCGGAGATCGCCTATCATCTGGGTGAGGTCTACTGGGCCTTGGGACAACATGACCAGGCCCGGAAGGTATGGCGGAAAGCGCTCGCTGACGCAGGCGACGATCCGCGGGTGGCCAGGTTCCGCAAACGGGTGGCGGACCGCTTGGCGCCGTGAGCCGCATTCCGCTGTTGTTGCTGCTGTTGGCGCTGGCGGGTTGCGCCGCTTGGCGCAAACCCCCTTTGCCCGCTGCAGGCGAGGCCGAGCGCCGCTGGCGTTCCGGGCTGATCGAGCGCCCCTGGCAGCTGCAGGGGCGCATCGGCGTCAGCGGTGGCCGGGACAGCTGGCACGGCCACCTGCGCTGGGAACACGGGCAGGGGTTGGACCGTCTGGTTCTGAGTGGTCCCTTCGGCCAGGGTGGGGTGGTGGTCGAGGTGGGTTCCGGCTGGATCCGGCTGCGCTATCCTGATGGCCGGATACTGGAATCGGCCGAACCCGACCGCTTGCTGCGCCAGGTGCTGGGCGTCGTCGTGCCGCTGGCGGCGTTGCGCTACTGGGTCCTGGGGTTGACGGCGCCCGGCCCGGCAGCTGTCGAGCACGATCTGGCCGGGCGGCTGCAACGGCTGCGGCAGCAGGGTTGGGAGGTCGGCTATTTGGCCTACGGGGCCGTCGCCGCAGGAGCGTTGCCGACGAAACTGCAATTGCTGGGGCCTGACGGGGTGCGTGTGAAATTGTTGATCGATCGCTGGGAAATCGACCGTGACCGAACTTGAAAACTGGCCGGCTCCTGCCAAGTTGAACCTGATGCTGCGGATCGTCGGCCGCCGGCCCGACGGTTACCACCTGCTGCAGACGGTGTTCCAGTTCGTCGATTGGGCCGACACCCTGCACTTTCGCTGGCGTGACGACGATCAGGTGGTGCTGGCGACACCGTTGCCGGGGGTGTCCCCGGATCGTGATCTGACCGTGCGCGCCGCCCGGGCGCTGCAGCGCCTGACCGGCGTGCGGCGCGGGGTGGAGATACGCTTGGACAAGCGTCTGCCCATGGGCGGCGGGCTGGGGGGCGGCAGCTCCGATGCGGCCACGGTGCTGGTGGCGCTCAACGCCCTGTGGGGGCTGGGGCTGAGTGAGACGGCGTTGCTGGAAGTGGGGGTCAGGCTCGGTGCCGACGTGCCGGTTTTCATCAAAGGGGTGGCGGCCTGGGCCGAAGGGGTCGGCGAGCGGCTGACGCCGGTGGAACCTCCCCAACCCTGGTACGTGATCCTCGTCCCTCCCTGCGAGGTGGCGACAGCGGCGGTGTTCGGGGCGGAGGATTTGACAAGAAACAGCCCGCCTGCCACAATATCCGACTTTCTCGCCGGGCTGTGTGGCAACGACTGCCTGCCGGTCGTGCGGCGGCTGTATCCCCAGGTGGATGCGGCGCTGGCCGACTTGGCGCGCCATGGCAGGCCCCGTCTGACGGGTACCGGCGCCTGTGTGTACGCGGCGTTTCCGGACCGTGACCGGGCGGAAGCGGCGGCTGCAGCGCTGGCGCGGCGTTGGCGGGTCCAGGTCGCCCGTGGCTTGAATCGCTCGCCGTTGCTCGACAAACTGGCACAGTTGCAATGAAAGATCCAATGGGGCGTCGCCAAGCGGTAAGGCACGGGGTTTTGATCCCCGCATTCCCAGGTTCGAATCCTGGCGCCCCAGCCAATCCTGTCCATTCATCCCGCAATGCATCCGGCAGAGGTGGCGCTATGGGCGATGCCAGTTTCATGGTTTTTTCCGGCAACGCCAACCGGCCTCTGGCGCAGAACATCGTCGACCGGCTCGGTATGCGGTTGGGGCTGGCGTCGGTGGGGCGTTTCAGTGACGGCGAGATCGCGGTCGAGATCGAGGAGCACGTCCGCGGGCGGGAGATCTTCGTCATCCAGTCCACCCACATGCCCCATGACAACCTCATGGAGCTGTTGATCATCGTCGACGCCCTGCGGCGGGCCTCGGCAGGGACGATTACGGCGGTGATCCCCTATCTAGGCTATGCCCGCCAGGACCGGCGACCGCGTTCGGCGCGGGTGCCGATCACCGCCAAGCTGGTGGCGAAGATGATTTCCGCCGCCGGGGTGGATCGGCTGTTGACCGTGGATCTGCATGCCGACCAGGTGCAGGGTTTCTTCGATATTCCGGTGGACAACGTTTACGCCTCGCCTCTGCTTCTGGGCGACATCTGGCGGCAGAAGTACGACAACCAGATCGTGGTGTCGCCGGACGTGGGCGGTGTGGTCCGAGCCCGGGCGCTGGCCAAGCGTCTGGGAGACGCGGAGCTGGCCATCATCGACAAGCGCCGTCCCAAGGCCAACGAGGCCCAGGTGATGAACATCATCGGCGAGGTCGAAGGGCGGACCTGCATTCTGGTGGACGATCTGGTGGATACCGCCGGCACCTTGTGCCAGGCGGCGGCCGCGCTCAAGGCCCAAGGGGCCGTGCGGGTGGTTGCCTATTGCACCCATCCGGTGCTGTCGGGGCCGGCGGTGGACAACATCGGCGCTTCGCAGCTTGACGAGCTGGTGGTTACCGATACCATTCCGTTGCGCCGCGAGGCGGCGGCGTGCCCCAAGATCCGGCAACTGAGCGTGGCGGACATGTTGGCCGAAACCGTCCGGCGCATTGCGGTTGGCGAGTCGGTCAGTTCTTTGTATGTAGATTAAGTTTTTGGGAGCGACAAAGATGGAAGCGAGTTTCGAGTTCGAGGCGGAAGTCAGGTCAGAGACCGGTACCCGGGTGGCCCGCCGGTTGCGGCGTGAGCTGAAGATTCCCGCAGTGTTGTATGGCGGCGAGGAGCAGCCGCTGCCGCTGGTGTTGTCCAAACCGCAGGTGGACAAGAACCTGGAACAGGAAGCGGTGTATTCCCACATCCTGACCCTGAAAATTCCAGGCCAGGCGCCGGTGCAGGCGATTTTGAAGGAAGTTCAGCGGCATCCGAGCAAGGAAGCGGTGCTGCATCTGGACTTCCAGCGCGTCTATGCAGACGAGGAGATTCGGGTTCACGTGCCGCTGCATTTCGTCAACGAAGACACCTCCGTCGGTGTGAAGAAGGGCGGCATCGTCAATCACCATATGGTGGAAGTGGAAATCGCCTGTCTGCCCGGTCAGCTGCCTGAGTTCATCGAAGTGGATTTGGCGAATCTGGATGTCGGCGAATCCATCCACTTGTCCGAATTGAAACTGCCGGAAGGGGCCAAAGTGGTCGAGCTGCTGCACGGTGCCGACGCGCCGGTCGTCACCATTTTGCCGCCGCGGGTCGAAACCGAAACCGGGGAGAGCGGCGAAGGCGAAGAAGCCGCGGGTGAAGCCTGAGCTTGACCGAAGTCACCCTGATTGCGGGGTTGGGAAACCCCGGCAGGCAATACGAAAGAACCCGGCACAATGCCGGGTTCTGGTTTGTGGACGAGGTGGCGCGGCGCGAAGGGGCGGTTCTGCGCTGGGAGGCGCGCTTCGGCGGTTGGCTGGGGCAATTCTTTCACCGCGGCGAGGCGGTGCGTCTGTTCAAGCCGGGCCAATTCATGAACCGCAGCGGTGGACCGGTCGCGGCGGTGTGCCGCTATTTCGGTATCGAGGCACCGCAGCTGCTGGTCGCCCATGATGAGCTGGATTTCCCCGCCGGCGAGGTGCGCCTCAAGGTAGACGGCGGTCACGGCGGGCATAACGGTCTCCGCAGCATCGTGCAGCATCTGGGGCGGCGTGACTTCGTGCGGCTGCGAATCGGCATCGGCCGGCCCCGGCACGGCTCGGTCACCGACTACGTGCTAGGGAGGCCCGCCGCTGAAGAGCTGGCGGCGATCACGGCGGCCATTTCACGGGCGGCGGACTGTCTGCCGCTGCTGCTCGATGAAGGGGTCGAGAAGGCCATGAACCGTCTTCATGCGCAAACGGCGTAGAAATTCGGCCCCAAAGGGTTGACAGCTGCGGGAGGATCGGAAACAATAATGCGCTCTTTAGTCGGGAGGGGTTCCCGAGCGGTCAAAGGGACCAGACTGTAAATCTGGCGGCTTCGCCTTCGGAGGTTCGAATCCTCCCCCCTCCACCAGATTTGGGAAGGTTTGTGCGGGTGTAGTTCAATGGTAGAACCTCAGCCTTCCAAGCTGATGACGTGGGTTCGATTCCCATCACCCGCTCCAAAATGCGGGATTTGAGTTTCACAGCCCATATAGCTCAGTCGGTAGAGCACTTCCTTGGTAAGGAAGAGGTCACCGGTTCAAGTCCGGTTATGGGCTCCATTTTTTTATCGATGCCATCGTAAAGAATCTAAAGAGGATCGAGTTCTCATGGCCAAGCAGAAGTTTGAGCGGACCAAGCCGCACGTGAATGTGGGGACGATTGGGCACGTGGACCATGGCAAGACGACGCTGACGGCGGCGCTGACCAAGGTGTCTGCGGAGCATTTTCAGGGTGCGGAGTTCAAGGATTACAGTCAGATCGACAATGCCCCGGAAGAGCGCGAGCGCGGGATCACCATCGCCACCGCCCACGTGGAATACGAGACCGCCAAGCGTCACTACGCTCACGTGGACTGCCCGGGTCATGCCGACTACGTCAAGAACATGATCACCGGCGCGGCGCAGATGGACGGCGCCATTTTGGTGGTGTCGGCGGCGGACGGTCCCATGCCCCAGACCCGCGAGCACATTCTGCTGGCCCGCCAGGTGGGGGTGCCCTACATCGTCGTCTACCTGAACAAAGCCGACATGGTGGACGACGAAGAACTGCTCGAACTGGTCGAGATGGAAGTGCGCGAGCTGCTCAGCAGCTACGACTTTCCTGGAGACGACGTGCCGGTGGTGATCGGCAGCGCCCTCAAGGCCCTGGAAGGGGATCAGAGCGACATTGGCGTGCCCTCGATCCTCAAGCTGATGGAAGCGATGGACGAATACATTCCCGAACCGGAACGTCCCATCGACCAGCCCTTCCTGATGCCGATCGAAGACGTGTTCTCCATTTCCGGCCGCGGCACCGTGGTGACTGGCCGAATCGAACGCGGCAAGGTCAAGGTGGGCGACGAAGTCGAGATTGTCGGTCTGCGCCCCACCACCAAGACCACCGTCACCGGAGTGGAAATGTTCCGCAAGCTGCTGGACGAAGGGGTGGCTGGCGACAACGTTGGCGTGCTGCTGCGCGGCACCAAGCGCGACGAAGTCGAACGTGGCCAGGTGCTGGCCGAGCCCGGCAGCATTACCCCGCACACCCACTTCGAAGCCGAAGTGTACGTACTGTCGAAGGAAGAAGGCGGACGTCACACCCCGTTCTTCAACGGTTACCGGCCGCAGTTCTACTTCCGGACCACCGACGTGACCGGCGCGGTGGAGCTGCCGGAAGGGGTGGACATGGTGATGCCTGGCGACAACGTCAAGATCACGGTGAAGCTGATTGCGCCGATTGCGATGGAAGAGGGCCTGCGGTTTGCGATTCGCGAAGGCGGCCGTACCGTCGGCGCCGGCGTGGTTTCCAAGATCATCGAATAATTGTTAGCACACAGGCGCCGCCGTTTCCCTGGCGGCGCCGACAGGTTGAAGCGATACAGGTCAGTAGCTCAATTGGTAGAGCAGCGGTCTCCAAAACCGCAGGTTGGGGGTTCGAGTCCCTCCTGGCCTGCCATTTTTTATTGGGTATCGGTTCTCCTCCCACCACACGGTTGATTCCATGACAACACAGGCCCAGTCTCAAGATTTGTCGCTTTCCCCTTTCGACCTCGTCAAGGTGATCCTGTCCGTCCTGTTGCTGACGGCGGGCGTGGTGGGCTTTTACTGGTATCCGGAATATTCCGTTCTCTATCGCACCCTGGCGCTGATCGGCATGGTGCTGGTGGCGGCGGGGTTGTTCTTCGCCACCGCGCCCGGGCGGATGTTGTGGGCCTTCATTCAGGAGGCGCGCGCGGAGCTGCGCAAGGTGACCTGGCCGACCCGCCAGGAAACCATCCACACCACCTTGATGGTGGTGGTGATGGTGGTGATCGTGGGCCTGATCCTGTGGCTCTTCGATTCCCTGTTCCTGTGGCTGGTGAAACTGCTGACCGGTCAAGGAGTGTAAACCTGTGGCGATGCGTTGGTACGTCGTACATACCTATTCGAACTACGAGAATCAGGTCAAGCGCTCCCTGGAGGAGCGCATCAAACAGGCGGGCCTGGAAAAGTATTTCGGCAAAATTCTGGTGCCGACCGAGGAAGTCATCGAGATGCGCATGGGCCAGCGGCGCAAGACCGATCGCAAGTTCTTCCCCGGTTACGTGTTGGTGCAGATGGAGATGAACGATGAGACTTGGCACCTGGTGCGCAGCATTCCCAACGTGCTGGGGTTCATCGGCGGCACGCCGGAGAAGCCGGCGCCCATTTCCGACGAGGAAGCCGAAGCGATCCTGGCCCGGGTGGAGGAAGGTCTGAGCAAGCCCAAACCCAAGGTGCTGTTCGAGCCCGGCGAGGTGGTGCGCATCATCGAAGGCCCGTTCAAGGATTTCACCTGCGTGGTCGAGGAAGTCGACTACGAAAAGAACAAGCTCAAGGCTTCGGTCGTCATCTTCGGGCGGCAGACGCCGGTCGAGTTCGATTTCAGTCAGGTCGAAAAGGTCTGACTGCCATTCGGGGAGCCGCAAGGCGTTGGTACCCATCCTAGGAGAGTCGCAACATGGCAAAGAAAGTAGAGGCTTACATCAAGCTGCAGGTCAAGGCCGGGGAAGCCAATCCCAGTCCGCCGGTCGGCCCGGCGCTGGGTCAGCACGGCGTCAACATCATGGAGTTCTGCAAGGCGTTCAACGCCCAGACCCAGAGCATGGAGAAGGGTTTGCCCCTGCCGGTGATCATCACGGTCTACAACGACCGCAGCTTCACCTTCGTCATCAAGACCCCGCCGGCATCGTATCTGCTGAAAAAAGCCGTGGGTGCGGAAAAGGGAAGCTCGGTGCCCAACCTGGAGAAGATCGGCACCGTGACCCGCGAGCAGTTGGAAGAGATCGCCAAGATCAAGGAACCGGATCTGACGGCCGCCGACATGGACGCCGCGGTCCGGACCATCGCCGGGACCGCCCGCAGCATGGGCATCGACGTGGAGGGGGTGTGACATGGCCAAGCTGTCCAAACGCATGAAGATGATCCGCGAGAAAGTGGATCCCACCCAGGTCTATCCCGTCGGGGAAGCCGTGCGGCTGCTGAAGGAACTGTCCTCGGTCAAGTTCACCGAATCTGTGGATGTGGCGGTCAACCTCGGGGTCGATCCGCGCAAGTCCGATCAGGTGGTCCGGGGGTCCACCGTGCTGCCCCACGGAACCGGCAAGAGCGTGCGGGTGGCGGTGTTCGCCCAGGGTGCCAATGCCGAGGCGGCCAAGGAGGCCGGCGCCGACATCGTCGGCATGGAAGATCTGGCCGAGGAGATCAAGAAAGGCAATCTGGATTTCGACGTGGTGATCGCCAGTCCCGACGCGATGCGGATCGTCGGTCAGCTGGGGCCGATCCTGGGGCCACGCGGCCTGATGCCGAATCCCAAGGTGGGCACGGTGACGCCGGATGTCGCCACCGCGGTGAAAAACGCCAAGGCCGGCCAGGTGCGTTACCGCACCGACAAGGCGGGCATCATCCACTGCACCATCGGCAAGGTGGATTTCGATGCCGATGCCCTGAAGGAGAATCTCGAGGCCCTGCTCGCCGACCTGAAGAAGGCCAAGCCGGCCAGCAGCAAGGGGACCTATCTGAAGAAAGTCTCCCTCTCGACCACCATGGGGCCGGGGTTGACCATCGATCAGTCCACCCTGGATATCTGATTCTGACGACTTTGGATTACCGGATGACCGGTGATCGTCAAAGACCGCAGGAGCGTGTGAGCGCTTAATCGCCTGCGCAGACGGTGAACCGGACCAGAAGGACGGGGAGCCGTAACGGGAGCGCCCTTCGGGGTGCGTGAGTGATCCCCCGGCGCTGCCGGGGGAGGTAAACGGAGGTATCACGTGGCACTGAGACTGGAACAGAAAAAGGCCATCGTGGCAGAGGTCTCCGAAGTCGCCGCCAAGGCCCATTCCGCCATCGTCGCGGAATACCGGGGCCTGACGGTGCCGGAAATGACCGAGCTGCGGAAGAAGGCCCGGGAGTCCCAGGTGTACCTTCGCGTGGTGAAAAACACGCTGGCGCGTCGCGCGCTGGAGGGGACCGACTACGCCTGTATGAACGACAAGCTGGTCGGTCCTCTGTTGTATGCGTTTTCACTGGAGGAACCGGGTTCGGCTGCCCGTGTCATCAAGGAATTCCGCAAAGAACACGAGCATCTGCAACCCAAACTGGTCGCCGTGGGCGGCAAGGTTTACGGTCCGGAAGAACTGGAGCGTCTGGCCAGCCTGCCCACCAAGGAACAGGCCATCAGCATGCTGATGGGCGTGATGAAGGCGCCGGTGGAGAAACTGGTGAGAACGCTGGCCGAGCCCCACGCGAAACTGGTACGGACCCTCGCTGCCGTGCGCGATCAAAAGCAGGCGGCGTGATCCGGGCATTGGGTTGTCACTAAAACTGTTGCAAATTTTGGAGTGTAAAAACAATGGCTCTGTCTAAAGAAGAAATCCTGGATGCGATCGCGAACATGACCGTCATGGAAGTGGTGGATCTGATCGAGGCCATGGAAGAGAAGTTCGGTGTTTCCGCAGCCGCGCCTGTGGCGGCGGTCGCCGTTGCCGGTGGTGGTGAAGCCGGCGGTGCGGCCGAGGAAAAGACCGAGTTCGATGTCGTTCTGACCGGCTTCGGTTCCAACAAGGTGGCGGTCATCAAAGCGGTCCGCGGCATCACCGGCCTGGGCCTGAAAGAAGCCAAGGCGCTGGTCGAAGGTGCTCCGGCGCCGGTCAAGGAAGGCGTCAGCAAGGAAGAGGCCGAAGAAATCAAGAAGCAACTGGAAGAGGCGGGCGCTTCTGTCGAAATCAAATAAGCGCATTTCCGCTCGTTGCTTTTGGGAATGGCTGGCAGTTTCGACTGCCGGCCTTTTCCCGCTTGAAGGACAGAAACAACATGGAGGCAGCATGCAGTATTCGTTAGGTTGAGCGAGCGTTTGTGGTCAAAGACGATCTCACTTTATTCCATACCGGCGGACTGACCATCCCCAGGCAACCCAACTCTTCGCAGGATCTTCAAGGAACCGCTATGGCCTATTCGTTCACCGAGAAAAAGCGACTTCGCAAGAGCTTTGCCAAACGTCCCGAAGTTCTCGACGTTCCCTATCTGCTCCAAATCCAGCTTGAATCATACCGGCAGTTCCTTCAGGCGGACAAGCGTCCCGACCGGCGCGCCGACAAGGGGCTGCACGCAGCTTTCAAGTCGGTGTTTCCGATCGAGAGCCACAACGGCTACGCCGCGCTCGAATACGTGAGCTACCGCTTGGGCGAGCCCACCTTCGACGTCAAGGAATGTCAGCTCCGCGGGGCGACCTATGCGGCACCGCTGCGAGTCAAGGTGCGCCTGGTGCTGTACGACAAGGATTCGCCGGCGAGCAGCAAGGTGGTCAAGGACATCAAGGAACAGGAAGTCTACATGGGCGAACTGCCGCTGATGACCGAGAACGGTACCTTCGTCATCAATGGCACCGAGCGGGTGGTGGTGTCCCAGCTGCACCGTTCGCCGGGGGTGTTCTTCGACCACGACCGGGGAAAGACCCATTCCTCCGGAAAGCTGCTGTTCAACGCCCGGGTTATTCCCTATCGTGGTTCCTGGCTCGATTTCGAATTCGACCACAAGGACATCGTCTACGTGCGTATCGACCGCCGCCGCAAGCTGCCGGCGACGATTCTATTGCGGGCGCTCGGTTTCGACAACGAGCAGATGATCCGCATGTTCTTCGAGACCGACACGTTCCACCTGAGCAAGGACCGGCTCGTTCTCGACCTGATTCCTGAGCGTCTGCGCGGGGAGATCGCGCCTTTCGACATCAAGCTCGACGACGGCACCGTGCTTGTCGAGGAAGGGCGGCGCATCACCCCCAAGCACATCCGCCAGATGAAGAAGGCCGGGCTCACGCAGTTGGTGGTGCCGCCGGAATACTTGTACGGCAAGATCCTGGCCCACAACGTCGTCGACCAGGAAACCGGGGAGCTGATCGCCGCGGTCAACACCGAGATCACCCCGGAATTGCTGGAGACCTTGATCGAAAAGGGGATCGACAGGATCGAAACCCTCTACGTCAACGAGCTCGACCGCGGGCCGTACATTTCCAATACCCTGAAGATCGACCACACCACCACCCGGCTGGAGGCGCTGGTCGAGATCTACCGCATGATGCGTCCGGGTGAGCCGCCCACCCAGGAGGCAGCCGAAGCGCTGTTCGAGAACCTGTTCTTCTCCCCGGAGCGCTACGACCTTTCCGAAGTGGGGCGGATGAAGCTCAACCTGCGCCTGGGACGCAAGGAAACCGAAGGTCCCCGGGTCTTGACCCAGGAGGATATCATCGATGTCCTCAAGGAACTCATCAACATCCGCAACGGCAAGGGGCAGGTGGACGACATCGACCATCTGGGCAACCGCCGGGTGCGCAGCGTCGGTGAGATGGTGGAAAACCAGTTCCGCATCGGCCTGGTACGGGTCGAACGGGCGGTGAAGGAACGTCTGACTCTGGCCGCCAGCGAAGATTTCACGCCCCAGGAGGTGATCAATACCAAACCGGTGGTGGCGGCGATCAAGGAATTCTTCGGTTCCAGCCAGCTGTCCCAGTTCATGGACCAGAACAATCCGCTGTCGGAAGTGACCCACAAGCGCCGGGTCTCGGCCCTGGGCCCGGGGGGGCTGTCACGTGAGCGTGCTGGTTTCGAGGTCCGCGACGTGCATCCGACTCACTACGGTCGCCTGTGTCCGATCGAAACTCCGGAAGGCCCCAACATCGGCCTGATCAACTCCCTGGCGGTCTACGCCCGGGCCAATGAGTACGGTTTCCTGGAAACCCCGTACCGCAAGGTGGTGGACGGAAAGGTGACCGACGAGATCCATTACCTTTCGGCCATCGAGGAAAGCGAATACCTCATCGCCCAGGCCGGTGCCACAGTGGACGAGGAGGGGCGGCTCGTGGACGAGATGGTGTCCTGCCGCCACAAGAACGAATTTACCCTGGCCTCGCCGGAGATGATCCAGTACATGGACGTCTCCCCCAAGCAGATCGTTTCGGTGGCGGCCTCCCTGATCCCGTTCCTGGAGCACGACGACGCCAACCGCGCGCTCATGGGTTCCAACATGCAGCGTCAGGCGGTGCCGATGCTGCGCTCCCAGAAGCCGCTGGTGGGGACTGGGATGGAGCGCATCGTCGCCCGGGATTCCGGCGCCACGGTGGTGGCCCGCCGCGGAGGCGAGGTGGTGTCGGTGGATGCGGCCCGCATCGTGGTGCGGGTCAACGACGACGAAACCGAGCCGGGCGAACCGGGGGTCGATATCTACAATCTGACCAAGTACACCCGCTCCAACCAGAACACCTGCATCAACCAGAAGCCGCTGGTGAAGCCGGGCGACCGCATCGCCCGGGGCGACATCCTCGCCGACGGCGCCTCCACCGACATGGGGGAACTGGCCCTGGGGCAGAACCTGCTGGTGGCCTTCATGCCCTGGCACGGTTACAACTTCGAGGATTCGATCCTGATCTCCGAGCGGGTGGTGGAGGAAGACCGTTACACTACCATCCACATCGAAGAGAAGACTTGCGTCGCCCGTGACACCAAGCTGGGGCCCGAGGAAATCACCGCCGACATTCCCAACGTCAGCGAGGCGGCCCTGGCCAAGCTGGACGAGTCCGGCATCGTCTATATCGGCGCCGAGGTCAAGGAGGGCGACATTCTGGTGGGCAAGGTGACCCCGAAAGGGGAAACCCAGCTGACGCCGGAGGAGAAGCTGTTGCGGGCCATCTTCGGCGAGAAGGCGTCCGATGTGAAGGATACCTCCCTGCGGGTGCCTTCCGGGATGGCGGGGACGGTGATCGACGTCCAGGTGTTCACCCGCGACGGGGTGGAAAAGGACGCCCGCGCCAAGGCCATCGAGCAGGCGCAGCTGGAGAAGGTGCGCAAGGACCTCGACGACCAGCTCAAGATCGTCGAGCAGGATACCTTCGAACGGGTGCGCCAGATGCTGCTGGGCAAGGTGGCCGAGCAGGGGCCTAAGGGGCTGGCGCCGGGAACCGAGATCACCCAAGACTATCTCGACGGCCTCAAACCGGAGGAATGGCTGCGGATCCGCCTTCAGGACGAAGACATCAACGTTCAGCTCGAGGCGGTGGCCGAGCAGCTGGAAAAACTGCGCAAGGAGATGGACCAGCGCTTCGAGGAGAAGAAGGGCAAGATCACCATGGGCGACGATTTGCCGCCCGGGGTGCTGAAGATGGTCAAGGTCTATCTCGCGGTCAAACGCCGCATCCAGCCCGGCGACAAGATGGCCGGCCGCCACGGGAACAAGGGGGTGATCTCCCAGATCGTGCCGGTGGAGGACATGCCCTACCTGGAGGACGGCACCCCGGTGGACATCGTTCTCAACCCCCTGGGGGTGCCTTCGCGCATGAACGTGGGGCAGGTGCTCGAAACCCACCTGGGCTGGGCCGCCCGCGGTCTGGGGCTGAAGATCGGCCGCATGCTCGAGGCCAAGGCCAAGGTGCAGGAACTGCGCGAATTCCTGGAGCAGGTCTACAACCGGGCCGGCCGCAGGGAGGATCTCGACAGCCTCAGCGACGAGGAGATCGTGGAACTGGCCCACAACCTCAAGGAGGGGGTGCCGATGGCGACGCCGGTGTTCGACGGCGCCACCGAGGAAGAGATCAAGTCCATGCTGCGTCTGGCCGATCTTCCCGACAGCGGCCAGACCCGGTTGTTCGACGGCCGTACCGGCGATGCCTTCGACCGCGACGTCACCGTGGGCTACATGTACATGCTCAAGCTGAACCACCTGGTGGACGACAAGATGCACGCCCGTTCCACCGGGCCTTACAGCTTGGTGACCCAGCAGCCGTTGGGAGGCAAGGCCCAATTCGGCGGCCAGCGTTTCGGGGAGATGGAGGTCTGGGCCCTGGAAGCCTACGGGGCGGCCTACACCCTGCAGGAGATGCTCACGGTCAAGTCGGACGACGTCACCGGTCGCACCAAGATGTACAAAAACATCGTCGATGGCGACTATCGCATGGAAGCCGGTATGCCGGAGTCCTTCAAGGTGCTGATCAAGGAGATCCGTGCCCTGGCCATCAATATCGAACTGGAGCAGGACTGAAGGTCCGTGATCGAGTTCCGAGTTCACCAATCTAGCGGGAGCTGAAGCTTTGAAAGATCTGATCAAAATCCTGAAGAAGCAGAGTCAGGTGGAAGAGTTCGATGCCATCCGCATCGGACTGGCTTCTCCGGACATGATCCGTTCATGGTCTTACGGTGAGGTCAAGAAGCCGGAGACCATCAACTACCGCACCTTCAAACCGGAGCGGGACGGCCTGTTCTGCGCCAAGATCTTCGGCCCGATCAACGACTACGAATGTCTGTGCGGCAAATACAAACGCCTCAAGCACCGCGGCGTCATCTGCGAGAAGTGCGGGGTCGAGGTGACTTTGGCCAAGGTCCGGCGCGAGCGCATGGGGCATATCGAGCTGGCCAGCCCGGTGGCGCACATCTGGTTCCTCAAGTCGTTGCCGTCGCGCATCGCCCTGATGCTCGACATGACCATGTTGCAGGTGGAGCGGATCCTCTATTTCGAATGCTTCGTGGTTACCGATCCGGGTCTGACCCCGCTGGAACGGGGCCAGCTTCTCACCGATGAGGAATACCTGGAGGCGGTGGAGCAGTACGGCGACGATTTCAAGGCCGGCATGGGCGCCGAGGCGGTCCAGGAACTGCTGCGCACCATGGACCTGAAGGCCGAAGCGGCCCGCATCCGAGAGGAGATCGAGGCCACCGGCTCGGAGACCAAGATCCGCAAGCTGTCTAAGCGTCTCAAGCTGATCGAAGCCTTCATCAACTCCAACAACCGGCCGGAGTGGATGATCCTGACAGTGCTGCCGGTGCTGCCGCCGGACCTGCGTCCCTTGGTGCCCCTGGACGGCGGTCGTTTCGCCACCTCCGATCTCAACGATCTGTATCGCCGGGTGATCAACCGCAACAACCGCCTGCGTCGGTTGCTGGAGCTCAACGCCCCGGACATCATCGTCCGCAACGAACGCCGCATGCTCCAGGAGGCGGTGGACGCCTTGCTCGACAACGGCCGCCGCGGCCGCGCCATCACCGGCACCAACAAGCGCCCGCTCAAATCCCTGGCCGACATGATCAAGGGCAAGCAGGGCCGGTTCCGCCAGAACCTGCTGGGCAAGCGTGTCGATTACTCCGGCCGTTCCGTGATCGTGGTGGGGCCGACCCTGCGCCTGCACCAGTGCGGCCTGCCCAAGAAGATGGCCTTGGAACTGTTCAAGCCGTTCATTTTCGGCAAGCTCCAGGCCCGTGGTATCGCCACCACCATCAAAGCCGCCAAGCGTATGGTCGAGCGTGAGGAGCCGGAGGTGTGGGACGTCCTCGACGACGTCATCCGCGAGCACCCGGTGCTCCTCAATCGCGCCCCGACCCTGCACCGCCTCGGCATCCAGGCGTTCGAGCCGGTGTTGATCGAGGGCAAGGCGATCCAGCTCCATCCGCTGGTGTGTACCGCTTTCAACGCCGACTTCGACGGCGACCAGATGGCGGTCCACGTGCCGCTGTCGCTGGAGGCGCAGCTCGAGGCCCGGGCGCTGATGATGTCTTCCAACAACATCCTCTCGCCCGCCAACGGCGAGCCCATCATCCACCCGACCCAGGACATCGTCCTCGGGCTCTATTACATGAGCCGCGAGCGCGTCAACGCCAGGGGCGAGGGGATGGTGTTCGCCAACGTGGATGAGGTGCGCCGCGCCCTCGACCACAAGGCGGTGGACCTGCACGCCAGGATCAAGCTGCGGATCGACGAGAAGGTCAAGGAAGAAGACGGCAGCATGACCGAGTGCCGCCGCCTCGTTGATACCACCGCGGGCAGGGCGCTGATCTGGGACATCGTCCCCGAGGGGTTGCCCTACGAGCTGATCAACCAGGACATGACCAAGAAGGCGATCTCCAACGTCATCAACGTTTGCTACCGCAACCTGGGCCTCAAGGCCACGGTGGTGTTCGCCGACCAGCTCATGTACCTGGGCTTCCTGCAGTCCACCCGCGCGGGGGTGTCTTTCGGCATCAACGACATGGTGATCCCGCAGGAAAAGGACCAGATCATCCGCGAGGCGGAAAAGGAGGTCATGGAGATCCAGCGCCAGTACGAACAGGGGCTGGTGACCGACGGGGAGCGCTACAACAAAGTGGTGGACATCTGGTCGCGGGCCAACGAGGAAGTGGCCAGGGCGATGATGAAGGCCCTGGGCGAGGAAGAAGTGACCGACGCCGAGGGCAACACGGTACGGCAGAAGTCGTTCAACTCCATCTTCATGATGGCCGACTCGGGCGCCCGGGGTTCGGCCGCCCAGATCCGCCAGCTGGCGGGAATGCGCGGTCTGATGGCCAAGCCCGACGGTTCCATCATCGAGACCCCGATCACCGCCAACTTCCGCGAGGGACTGAACGTCCTCCAGTACTTCATTTCCACCCACGGCGCCCGCAAGGGCCTGGCGGACACCGCTCTCAAGACCGCCAACTCCGGCTATCTGACCCGGCGGCTGGTGGACGTGGGTCAGGATCTGGTGGTGACCGAGGAAGATTGCGGCACCACCCAGGGAATCACCATGCAGCCGATCATCGAGGGGGGAGACGTGGTCGAACCCCTGTCCGAGCGGGTGCTGGGCCGGGTGGTGGCCGAGGACGTACGCGATCCCAAGACTCACGAGGTGATCGTCCCGGCAGGTACCCTGCTGGACGAGCGCTGGGTCAGGGTGTTGGAGTCCCACAGCGTCGAACAGGTGCTGGTGCGTTCGGTCATCACCTGCGAAACCCGCTACGGGGTCTGTTCCATGTGTTACGGTCGCGATCTGGGCCGCGGGCATCTGGTCAGCGTGGGTGAGGCCATCGGGGTCATCGCCGCGCAGTCCATCGGCGAGCCGGGGACCCAGCTGACCATGCGCACCTTCCACATCGGCGGGGCGGCGTCCAGGGCGGCGGCGGTTTCCAGCATCGAGGTCAAATCCTCCGGCACGATCCGCCTGACAAACCTCAAGACCGTGCGCAACCGCGAGGGCAAGCTGGTGGCGGTGTCCCGCTCCGGCGAGATCAGCGTCATCGACGAGCAGGGCCGCGAGCGTGAGCGTTACAAGGTGCCTTACGGGGCCATTCTCAACGTCGAGGACGGTTCCCAGGTCAAGCCAGGTGACGTGGTGGCGGCATGGGATCCCCACACCCACCCGGTGATCACCGAGGTGAGCGGAATCGCCCGGCTGGAGAACTTCATCGAAGGGGTCACGGTACGCGAGCAGGTGGACGAGGTCACCGGTCTGAGTTCGATGGTGGTGCTCGATCCCAAGGTGCGTCCGGCGGCCGGGCGCGATCTGCGGCCCATGATCAAGCTGGTGGACGAGGAAGGCCGCGACCTCTACATCCCTGGCACCGAGATCCCGGCGCAGTATTTCCTGCCGGGAGGAGCCATCGTCAACATCCGTGATGGCGACCAGGTGGAGGTAGGGGACATCCTCGCCCGCATCCCACAGGAGTCGAGCAAAACCCGTGACATCACCGGCGGTCTGCCGCGGGTGGCGGACCTGTTCGAAGCCCGCAAGACCAAGGATCCGGCCATCCTGGCCGAGGCCACCGGGACGGTCAGTTTCGGCAAGGAAACCAAGGGCAAGCGGCGCCTGATCATCACCGATGCCGAGGGCAATCAGCACGAGATCCTGATTCCCAAGTGGCGTCACATCACGGTGTTCGAGGGCGAGTTCGTGGAACAAGGGGAGACTCTCGTCGAAGGCGAACTCACCCCGCACGACATTCTGCGCCTGCGTGGCGTCGAGGCCTTGACGGCCTATCTGGTGAAGGAAATTCAGGACGTCTATCGCCTCCAGGGGGTGAAGATCAACGACAAGCACATCGAGGTCATCATCCGTCAGATGCTGCGCAAGGTCGAGATCACCGATCCCGGCGACACCCCGTATCTGGCCGGTGAGCAGGTGGAGCGCTCGCGGATCCTGGAAGAGAACGAAAGGCTGGAAAAGGAAGGCAAGCGTCCGGCGAAGTTCGAACCAGTTCTGCTGGGGATCACCAAGGCCTCGCTGGCGACCGAGTCCTTCATCTCCGCCGCCTCCTTCCAGGAAACCACCCGCGTGCTCACCGACGCGGCGGTTCGCGGTCTGCGCGACGATCTCCACGGCCTCAAGGAGAACGTCATCGTCGGCCGCCTGATCCCGGCGGGTACGGGACTGGCCTATCACCGCGAGCGCCGGCGCAAGCGGGCCATGGCGGTGCCGACGGTGCCCGAGACCGAGACGCTCGATGTGGAGAAGGTCGAGGAGGCGCTGAAGAAAGCCCTCAACCCCGACTGATCCCCTATCGGGGCACCGGTGCGATGCGAGCGCCCGCTGTTGACAGCGGGCGCTTTTCTTTCTAAAATACCCGGCTTTCAGCTAGGAGCCGCTTACACCCCTAAGCGCTTGATCTGACGGAAAGGAAAGCAGGAGGGGGGTTAAGCGCTTTTTACGCTTAAAGAATTTATCCGTTTCAGTGCCGTTCGAAGGTTGTAGGGAGTTTTTACAGGTATGGCCACAATCAACCAGTTGGTTAGAAAACCTCGGGTCCGCAAGAAGGAAAAGAGCAACGTTCCTGCGTTGGACGCTTGTCCCCAGAAGCGTGGCGTCTGTACCCGAGTCTATACCACCACGCCGAAAAAGCCGAACTCCGCCCTGCGCAAGGTGGCGCGTGTGCGGCTCACGAACGGTGCTGAAGTGACCAGTTACATCGGTGGCGAGGGGCACAATCTGCAGGAGCACTCCGTGGTGCTGATCCGCGGTGGCCGTGTCAAGGACCTGCCGGGTGTGCGCTACCATGTCATCCGCGGCGCCCTGGACTGTGCCGGGGTCGATGGCCGGCGCCAGGGGCGTTCCAAATACGGCGCCAAGAAACCCAAAAGTTAATCCATTTCGAGTAGGCAGCGATGAGAAGAAGGGCAGCAGAGAAGCGGCAGATCCTGCCGGATCCGCGTTTCGGTGACGAAACTGTGGCGAAATTCATCAACATGGTCATGGTCAGCGGAAAGAAATCGCTGGCCGAGCGCATCGTCTACGGCGCGCTCGACATCATCGAAAGCAAGGGGCACGAGGACTCCCTGGGCGTGTTGGTCAAGGCGCTGGAAAACGTACAGCCGGTGGTGGAGGTCAAATCCCGCCGTGTGGGTGGGGCGACCTACCAGGTGCCGGTGGAGGTGCGTCCCGACCGCCGCCGCTCTCTCGGTATGCGCTGGATCATCGACGCCGCCCGCAAGCGCAGCGAGAAGACCATGCCTCAACGTCTGGCCGGTGAGCTGCTGGACGCCGTGGAGAACCGCGGCGCCGCCGTCAAGAAGCGCGAAGACACGCACCGGATGGCGGAAGCCAACAAGGCTTTCTCTCATTATCGCTGGTAATTTGTTTCAAGTTTTTAAGGTTTAGCAGCAGTGGCACGCACAACTCCCATCGAAAGATATCGCAACATCGGCATCATGGCGCACATCGATGCCGGTAAGACGACCACGACCGAACGCATTCTGTTCTACACCGGGGTTTCCCATAAAATCGGCGAGGTTCACGATGGTGCGGCCGTCATGGACTGGATGGAACAGGAGCAGGAACGCGGCATCACCATCACTTCGGCTGCGACCACCTGCTTCTGGAGCGGCATGGAGCGTCAGTTCCCAGAGCACCGCATCAACATCATCGACACCCCGGGGCACGTGGACTTCACCATCGAGGTGGAGCGTTCGCTGCGTGTACTCGATGGGGCCTGTGCCGTGTTCTGTGCGGTGGGCGGGGTCGAACCCCAGTCGGAAACCGTCTGGCGCCAGGCCAACAAATACGGCGTGCCGCGGCTGGCCTTCGTCAACAAGATGGACCGCCAGGGTGCCGACTTTCTGCGCGTGGTCGGTCAGATCAAAGACCGTCTCGGGGCCAATCCGGTGCCGATTCAGCTGCCCATCGGCGCCGAAGAGAACTTCGAGGGCGTCGTCGACCTCATCAAGATGAAGGCCATTTACTGGGACGAGGAAACCAAGGGCAACCGTTTCGAGGAGCGCGACATCCCGGAAGACATGGTTTCCGCGTGCGAGGAGTGGCGCGAAAAGATGATCGAAGCCGCCGCCGAAGCCGATGACGAGCTGATGGACAAATACCTCGAGGAAGGTGAGCTGACCATCGAGGAAATCAAGCGCGGCCTGCGCGCCCGCACCCTCGCCGGTGAGATCGTCCCGGCCCTGTGCGGCAGCGCCTTCAAGAACAAGGGCGTGCAGGCGCTTCTGGATGCGGTCATCGAATATCTGCCGTCGCCGGTGGACATTCCTGCGGTGAAGGGTACCGACGAAAACGGCAACGAAGTGGAGCGCCAGGCCAGCGACGACGAGCCTTTCGCCGCTCTGGCGTTCAAGATCGCCACCGATCCCTTCGTCGGCGCCCTGACTTTCTTCCGCGTTTATTCCGGTGTGGTCAATTCCGGCGACACCGTCTACAACTCCCTCAAGCACAAGCGGGAGCGCATCGGCCGTATCGTGCAGATGCACGCCAATCACCGCGAAGAGATCAAGGAAGTGCGCGCCGGCGACATCGCCGCCGCCATCGGTCTCAAGGACGTTGCCACCGGCGACACCCTGTGCGACCCCAAGGCCGTCATCACCCTGGAGAAGATGGAGTTCCCCGAACCGGTGATCTCGGTGGCGGTGGAGCCCAAGACTAAGGCCGACCAGGAAAAGATGGGCGTGGCGCTACAGAAACTGGCCCAGGAAGACCCGTCCTTCCGTGTCCACACCGACGAGGAATCCGGTCAGACCATCATCTCCGGCATGGGCGAGCTGCACCTGGAGATCATCGTCGACCGCATGAAGCGTGAATTCAACGTCGAGGCGGCCGTCGGGGCGCCCCAGGTGGCCTATCGGGAAACCATCCGCAAGTCGGTGGAACAGGAAGGCAAGTTCGTGCGCCAGACCGGCGGCCGCGGACAGTACGGTCACGTCTGGCTGCGTATCGAACCCCAGGAGCGCGGCAAGGGCTACGAATTCGTCAACGCCATCGTCGGCGGCGTGGTGCCCAAGGATTACATTCCGGCCGTGGACAAGGGGGTGCAGGAGGCGATGGAAAGCGGCGTGATCGCCGGTTATCCGGTGGTCGACGTCAAGGTCACCCTGTTCGACGGTTCGTACCACGAAGTGGATTCCAGCGAAATGGCCTTCAAGATCGCCGGTTCCATGGCCTTCAAGGATGGGGCCAAGAAGGCTGATCCGGTCTTGCTGGAGCCGATCATGCGGGTCGAGGTGGTGACCCCGGAAGAATACATGGGCGACGTGGTGGGCGATATCAACCGCCGCCGCGGCATGGTGCAGGGGATGGAGGACGTTCCGACCGGCAAGGTCATCCGCTGCGAGGTGCCGTTGGCCGAGATGTTCGGTTACGCTACCGATCTGCGTTCCCTGACCCAGGGGCGGGCGAGCTACACCATGCAGTTCGAGAAATACGCCGAAGCGCCGGCCAGCGTGACCGAGCAAATCGTCAAGAAGGCGTCTTCCTGAGACAGTTTTTGCAATTAATGGATCTTTGAGTCAAGAGAGGTAGAGCAGTGGCCAAGCAGAAGTTTGAGCGGACCAAGCCGCACGTGAATGTGGGGACGATTGGGCACGTGGACCATGGCAAGACGACGCTGACGGCGGCGCTGACCAAGGTGTCTGCGGAGCATTTTCAGGGTGCGGAGTTCAAGGACTACAGTCAGATCGACAACGCCCCGGAAGAGCGCGAGCGCGGGATCACCATCGCCACCGCCCACGTGGAATACGAGACCGCCAAGCGTCACTACGCTCACGTGGACTGCCCGGGTCATGCCGACTACGTCAAGAACATGATCACCGGCGCGGCGCAGATGGACGGCGCCATTTTGGTGGTGTCGGCGGCGGACGGTCCCATGCCCCAGACCCGCGAGCACATTCTGCTGGCCCGCCAGGTGGGGGTGCCCTACATCGTCGTCTACCTGAACAAAGCCGACATGGTGGACGACGAAGAACTGCTCGAACTGGTCGAGATGGAAGTGCGCGAGCTGCTCAGCAGCTACGACTTTCCTGGAGACGACGTGCCGGTGGTGATCGGCAGCGCCCTCAAGGCCCTGGAAGGGGATCAGAGCGACATTGGCGTGCCCTCGATCCTCAAGCTGATGGAAGCGAT
The DNA here is from genome assembly GCF_030294985.1 of Methylomarinovum tepidoasis. Taxonomy (NCBI): domain Bacteria; kingdom Pseudomonadati; phylum Pseudomonadota; class Gammaproteobacteria; order Methylococcales; family Methylothermaceae; genus Methylomarinovum; species Methylomarinovum tepidoasis. The sequence goes on from NZ_AP024718.1 coordinate 1,219,469, forward strand.
GGACGAATACATTCCCGAACCGGAACGTCCCATCGACCAGCCCTTCCTGATGCCGATCGAAGACGTGTTCTCCATTTCTGGCCGCGGCACCGTGGTGACTGGCCGAATCGAACGCGGCAAGGTCAAGGTGGGCGACGAAGTTGAGATTGTCGGTCTGCGCCCCACCACCAAGACCACCGTCACCGGAGTGGAAATGTTCCGCAAGCTGCTGGACGAAGGGGTGGCTGGCGACAACGTTGGCGTGCTGCTGCGCGGCACCAAGCGCGACGAAGTCGAACGTGGCCAGGTGCTGGCCGAGCCCGGCAGCATTACCCCGCACACCCACTTCGAAGCCGAAGTGTACGTACTGTCGAAGGAAGAAGGCGGACGTCACACCCCGTTCTTCAACGGTTACCGGCCGCAGTTCTACTTCCGGACCACGGACGTGACCGGTGCGGTGGAGCTGCCGGAAGGGGTGGACATGGTGATGCCTGGCGACAACGTCAAGATCACGGTGAAGCTGATTGCGCCGATTGCGATGGAAGAAGGCCTGCGGTTTGCGATTCGCGAGGGTGGCCGTACCGTCGGCGCCGGCGTGGTTTCCAAGATCATCGAGTGACCTATCCATGGATAAACGCCAACGCATTCGTATTCGGTTGAAAGGTTTCGACCATCGTCTGGTCGAGCAATCCACCCAGGAGATCGTCGAAACCGCGAAGCGGACCGGGGCCCAGGTGCTGGGCCCCATCCCGCTGCCGACCCGGAAGGAGCGCTACACGGTCCTGATCTCGCCGCACGTCAACAAGGACGCGCGTGACCAGTACGAGATCCGGACCCACAAGCGTCTGATCGACATCGTCGAGCCTACCGATAAGACCGTGGACGCGCTGATGAAGCTCGATCTGGCGGCGGGCGTCGATGTGCAAATCAAGCTGAATTGAGGATGGATGCCATGACGATTGGAGTAGTCGGGCGTAAACGGGGCATGACCCGGATCTTCACCGAGGATGGTCAGTCCGTGCCGGTCACCGTGATCGAGGTCGACCTCAATCGCGTCACCCAGCTGCGCACCGAGGAAAAGGACGGCTATCGCGCGGTCCAGGTGACTGCAGGCTGCAAGAAACCGTCGCGGCTGACCAAGCCGGAAGCCGGGCATTTCGCCAAGAACGGCGTCGAGCCGGGGCGCGGCCTGTGGGAATTCCGTCTCGAGGCGGGCGAGGGTGAGGACCTGGAGGTCGGCGCCACCATCGGCGTTGACATCTTCAGCGAAGGTCAGCTCGTCGATGTCACGGGCACCACGATCGGGAAGGGTTTTGCCGGCACGATCAAGCGCCACAATTTCAACAGTCAGGATGCCAGCCACGGCAACTCCCTGTCCCACCGGGTTCCCGGCTCCATCGGCCAGTGTCAGACGCCGGGCCGGGTGTTCAAGGGCAAGCGCATGGCCGGGCATCTGGGCAACGTCCGCCGTACGGTGCAGAATCTGAAGGTCGTGGCTGTCGATAAGGATCGCAATCTGCTTTTGGTCAAAGGTGCCGTGCCGGGTCACAAGGGGACCGATGTGCTCGTGCGGCCGGCGGTCAAAGCGAAGAAGGGATAATCAGCCATGAGTGTAGAAATTCCAGTTATCCACGCAAAGGATTCCGCCCAGCCGGTCAGCGTTTCCGAGGCCGTGTTCGCCCGGGAATTCAACGAGCCGCTGGTTCACCAGCTGGTGACGACCTATCTGACCAATGGCCGCGCCGGCACCAAGGCCCAGAAGAACCGCTCCGCCGTCAGTGGCGGCGGCAAGAAGCCCTGGCGCCAGAAAGGTACCGGCCGGGCCCGGGCCGGCAGCATCCGCAGCCCGATCTGGCGTGGCGGTGGTGTGACCTTCGCGGCTTCCCCGCGCAAGTTTCACCAGAAGCTGAACAAAAAGATGTACCGGGCCGGCATGCGGGCCATTCTGTCCGAGCTGCTGCGTCAGCAGCGGCTGGGCGTCAGCGCCGACCTGATTCCCAGCGAGCCCAAGACCAAGGTGATTGCCGGAAAGTTACGGGAATATGAATTGGGCCGCCGGGTGCTGATCCTGGTCGAGGCGGAAAACCCGGTGCTGGAGCGGGCGGTGCGCAACGTGCCCAACGTGCAGGTCAGCGAGGCCGCCCGCGTCGATCCGGTTTCCCTGGTTGCGGCGGACAAAGTGGTGATGACCGCGGCGGCGGCCAAGATTCTAGAGGAGCGTTTGGCATGAGTCAGCTAGAACTGATGAAGGTGCTGGTGGCGCCGGTTATCTCGGAAAAGAGCACCCGTCTGGCGGACAGCGAAAACTGCTTTGTCTTCAAGGTCCGCAGGGACGCCACCAAGTTCCAGGTGAAGAAGGCGGTGGAACAGCTGTTCGACGTCGAGGTCGATGAAGTGCGTCTGCTCAACATGAAAGGCAAGACCAAGCGCTTCGGCCGCACGATGGGTAAGCGTCCCGACTGGAAGAAGGCCTATGTGCGCCTGAAGCCGGGACATGAAATCGATTTGTCCGCAGCCTGATGCGGCGGATCCCAAGGTAACGAGGCGAGAGACCGATCATGGCAATTGTCAAATGTAAGCCGACTTCTCCCGGGCGCCGTTTCGTGGTGTACGTCAAGACCGAGGGGTTGTGGAAGGGAGAGCCCTACGAACCCTTGGTGGAGAAACTGACCAAGAGCGGCGGGCGCAACAACGCCGGCCGGATTTCCACCCGCCATCGCGGCGGCGGCCACAAGCGGCGCTATCGGATCATCGATTTCAAGCGCGACAAGACCGGCATCCCCGGCAAGGTGGAGCGGATCGAATACGATCCCAACCGCAGCGCCCACATCGCTCTGATCCTGTATCGGGACGGCGAGCGCCGTTACATCATCGCCCCCAAGGGGCTTCAGGTGGGGCAGGAAATCCTGTCCGACCGCGAGGTGCCGGTGAAGGTGGGCAACTGCATGCCCCTGCGCAACATGCCGGTGGGTACCCAGGTGCACTGCATCGAGCTCAAGCCCGGCAAGGGCGCCCAGCTGGCCCGCAGTGCCGGGGCGTCGGCACAGCTGCTCGCCAAAGAGGGCATCTATGCCACGTTACGGCTGCGCTCCGGCGAGATGCGCAAGGTCCACATCGACTGCAAGGCCACCATCGGCGAGGTGGGCAATTCCGAGCACAACCTGATTTCCCTGGGAAAGGCGGGGGCCAGCCGCTGGCGCGGCCGCCGGCCCACGGTGCGCGGGGTGGCCATGAACCCGGTCGACCATCCGCACGGCGGGGGTGAGGGCCGCAACAAGGGCAAGCACCCGACTTCGCCCTGGGGCCAGCCGACCAAAGGTTACAAGACCCGCCGCAACAAGCGTACCGACAAGATGATTGTGCGGCGACGCAAGGCGAAGTAATTCAAGTTGAGAGGAAAAGGCAGTGCCACGTTCGGTTAAAAAAGGTCCGTTTGTCGATCATCATCTGATGAAGAAGGTCGAGCAAGCGCTCGCAACCAACAGTAAAAAGCCGATCAAGACTTGGTCGCGGCGGTCCATGATCGTGCCCGAAATGATCGGCCTGACCATCGCAGTGCATAACGGCCGCCAGCATGTGCCGGTGTTGATCACCGAAAACATGGTGGGGATGAAGCTGGGCGAGTTCGCCCCGACCCGCACTTTCCGCGGCCACGCGGCGGACAAGAAATCCAGGTAAGGAGGAAGACCGATGGAAGTCGCAGCCAAACTGCGTTATGCCCGGATCTCGGCGCAGAAATGCCGTCTCGTCGCCGATCAGATTCGTGGCCTGCCGGTGGACAAGGCGCTGGACATCCTGCGCTTCAGCAACAAGAAGGCCGCGGGGCTGGTCCGCAAGGTGCTGGAGTCGGCGATCGCCAATGCCGAGCACAACGAAGGTCTGGACATCGACGAGCTCAAGGTTTCGACCGTATGCGTCGACGAAGGACCGACGATGAAGCGTTTCAAGGCCCGGGCCAAGGGACGTGCCAGCCAGATCCTGAAGCGCACTTGCCACATCACCGTCAAAGTAGCTGAGAGCGAATAATCATGGGACAGAAAGTACATCCGATCGGTATCCGGTTGGGCTATATCAAAGACTGGAATTCGCGCTGGTATGCCGGTAACAAGGATTATTCCCGCCTGCTGCTTCAGGATGTGGAAGTGCGCGATTTCATCAAGAAGAAACTGGCGCACGCCTCGGTCAGTCGGATTCACATCAGCCGTGCGGCCAACAACACCCAGATCACCATCCACACCGCCCGTCCCGGCCTGGTGATCGGCAAGAAGGGCGAGGACATCGACCGTCTGCGCCGCGAGGTGGGCGCCAAACTGCAGACTCCGCTGCAGATCAACGTCGAAGAAATCCGCAAGCCCGAGCTCGACGCCCAGCTGGTGGCCGAAAGCGTCGCTCAGCAGCTGGAGAAGCGCATCATGTTCCGCCGGGCGATGAAGCGGGCGGTGCAGAATACCATGCGCCGCGGCGCCGAAGGGATCAAGATCAACGTCGCCGGCCGCCTGAACGGCGCCGAAATCGCCCGCAGCGAATGGTACCGGGAAGGGCGGGTGCCGCTGCACACCCTGCGTGCCGACATCGACTACGGTTTCGCCGAAGCGCGCACCACTTACGGCGTGCTCGGGGTGAAAGTCTGGATCTTCAAGGGCGAAGTGTTCGAAGACACCGGCCGGTCCGAAGGAAAATAAGGAGTACAGGAGAGCGGCATGCTTCAGCCTAAACGAACCAAATATCGCAAACAACAGAAAGGCCGCAACACCGGTCTGGCGCTGCGCGGCAACAAGGTCAGCTTCGGCGAGTTCGGCCTCAAGGCGGTGGGCCGGGGCCGGATCACCGCCCGCCAGATCGAGGCGGCCCGCCGGGCGATCACCCGTCACGTGCGCCGTGGCGGCAAGCTGTGGATTCGCATTTTCCCGGACAAGCCCATCACCAAGAAACCGCTCGAAGTGCGTATGGGTAAGGGCAAGGGCAGTGTCGAGTACTGGGTGGCCGAGGTCAAGCCGGGAACGGTGCTGTACGAGATCGAGGGGATTCCCGAGGATGTGGCCCGGGAAGCGTTCCGTCTGGCGGCCGCCAAGCTGCCGGTGAAAACCACGTTTACGGTACGGACGGTGATGTGATGAAGGTGAGCGAACTGCGGCAGAAGACGAAGGAAGAACTCGAAAATCTGCTGGTCGAGCTGCACAAGGAGCAGTTCAACCTGCGGATGCAGAAAGGTACGGGGGCTTTGACCAAGCCCGACCTGTTGCGCAAGGTCCGCCGCGACATCGCGCGGGTGAAGACGATATTGGGCGAAATGGCGAGAGCGGAAGCATGAGCGAGAAAAAGATTCGGACGCTGACCGGCACCGTGGTCAGCAACAAGATGGACAAGACCATCACGGTGCGGGTGGATCGCTTGGTCAAGCATCCTTTGTACGGCAAGTACATCAAGCGTTCGACCAAGCTGCTCGCCCATGACGAGGCCAACGAGTGCCGGGAAGGCGATGTGGTCGCCATCACTTCATCCCGTCCCCTGTCCAAGCGCAAGGCATGGACGCTGGTGAAGATTCTGGAACGAGCCAAATAAAGGAGAACCGTCATGATCCAGATGCAGACGAAGCTCGAGGTGGCGGACAACAGCGGTGCCAAGAAAGTCCAGTGCATCAAGGTGCTGGGCGGATCGCACCGGCGCTACGCCAACATCGGCGACATCATCAAGGTCAGCGTCAAGGACGCGATTCCGCGGGGCCGGGTCAAGAAAGGAGATGTCTATAACGCCGTGGTGGTGCGGACCAAGAAAGGCGTACGCCGTCCGGACGGTTCCGTCATCCGCTTCGACACCAATGCGGCCGTGCTGTTGAACAACCAGATGCAGCCCATCGGAACCCGCATCTTCGGCCCGGTGACCCGCGAATTGCGTAGCGAGCGCTTCATGAAGATCATCTCGCTGGCGCCGGAAGTGCTTTAAAGCAGGTAGGTTAAGGGAAATGCGCAAGATCAAGAAAGGCGATGAAGTGATTGTCCTGGCCGGCAAGGACCGGGGCAAACGCGGTACGGTCAAACAGGTGCTGGCCGACGATCGGGTAATCGTCGAAGGCATCAATGTCGCCAAGAAACACCAGAAGCCGAATCCGGCACGAGGGATTCCCGGTGGCATCATCGAGAAGGAGATGCCACTCCACGTTTCCAATGTGGCGATCTACAATCCGCAGACCGAAAAGGCCGACCGGGTCGGATTCCGGATTCTGGAAGACGGCCGCAAGGTGCGGTATTTCAAATCCACGAACGAAGTGATTGACGTTTAAGCGGGCGGTGGTATGGCTAAACCAAGATTGGAAACCGAATACAAAGAGCGGATCGTGCCGGAACTGATGAAACGCTTCAATTACAAGTCCGTCATGCAGGTGCCCAAGATCACCAAGATCACCATCAACATGGGGCTGGGCGAAGCGGTGGCGGACAAGAAGGTCCTGGAGCACGCCATGGAAGACCTGGCGCTGATCGCCGGTCAGAAAGGGGTGGTGACCCGGGCGCGCAAGTCCATCGCCGGTTTCAAGATTCGCGAAGGCATGCCCATCGGCTGCAAGGTGACGCTGCGGCGCGAACGCATGTACGAATTCCTCGATCGTCTGATCAATGTGGCGATTCCGCGTATCCGCGACTTCCGCGGCCTGACTCCCAAAGCCTTCGACGGCCGCGGCAACTACACGATGGGGGTGAAGGAACAGATCATCTTCCCCGAAATTGATTACGAGAAGATCGATGCCATCCGGGGAATGGATATCACCATTACCACCAGCGCACGTGATGACGAAGAGGGGCGGGCTCTGTTAGAATCATTCAATTTCCCATTCAGGAGCTAGGTTAGGATATGGCGAAGAAGTCGATGATCGCACGCGAAGTGCGGCGCCAGAAACTGGTGGCCAAGTATGCCGCCAAGCGGGCTGCGCTGCGGGCGATTCTGAAAGATCCCGATGCCTCCTTCGAGGCCAAAATGGAAGCCCAGCGCAAGCTGCAGGAACTGCCACGCGATTCCTGTCCGGTTCGGGTCCAGAACCGCTGTCAGCTGACCGGGCGGCCCCATGCGGTCTACCGCAAGTTCGGTCTGGGGCGCAACAAGCTGCGCGAGCTGGCCATGCGCGGTGACGTGCCGGGTATCACCAAGGCGAGCTGGTAAGGGGTGGCGCTATGAGTATGAGTGATCCTATCGCCGATATGCTGACCCGCATCCGCAACGCCCAGCAGGCGGGGATGGAAACCGTCTCCATGCCTTCCTCCAAGCAGAAGGAAGCCATCTGCCGGGTGCTGCAGGACGAAGGTTACATCGAAGGCTTCGACGTCGAGCGGGAAGGCAACAAGGCCTTTCTCACCATCCGCCTCAAGTATTTCGAAGGCCGTCCCGTCATCGAGCACATCCAGCGGGTGAGCAAGCCCAGCCGGCGGATCTATCGCGGCAAAGAAGCGTTGCCGAAGGTCCAGGGCGGTTTGGGAATCGCCATCGTTTCCACCTCGAAGGGAGTGATGACCGATAAAGCCGCGCGCAAGCAGGGATTCGGTGGCGAAGTCATCTGTGTCGTCGCCTGATGTGAGGGTTAGGAAGCAATGTCGAGAATAGCGAACAAGCCGATCCCCGTTCCCCAGGGGGTGGAAATCAAGCTTCAGGGGCAGGACATCGCCGTCAAGGGCCCCAAGGGCAATCTGTCCTGGCAGGTCCACGACACCGTGGAGGTGATCATGGAGGACGGCGTGGTCCGGGTCCGTCCCCGGATCGAGGCCAAGCAGGCGGTCGCCATGGCGGGGACCATGCGGGCCCTGATCAACAACATGGTGACCGGCGTCAGCCAGGGCTTCGAAAAGAAACTGACGCTCCAGGGTGTGGGTTATCGCGCCCAGGTTCAGGGCAAGAAGTTGAACCTGACCTTGGGTTTCTCCCATCCGGTGGTTTACGAAATGCCCGAAGGCATCACCATCGAAACCCCCAGTCAGACGGAAATCGTGGTCAAGGGTGCCGACAAGCAGAAGGTCGGTCAGGTGGCCGCGGAAATTCGCGCTTTCCGGCCCCCCGAGCCCTACAAGGGCAAGGGCATCCGTTATGCGGATGAGCACGTGGTTCGTAAAGAAGCGAAGAAGAAATAACCGAGGTAGACATGGACAAGAAAGCATCGCGTATGCGCCGTGCGGCCAAGGCACGCGCGCGGATCCGGCGGTTGGGCATCCACCGTCTGACGGTGCACCGTACACCGAAGCACATCTACGCCCAGATCACCACGGCGGATGGCTCGAAAGTCTTGGCGGCGGCGGCGACGGTCCAGGCCGATATTCGCAGCCAGGTGAAAAGCACCGGCAACATCGAGGCGGCCAAGCTGGTGGGGGCGGCGATCGCCGCCAAGGCCAAGGAGGCAGGTATCGAGGAAGTGGCTTTCGACCGTTCCGGTTTCAAGTATCACGGCCGGGTGAAGGCGTTGGCGGATGCAGCCCGCGAAGGCGGATTACGATTCTAGGAGCGAGAAGATGGCAAACGGAACGATGGAAACGGGCGGCGAACTGCAGGAGAAACTGGTTGCGATCCGCCGGGTCGCCAAGGTGGTCAAGGGCGGTCGCCAATTCGGTTTCACCGCGTTGACCGTCGTCGGCGACGGCAACGGCCGGGTCGGTTTCGGTCTCAGCAAGGCCCGCGAGGTGCCGGTGGCGATCCAGAAGTCACTGGAACAGGCACGCAAGAACATGGTGCACGTCAAATTGCGGGGCGACACCCTGCAGTACCCCATCACGGTGACCGAAGGCGCCGCCAAGGTCTACATGCAGCCAGCCGCCGAAGGGACCGGCATCATCGCCGGTGGCGCCATGCGTGCGGTGTTCGAGGCTGTCGGCGTCCACAACGTCCTGGCCAAATGCATCGGCACCACCAATCCGATCAACGTGGTGCGGGCGACGATCAAGGGCTTGGCGGAAATGCACGATCCCAAATACGTGGCGGCCAAGCGTGGCAAACCGGTGAAAGAGATTCTGGGCTGAAGCGATGGCGGAAAAAACACTTAAAGTTACCCTGGTGCGCAGTACAATAGGCCGGATCAAGTCCCACCGCGATACCGTGCGGGGGCTGGGATTGCGGCGGATGCACCAGACCGTGGAGCTTCAGGACACCCCGGAGATCCGCGGTATGATCAAAAAAATCGCCTACCTGTTGAACGTCGAGGAAGTAGGATAATGCGACTGAATTCGTTGAAACCGGCACCGGGCAGCAAGCATGCGCCCAAGCGTGTCGGTCGGGGAATCGGCAGCACGCTGGGCAAGACCTGCGGCCGGGGGCACAAGGGTCAGAAGGCCCGCTCCGGCGGTTATCACAAGGTCGGCTTCGAAGGTGGCCAGATGCCGCTGCACCGGCGGCTGCCGAAAGTTGGGTTCCGCTCCCGCACCAAGCGGTTCGTGGATGAAATCCGCCTTCACGAACTGAATCAGGTGCCGGGGGACGTGATCGACCTGAAGGCCCTGCGTCAGGCCGGTCTGATCACTTCCATCGTCAAACGCGTGAAAATCATCGCTTCCGGCCAGTTGGAGCGTGCCGTGACGGTCAGGGGGCTGGCCGTGACCAGGGGGGCGCGCCAGGCCATCGAAGCGGCAGGTGGAAAGGTAGAGGATTCGTGAGCACTCCGAGCGCGGCGATGCTGGGGCGGTTCGGCAATCTGACCGAACTGCGCCAGCGCTTGCTTTTTCTACTGGGGGCCCTGGTGGTGTTCCGCCTGGGCGCGCACATTCCCGTGCCTGGGATCGATCCCCAAGCGCTGGCGTTGATGTTCCAGCAGCAGGGCGGATCGATTCTCGACATGTTCAACATGTTCTCCGGCGGTGCGCTCAAGCGCTTGAGCATCTTCGCCCTGGGGATCATGCCGTACATTTCGGCCTCCATCATCATCCAGTTGCTGACCGTGGTGGTGCCGAAGCTGGAGCAACTGAAGAAGGAAGGCGAGTCGGGACGGCGTAAGATCACCCAGTACACCCGCTATACCACCTTGGTGCTGGCAACCTTCCAGTCCATCGGGGTGGCGATCGCGTTGCAGAATCAAACTGCGGGCGGACTGCCGGTGGTCATCAATCCAGGGCCGCAGTTCGTCTTCCTCACCACGGTGACGCTGGTGACCGGCACCATGTTCCTGATGTGGCTCGGCGAGCAGGTGACCGAACGCGGCATCGGCAACGGTATTTCGATGATCATCTTCGCCGGGATCGTCGCCGGCCTGCCGTCCGCGGTGGCGGCGACCCTGGAGCTGGCCCGCACCGGGGAGATGAGCCCCCTGACCGTGGTGATCCTGTTCATCCTGGCGATCGCCGTGACCGCGTTCGTAGTCTATATGGAACGGGCCCAGCGGCGGATTCCGATCCATTACGCCAAGCGCCAGGTGGGGCGTCAGGTTTATGGCGGACAGCGCAGTTTCCTGCCTCTGAAACTGAACATGGCAGGCGTGATTCCGCCGATTTTCGCTTCCAGCATCATTCTGTTCCCGGCCACGGTGGCCAGCTGGTTCTCCAACGCCGAGGGCATGGAATGGCTCCAGGACGTCGCCGACGCGCTGTCTCCCGGGCAGCCGCTTTACATCATCTTTTATTCGGCGGCGATCATCTTCTTCTGTTTCTTCTATACCGCGGTCGTCTTCAACGCCAAGGAAACCGCGGAAAACCTGAAGAAGTCGGGTGCCTTCATCCCCGGTATCCGTCCCGGCCTGCAGACGGCTCACTACATCGACCGGGTGCTCACCCGCCTGACCCTGATCGGGGCGCTGTACATCACCGCGGTTTGCCTGTTGCCAAATTTCTTGATCATGTACTGGAACGTACCGTTCTATTTTGGTGGGACCTCGTTGCTGATCATCGTCGTAGTAGTGATGGACTTCATGGCCCAGTTACAGACCCATCTGATGTCGCAGCAGTACGAAGGGCTGATGCGCAAGGCGAACCTGAAGAAAGGGCGTGGGGGTTCGCCGACGACCGGATTTACCCGTTGAGGAATTTTTAGGAGTGAGCAGTGAAAGTACAGGCATCGGTTAAGCGGATTTGCCGCAACTGTAAAGTGATTCGCCGCAAAGGCGTTGTTCGGATCATTTGCAAAGAGCCCCGGCACAAGCAGCGCCAGGGCTGAAATCATCGAACGGAATTTAGGAGAATAGGTGCATGGCGCGTATCGCGGGAGTTAACATTCCGGTCCACAAGCATGTCGTGATCGCATTGACGGCGATCTACGGCATCGGCCGGTCACGGGCTAAAGAGATTTGCGAGGCGACCCAAATCGATCCGACCACCAAGGTCAGGGATCTGACCGACGAGCAGGTCGACAAGATTCGCAACGAGGTGGGGAAATACACGGTCGAGGGCGATCTTCGCCGTGAAGTCTCCATGAACATCAAGCGTTTGATGGATCTTGGTTGCTATCGTGGCCTGCGGCATCGCCGCGGCCTGCCTGTGCGCGGCCAGCGCACCCGTACCAACGCCAGAACCCGCAAGGGTCCACGGCGTCCAATTCGCAAGTAATCATCTGGTTTGAGAGCAAAGAGGTATCTGCATGGCGACCCCGAGTCGTAGTCGCAAGCGCATCAAGAGAGAAATCTCCGACGGGATTGCGCATATTCACGCATCCTTCAACAATACGATCATCACCATCACCGATCGCAAGGGAAACACCCTGGCCTGGGCCTCCGCCGGTGGCAGCGGTTTCCGCGGTTCCCGCAAGAGTACCCCGTTCGCAGCCCAGGTGGCGGCGGAGAAGGCTGGTAACGTGGTCAAGGAATACGGAATGCGCAATCTTGACGTTCAGGTCAAGGGCCCCGGTCCAGGCCGCGAATCGGCCGTGCGCGCCCTGCACAATCTGGGTTTTCGCATCGTGCAGATCGCCGATGTGACCCCTATTCCTCACAACGGCTGTCGTCCGCCGAAGAAACGCCGCGTCTAAGGAGGAAAAACACGATGGCAAGATATCTGGGACCGCGCTGCAAACTGATGCGCCGGGAAGGGACCGACTTGTTTCTGAAGGCCCGTGGAACTTCGCTGGACAAGAAGTGCAAGCTCGACCAGCCCCCGGGCCAGCATGGCCAGCGGCGGCGGGCGCGTCTGTCCAACTATGCGATGCAGCTGCGTGAGAAGCAGAAAATCAAACGCATCTATCAAGTGCTGGAGCGTCAGTTCCGCAACTATTACAAGAAAGCGGCACGCCAGAAAGGCTCCACCGGCGAGAACCTGCTGTTCCTGTTGGAAAGCCGCCTGGACAACGTGGTCTACCGGATGGGCTTCGCCTCCACCCGGATCGAGGCGCGTCAGCTGGTCGGCCACAAGGCCATCACCGTTAACGGCAAGGTGGTCAACATTCCTTCTTATCAGGTCAGGCCCGGCGATGTGATCGCAGTGCGGGAGAAGGCCAAGAACCAGCAGCGGATCCAGGACGCCCTGACGGTGGCGGAACAGTATGGTTTTCCCACCTGGGTGGAGATGGACGTGAAGAACCTGTCCGGTGTCTTCAAATCGCTGCCTGACCGCGCTGACCTGGGTTCCGACATCCAGGAACAGCTGGTGGTCGAGCTGTACTCCAAATAATCACCTCAAGTGGTCGAAACATCTATGGTCGATTTTTTGTTGGATACCCACAAGCCCCGCATCGTCAGTATCGACACCGACACCGAGCAGCATCGTTCGCGTATCGCGATCGAACCGCTGGAGCGGGGTTACGGTCATACCCTGGGTAATGCGTTGCGCCGGGTGTTGTTGTCCTCCATTCCCGGCAGTGCGGTGACCGAGGTCAGGATCGAGGGCGTGTTGCACGAATACATGCCGATCGAAGGGGTGCAGGAGGATGTCATCGACATTCTGCTGAACCTCAAGCAGCTGGCGGTCATTCTGCATCAGGGGGAATCGGCCGAGCTGACCCTGAGCAAGAAAGGCCCGGGGCCGGTGACTGCGGGTGACATTCAAATCACGCATGACGTGGAGATCATCAATCCGGAGATGGTGATCGCCCATCTGACCGACGTGGGTGAACTGAACATGACCCTGCGGGTGGAAAAGGGACGTGGTTATCAGCCGGCCTCGAGGGATCAGTCGGCGGAAGAGGAACGGCCTATCGGTACCCTGCGCCTGGATGCTTCTTTCAGCCCCATCCGCAAGGTGGCCTACCGGGTCGAGAGCACCCGCGTGGATCAGCGCACCGACCTGGACCGTCTCATCCTCGAACTGGAAACCAATGGGACGGTGGATCCGGAAAGCTGCGTCAAGCTGGCGGCCAGGATCCTCAATGAGCATTTGGCGGTGCTGGTGGATCTCAAGGAGGAAGCCCGCGAGGAACCCCAGGAAAAGCAGCCGAAGTTCGCCCCGATCCTGTTGCGCCCGGTGGACGACCTGGAACTGACGGTCCGTTCGGCCAACTGCCTTAAAGCAGAAAACATCTTTTACATCGGTGACTTGGTGCAGCGCACCGAGGTAGAACTGCTCAAGACGCCCAACTTGGGTAAAAAATCCCTGACTGAAATCAAGGATGTACTGGCATCCAAAGGCCTGTCCCTGGGAATGAAACTGGAAGGTTGGCCGCCGGAGGATCTCAAGCGCCCTGAAGAGGCGAAGAAGGGCGAGAAGGCCAAAGCCTCTTAAGATACGGATCGAAATAAACGGAAGGTAAAGGAAAGTGCGTCATCACAAAGCCGGAAAACATCTCAACCGAACCAGCAGCCACCGGCAGCTGATGTTCCGCAACATGGCGGCGTCGCTGTTCCGGCACGAGCTGATCAAGACGACCCTGCCCAAGGCCAAGGAGCTGCGGCGCATCGCCGAGCCCCTGATCACCCTGGCCAAGGAAGACAATACGGCCCGCCGGCGTTTGGCGTTCGCCCGTCTCCGCGACAAGGAAATGGTGACCAAGTTGTTTGAGGAACTGGGTCCCCGCTACCGGGAGCGTCCGGGCGGGTATGTCCGGATTCTGAAATGCGGTTACCGGGCCGGTGACGCTGCGCCGATGGCCTATGTGGAGCTGGTCGACCGCCCCCAAGCGGAGGAAGTGGCCGAATAACGGTCTGAGATTCGGATGTGAAAAAGCCGGGAGAATTCCCGGCTTTTTCGTGTACGGTTACCAATCCTTCTTGAGGAGCTGCAGCTTCCCCGGTTTGCCATTCCACTCGTCGGCATCGGGCGGGGGCTCTTTGACCTCGGTGATGACCGGCCACTTCTTGGCAAGCTCGGCGTTCAGTTCGATGAAGACCCGCTGGTCCTCAGGGACCTCGTCTTCCGAGAAGATGGCGTTGGCAGGACATTCCGGCTCGCACAGGGTGCAGTCGATGCACTCGTCCGGATCGATGACCAGCATGTTGGGCCCTTCGTGGAAACAGTCGACCGGGCACACGTCCACACAATCGGTGTATTTGCAGTTGATGCAGTTTTCTGTGATGACAAACGCCATGGAACCGTCCTGAAATGCTGTTCGTGAATCGGGAATTATACCAGAGCCCCCTGCAAACTGAAGCGGACTCCCAGCACCAGCAGAATCAACGCCACCAGGGGACGTAGCCAGCGGTCCGGCAGGAACTTGCCCACCAGACTGCCGAGATAGATAGCGGGCAGGCCGCCGCCGAGCAGTCCCAGCAGCAGGGACCCGTCGACGCTGCCCAGCTGCCAGTGGCCAAGACCGGCGACGGCGGTGAGCGGAACCGCATGGGCGAGGTCGGTGCCGACGATGGTCACCGTGCGGCGATTGGGATAAAGCAGGAACAGCAGTGCGGTGCCGATGGCGCCTGCTCCCACCGAAGACAGGGTCACCAGGATGCCGAGCAGGAAACCCATGAGGGTGGTGATGCCGCCCCGATGGCGTTTCAGGCGGCCGATGAAAGAATTCTGTCTCTCCAGGTTCCGATACAGGAAGGCGAGGATTTGGCGCCGGGCGAAGACCACCAGGGAGGTCAGGATCAGCATGACGCCCAGGGTCACAGTCATGAGGGGCTCGTAGTCGAAGCCCTGGCGCTGCAGCCAGCGAATGGCGAGGATGGTCACGGCGACGCCGGGCAGGCTGCCCAGGGCCATGCGCGCGGCGATACCCCATTCGATGGAGCCCTGGCGATGGTGGAAATAGACCCCGTTGGCCTTGGTGAGAGCCGCATAGAGCAGATCGGTCCCGACCGCTGTGGCCGGGTTGATGTGAAAGCCAAGGATCAGGATGGGGGTCATCAAAGAACCGCCGCCGACCCCGGTCAGGCCGATGACGAAGCCGACGACCGCACCAGCGATGATGAAGCCGATTTCCATGTAAATAACCTTTTGCTTTATCCTTATTGAATTATCAAGCAAGGTTCTTATAATTAAAAGAATTAAAAGATTATTTTTTAATTCCTTCAAGAAATATGAAGTTACAGCAGTTGCGTTATATCTGGGAAGTCGCCCATCACGACCTCAACGTTTCGGCCACGGCGGAGAGCCTGTATACCTCCCAGCCGGGAATCAGCAAGCAGATTCGCCTGCTGGAAGACGAGCTGGGGGTGCAGATATTCGCCCGCAACGGCAAGCAGTTCACCGAAATCACCCCGGCCGGCAAACTGATCATCCAGCTTGCGGGGGAGATCCTTTCCAAGGTGGACGACATTCGTCACGTCGCCGACGAGTTCCGGGACGAGCGCAGCGGAACGCTGGCCATCGCCACCACTCATACCCAGGCCCGTTACGCGCTTCCTGGAGTGGTGCGGGCGTTCATGCGGCGTTATCCCCAGGTCAGCCTGACCATGCATCAGGGAACGCCGATGCAGATCGCCGACATGGTCTCCAAAGGGGAGGCGGATCTGGCGATCGCGACGGAAGCGATGGAGCTGTTCGACAACCTGGTGATGCTGCCCTGTTACCGCTGGAACCGCTGTATTCTGGTGCCGCGGGGGCATCCGCTGGCCGAGAAGGAGGCACTGTCACTCCAGGACATCGCCCAGTACCCCCTCATCACCTACGTGTTCGGTTTTACCGGCCGCTCCAAACTCGACGAGGCCTTTTCTCGGGAGAACCTGCAGCCCAAGGTGGCTTTGACCGCGGTCGATGCCGATGTCATCAAGACCTATGTCCGTCTCGGTCTGGGGGTGGGAATCGTGGCCCATATGGCCTACGATCCGAAAGCCGATGCGGATCTGGTCGCCCTGGACGCCAGCCATCTGTTCCGCGACAGCGTCACTCGTATCGGGCTGCGGCGCGACAGCTTCGTGCGGGGATACATCTTCGACTTCATCCACGAGTTCGCCCCCCACCTGAGCCGGGAGGTGGTGGAACGGACGCTGAAACTGCGCGACAAACAGGAGATCGACGCCCTGTTCGCCGGGGTGTCCCTGCCGCGTTACTGAGGTTTGCGGTGGAGGCCGCATTCCTTCTTGGCGCTGTCTTCCCACCACCAGCGTCCTTCCCGTTCCGGCTGGTGCGGCAGGGTGGGGCGGGTGCAGGGTTCGCAGCCGATGCTGCGGAAGCCGTGGCGGTGCAGCGCGTTGTAGGGGACCTCGAAGGCTTCGATATGATCCCAGACCTGCTGTGAAGTCCAGTTGCACAGGGGATTGAATTTGATCAGGCGGCCGTGACGCCCTGCGAAGGCGGTATCCGCCTCCACCTCCACCAGGGTGGCGCGGGTGTCGGGATTCTGGTCGCGGCGCTGGCCGGTGATCCAGGCGTCCAGCGTCGCCAGCTTGCGTTTCAGGGGGCCCACTTTGCGGATGGCGCAGCATTCTTGATGGCCGTCGCGGTAGAAGCTGAACAGGCCCTTGTGGCTCACCAGCTCACGAATGGCCTCGGCATCGGGATAGAGGACATCCAGCTCTATCGGGTAACGCTCGCGCACCTGTTCGATGAAACGGTAGGTTTCCGGATGCAGACGGCCGGTATCCAGGGTGAAAACCTTGACCCGGTCATGGAGGCGGCAGGCCAGATCGATGAGTACCACATCCTCGGCACCGCTGAAGGCGATGGCGATGTTTTCGAAGTGTTCGAAAGCGGTCCTCAAGATGGCGTTGGGTTTTTTGCCCGCCAGCACCGTCTGCCAGTGTTCCAGATCGAATTCCACCTGGGTCATGGGAGTTCGTTTCCGTTTGCTTGCTCAGTGAGGCGATTATACTAGGCTGCCTGGCAGGTTTCGCTGAAATAACGCCGCAGGAATTCCTCGAAGCTGAGCCGGTCCTCCTGTTCAAGGCGGTGCTGGTCGGCCCACGAGCGCCGCGCCTGTTGCTCGAACCAGCGGTATCGCTCCTCCGGCAGTGGACGCTGGCGGAAATGGTCGGCATGGGCCTGGGACAGGCGCAGGGCGAAGGCGGTGAATGGTTCGTGCCGGGAAGTCATTTCAGCGATCATGCGCGCCGAGGGGGTGTGTGCGGCGTCGGCCACCTTGCATTGCTGGTCAGCCAGCGCTTGCCCGTAGGCACCATCGCCGCCCTGTTCGTCGAACAGGCGGCTCAAGGGTTCCAGGCAGGCCAGGATGCGTTCGGCCCAGTGCCGCAGCGGGATCTCCTGGCCGTCGTCCTGGAGGCGCAACTGCGGATCCCGCCCGCGCTGGGCGGTCAGCAGCAGATTTTGCTGGCAGCGTTGATATTCCTCGCGCTCCAGCGGTGGGCTGTCCTGGAGCAGGCAGAACCACAGGAACAACTCGAGGAAACGCATCTGCCCGGCTCCGATCCCCAACGGCTCGAACGGGTCGAGATCCAGCGCGCGCAGCTCCACGTAGCGGACCCCGCGGCGTTTGAGCGCCAGGGTGGGTTTTTCGTACGGTCGGGCGACCTGTTTGGGACGGATGGGGCTGTAGTATTCGTTTTCGATCTGGAGGATGTTGGCGTTGAGCTGCCGGTAATGATCGCCGGCCTTGACCCCGATCGCCTGATAAGGCGGGTGGGGGGTCTCAATGGCGTGGCACAGGCTGCGGACGTATTCGTCCAGGGTGTTGGTGGAGATGAAGAGGGCCGCCTGGGTCTTGTTCTTGTAGCCGATGTCGCTCATCCTCAGGGATGTGGCGAAGGGTGGCGCGAACGTGTCGGGCGTCAATTCCTCGAAGCCTTGGGGAATGCCGCCGCGGCAGGTGAGAAAGTGACGGTCCACCGCTGGGGAGGCGCCGAACAGATAGAGTAACAGCCAGCCGTAGCGCTGCACGTTGCGGATGAGGGCGAAATAGGCCGCCGCCTGACTGGCCTGGGAGGCCGGTCCCAATTCCAGCAGCGGGCTGAGTTCCGGCCACAGCGCGGTCGGCAGCGAGTAGTTGAAATGGATACCGGCGATGGCCTGCATCGCCCGGCCGTAGCGGTGGGCCAGCCCGACCCGGTAGATGTGTTTCATTCGGCCGATGTTGGAGTTCCCGTAACGGGCGATGGGAATGTCCTCGTCCCGGTCGAAGCCGATGGGCATGCTGGTGCACAGCAGCAGTTCGTCCTGCGGCAGGACGGCGTAGACGAAGCGGTGAATCTCGTCGAGAAAGCCCAGGCCGGTCTCGGGAAGTTCGGCCGGGGGGGTGATGAACTCCAACAGCGCTTCCGAATAATCGGTGGTGATATGCGGGTGCGTCAGAGCCGATCCCAGGGCCTGCGGATGCGGCGTCCGGGCGATGCGGCCGTCGCAGGTGATGCGCAGGCTTTCCTTTTCCAGCCCCTTCAGGCCCAGGACAGGAGACAGCGGCAACGCGGCCAAGCTTGACAGACGCTGCTGGAAGCGGTGGATGTTCAACGCTTGGATTCTCCCGGAGGAATACGCGACAGGCGGCCATTATAGCGTGACCGGAAAGCGGGCAATAAAAAACCCGGAGAGCGTTCCCCGGGTCGAATCGCATCTTGTCGTTATTGTTATCGGATCGGGCGTTGGGATTCTGAATCAGGCAGCGGTGCTGTGCTCGACGTCAGCGCTGGAAATGCGCTGCTTGTTGGTGGGTTCACCGGCCGGATCGCAACCCATCAGGCTGATGGAAATCATCGCCAGGGCCAGGATGCCAAGAATTTTCTTCATGTTTTCCTCCTCGTCATGTGTCGTGAACGATTTGTTATGAGTGCTCAATGCACGGATGTGGTTATAGCGAAGTTGAGAAATTAATTCAATACCTGTTGTGGCTCAATATTATATCGCTACGATATGTTTTTGATCTAAAACCAGATTTTGTAGGGGGCGCCGGGGCTTTCGCGCGCCAGGCGGGGCGTGAGATAGCCGGGAAGGCGGCGGCGGAGTGCCTCGTAGAGCGCCCTGGCCCGCAGTTCCTCCACCTCGAAATGGGCGGTTCCCCGCGCCCGGTCCAACAGGTGCAGGTAATAGGGCAGGATACCGGCGGCAAAGCACTGCTCCTGCAGCGCGACGAGCGCTTCCAGGGTGTCGTTGACGCCGGCCAGCAGGGTGCCCTGGTTGAGGACGGTGACGCCCGCCTGGCGCAGCCGGGTCACCGCGGTTGCGACATCGGCGTCGATCTCGTTGGGGTGATTGGCGTGCACCACGATCACGCATTGCAGGCGGGACGCGGCCAGCTGTTCGGTCAGCGTCTCGGTGATCCGGCTGGGGAGCACCACCGGCAGGCGGGTGTGCAGGCGCAGGCGGTACAGCTGGGGAATGTCCTCCAGGGCTCGGATCAGCTCGCTCAGTCGGGCATCGGTGAGCATCAGCGGGTCGCCGCCGCTGAGGATGATCTCGCTGATCTCCTCATGGCGTCGCAGGTAGTCGAGCGCTGGCCGCAGGCGCGCGGGGGTCAGCTGCGCCTGGGAATAGGGAAAATGACGCCGGAAGCAGTAACGGCAGTGGATCGCGCAGGCCCCGGTGGTGACCAACAGGGCGCGGCCGTGGTATTTGTGCAGCAGTCCTGGGGCGGCCCGGGTGCGGCCATCCCCCACCGGGTCGTTGACGAATCCCGGGGCGACCGCGTTCTCCGCCCCCAGTGGCAGCACCTGGCGCAGCAGCGGATCCTCAGGATCGCCGCGGCGCATCCGCCGGGCGAAGGCCCGGGGGACGCGCAGGGGAAAATCCTGCTGGGCGGCCGCATCCCAGCCGCTGGCGGGAAGTCCCAGGAAGGTGAGCAATTCCTCCGGGTCTTTGAAACCCTGCGCCAGTTCCCGGCGCCACGCCGGCAAGGGGGAGGGCTGGGTTATAATGGAGACCATTTTCGATCAACCAAAGGAACCTGATTTCATGGCGAGCTATAGTACCAACGAATTCAAGCCGGGGCTGAAAGTGTTGCTGGATGGCGATCCCTGCGTCATTCTCGAGAACGAATTCGTCAAGCCCGGCAAGGGGCAGGCCTTCAACCGGGTCAAGTTCCGCAACCTCAAGACCGGTCGGGTGCTCGAACGCACCTTCAAGTCGGGGGAAAGCATCGAGGCCGCCGACGTCCTGGAGGTGGAGATGCAGTACCTCTACAGCGACGGCGAATTCTGGTATTTCATGGACCCCAACACTTTCGAGCAGGTGGGCGCAGACGCCAAGGCGGTCGGGGATGCGGCCAAGTGGCTCAAGGAGCAGACCACCTGCATCGTTACCCTGTGGAACGGCCAGCCCATCGCCGTGACCCCACCCAATTTCGTCGAACTGCAGGTGGTGGAAACCGACCCCGGCGTGCGCGGGGACACCTCCAGCGGCGGCGCCAAACCCGCCAAGCTGGAAACCGGCGCCGTGGTGCGGGTGCCGTTGTTCGTGCAGGAGGGTGAGGTCATCAAGGTGGACACCCGCAGCGGTGAATACGTCTCCCGCGTCAACAAATAGCTGGCGGCCCGGCTGCGATCTCGAAGCGCTGCGGGCCCGCGCCGGGCTTCTGGCCCGTGTCCGCCGCTTCTTTGCCGAACGGGGGGTGATGGAAGTGGAAACCCCGCTGCTGGCGCCGACGGTCAGCACCGACCCGCAGCTGGATTTCTTCGCCGTTCCCGATGCCGGCCGGCCCCGTTATCTGCAGACCTCGCCGGAGCTGCTGATGAAGCGCCTGTTGGCCGCCGGCACCGGCCCCATCTACCAGATCTGCAAGGCCTTCCGCCGCGGGGAGGCCGGGCGCTGGCACAATCCCGAATTCACCCTGCTGGAGTGGTATCGTCCGGGTTTCGAGCTTACGGACCTGATGGACGAGGTCGCCGACCTGTTGCGGACCTTGTTGCCCGCCCTGCAGGACAGCTGCCGGCTGTCCTATACGGAAGTGTTCGAACGCTGGGTCGGGGTTTCCTGGCAGGCGCCGCTGCCGGAGCTGGCAGAGTGCGCCCGGCGCCTGGGACTGCCGGAGGCCGCCGCCCTGTGCGGCGAGGACCGCAGCCTGTGGCTGGATCTGTTGTTCTCCCATCGGGTGCAGCCCAATCTCCCCCGCCGCCGCCCCGTCTTCGTCTGCGACTATCCCGCCCCGCTGGCGGCGTTGGCGCGCCTGAACGAGGACGGCCGGACCGCCCGGCGCTTCGAGGTTTTCTGTGACGGCGTCGAACTGGGCAACGGCTACGATGAATTGACCGATCCTGAGGAACAGCGCCGCCGTCTCGAGGCCGACCGGAACGCCAGACGCTGGCAGGGGCTGCCGGTGCCACCGGAGGACGAAGCTTTCGTCGCCGCCCTCCGTGCCGGTCTGCCCCGTTGCAGCGGCGTCGCCGTCGGTCTCGACCGCCTGCTCATGCTGCAGCTGCAGCGCAGCGACATCGACACGGTCGTCAGTTTTTCCTGGCAGCGACTCCATTGAAGCGCCTGTGTTTTCCCTCCCTCTCCATATTGTTGCTGGTCAGCTTCATTCTGGTGCTGGCGCCTTTGATCCTGGCCCTGGGTTCGGCGCTCTACTCCCTGGAACAGCTGACCGGCGAGAGTCAGAGGATGGTCTATCAGGCAGTCAGCCTGACTCAGGCGAGCCGCATGTTGCTGGAACACCTGACTGCCATGGAGCGCAGCGCCAAGCAGGCGTTGATCCTGGAGGATGTGGCTCTGTTCGAGCGCTACCGGAACCTGCGCCAGACTTTCGTCAGCGAACTGCAAAGCCTGGCGAAGATGGCCACGGGGGAGCCGGAACTGCGCCGCCTGCTGCACCGTCTGGAAGGTGACGAATTCGACCTGTACGCCCAGCTGAGCGACCCCGAACTCGACCACCGGACCAAGCTGGCGGTCGCCGATCAGTTTGGGCAACTGCGCCGGCTGGCCGAGCGCATCTGGGAACTCAGCATTCAGCTGGTGGGGCATTGTCTCCAGAGATTGGAGGAGCGCTCACGCCAGGCGCGCCGGCAGACCATGCGCCATCTCGTCATCCTGTTGCCAGTCGTCCTGGGACTGGTCGCTGTGTTCATCTATCTCATCACCCGGCCGATGAGGCAGCTGGATGCGGCCATCCGCAAACTGGGGGACCGTGACTTCGATCAGCCGATCGTGGTGCAGGGTTCCCGGGACCTGGAGTCCCTCGGTCAGCGCCTGGACTGGCTGCGCCTCCGCCTGCGCATGCTGGAGGCGGAGAAACGCCGCTTCATGCGCAACGTTTCCCACGAATTGAAGACCCCGCTGGCCAATGTTCATGAAGGGGCGGAATTGTTGGCCGACCGGGTGGTCGGAGACTTGAACACCGAACAGGAAGAGATCGTTCGCATCATCGGTGTCAATGCCGGCCGTCTGTATCGGATGATCGAGGATCTGATCCGTTACGGCCAGTTGCAGAATACCGAAATCGTGCAGAAACCGCAGCAGGTGGATCTGCGTCGTCTGGTCGAGGACGTGCTCGAGGATTACCAGGTCCGTCTCAAGGGCAACGAGATTCAGGTGCGCAAGCAACTTCAGGCCTGTCAGCTGTTCGGGTTCGCGGAGCAGCTGCGCTTGATGATCGACAATCTGTTGTCCAACGCGGTCAAATATTCTCCCCGGGGTGGGCAGATCGAGCTGATGCTGCAGCGGTGCAAGGAAAACGTGATCTTCGAAATCCGCGACCAGGGGCCTGGGATTCCGCCCGAGGAACGCGAACGGGTCTTCGATGCCCTGTACCAGGGCCGTTTGGGGAAGCGGATGGGGATCGAAGGGACAGGACTGGGTCTGTCGATCGTCAACGAATGTGCGATGATTCACCGTGGCAGGGTTGAAATCGTCGATGTGAAAGGGTGGGGTGCCTGTTTGCGGGTGACGCTGCCGGTGGATGGAGTTCGCATTTGAAACATTGGTTCGGCATCGGGTTGCTCTGTCTGATCCTGGCCGGCTGCGGAGGCAGCCGGACCGCAGTTCCAGGAGCCCGATTACGAGGCCGTCACGCTGACCGAGCTGAGCGGCTATCTGGGTTATCTGGCGGAGCTGCTGCCGCTGCAACGGCGGGATAAGTGCCGCTGGCTGTACGATTTCGTCGCCTAGGCACCAAGTCTGGGGGGCGGTTGTACCTGGTGCTGGCGTTGTTGGTCACGCCGGACTGCCTGGCGGAACGGGACGAGCTGCGCGTTGCCCTCGAATTGCTGGATGAGGCGGGAAAACAGGTGCGCCCGGCCGATCTGCGGGCGTTTCTGGCCTATCAGCGTCTGATCGCCCAACGCCTGTTCAGCAGTCGCCG
This sequence comes from Methylomarinovum tepidoasis, assembly GCF_030294985.1. NCBI lineage: Bacteria > Pseudomonadati > Pseudomonadota > Gammaproteobacteria > Methylococcales > Methylothermaceae > Methylomarinovum > Methylomarinovum tepidoasis. Next base: position 1,242,884 of record NZ_AP024718.1, read on the forward strand.
TCACGAACGGGAATGGGGCCGCAAGCTGGCCCGGCTGCGCCGGCGTTCCCGGCGACAGGCGCACCGGCTACGGCGCTGTCAGACCATGCTCGGTCAGTGCCAGACCAAGCTGGAGGCGCTCACCGCCCTGGAAAAGAGTCTCAATCATCACGGGGTCCCCTGAATGGATCAGGACATTCGCAAACGCATCCTGGTGGTCGACGACGATGAGAGCTTCCTACGGCTGCTGACCATGCGCCTGAGCGCGGCGGGTTTTACCGTCAAGTCAGTCGGCAGCGGGGAGCAGGCCCTTGACGAGCTGCTGCGGTTCCGGCCCCATGTTGTGGTCACGGACCTGATGATGGATGGGATGGACGGGATGGCGCTGTTCGACGAGATCCACCACCGTTGTCCCACCCTGCCCATCATCATCCTCACCGCCCATGGCACGATCAACGACGCCGTGGACGCCACCAAGAAAGGCGTGTTCGGTTTCTTGACCAAGCCGGTGGACAACAAGGCGCTGGTATGCCAGGTCACCCAGGCGTTGGAAATCTGCCAGGGCGTCGAGCCGGAACCGGAGGATGAAGCCGAGGACTGGCGCCGCCGCATCGTCACCCAGAGTCCGGTCATGGAAGACCTCCTCAACCAGGTGGCCAAGGTCGCCCGCAGCCGCGCCAGCGTCTACATCCATGGAGAAAGCGGAACCGGCAAGGAGCTGCTGGCCCGGGCCATCCACCAGGCCAGCCCTCGGCGTGAGGGCCCTTTCATCGCGGTCAACTGCAGCGCCATTCCCGAACATCTGTTCGAATCGGAACTCTTCGGCCACAAGCGGGGGGCGTTCACCGGCGCGACCCAGGACCATCCCGGCCTGTTTCAGGCCGCCGACGGCGGAACCCTGTTCCTCGACGAAATCGGCGACATGCCGAAGATGTTCCAGGTGAAACTGCTGCGGGCGCTGCAGGAAATGGCCGTCCGCCCGGTGGGCAGCATTCGGACCGTAGCTGTGGATGTGCGTGTCGTTTCCGCCAGCCACGTGGATTTGACGGCGGCGGTCGAGGCAGGCGACTTCCGCGAAGACCTCTATTACCGCCTCAACGTCGTCACCCTCAAGGTGCCGCCCCTGCGCGAGCGTCCCGAGGACATCCCTCTGCTGCTCGACCATTTCCTCAAGCAGGTGGCCGAGGCCTATGGCAGCAAGGTCAAGGGCTTTTCCCCGGAAGCGCTGGAATACCTGGTACGTTACGAATGGCCCGGCAACGTGCGCCAGCTTCACAACCTGGTGGAGCAGTGCGTGGCTCTGACCAACACGCCGCTGATTCCCCTGAGCCTGGTACAGCGGGCGCTCAGCGGGGAGGCGGGCGAGACGACGCTGCCTCCCCTCAAGGAAGCCAAGCGCCGTTTCGAGCGCGAGTATCTGGTCCGTCTGCTACAGATCACCCGCGGCAACGTCACCCATGCGGCCCAGCTGGCCAAGCGCAACCGCACCGAGTTCTACCGCCTGCTCAACCGCCATCAGCTCGACCCGCGGGAATTCAAGTACTGAAGCACGGCTTCCACGTCGAAGCCTCGGTTGGTGTCGATGGGGACGGCCCTGGCGCGCTCTTCCGCGTTCAGGGGCTGGTGGTGCTGCTGCTGGTAGGCCAGCACCTGAAGGTCGGCCTCCGAGGGATCGCGGCGCTGCCGCAGCCGCTGTTCGATCCGGGCCCGCAGCACGGTTTCGTCGGCCTGGAAGTCGAGCAGGCGCCAGGGAACGTGCAGGCGTTCGGCCAGCGCCTGAAACCACCGGCGGTATTCCCGCCTCAGGAACGTGGCATCCACGATCACCGGCCAGCCGGCCGCCAGAATCGTCTCCGCGTCGCGCAACAGCTTGGCATACGTGCGGCGGGTGAAATCGGCCTCGTAAATGCCGCGCTCCAGCCCGGCATCGGTACGGGCCCCGGCTGGGAGTCCCGCCAGGCGCTTGCGTTCCACGTCCGAGCGCAGGTGGATCGCCCCCAGACGGGTTGCTAGCCGTCGGCTGGCGTAGGACTTGCCGCTGCCGGAAAAACCGTGGGTGACGAGCAGCAGCGGGCGCCGGGACTGGCGGAAGTCCTCGGCCAGATCCAGGTAACGGGCGCATTCGTCCAGGGACCGTCGGTCCTTGGGGTGCTGGCGTGCGCTCAGCCAGGCGATCTTGGCCCGCACCATAGCCCGGTAGATCAGGTAGTAGCGCAGCAGGCGCACTCCGTCGTAGTCCCCGGTAAGGCTGAGCCAGTCGTTGAGGAACAGGAAGCCCAGGGGGCGGCGGCCGCGGGCGGCCAGGTCCATCACCGTGAAGGCGATCTCGCTGATGACGTCGATCCAGCGCAGCTGGGGATTGAATTCGATGCAGTCGAACGGCAGCGGCTCTCCCTGCCAGAGGACGATGTTTCCCAGGTGGAGATCGCCGTGGCATTCGCGCACCCAGCCGTCGCGCTTGCGCCGGGCCATGCAGGAGGCCAGCCGTTCGAACGCGGCTTCGGTCCAGCGGCGCAGCGCGTCCAGCCGGGTGGCGCGGGCGGGATCCAGGGCCCTGGCGTCGATGCTCTGGAAGTTTTGCAGGGCGGCGCTTTGGATCGTCTGCGGTTCGCCGTAGGGGTCGCCGGCGCTCGCCCGGGCGACGCTTTCGTGAAAGCGGGCGATGCGTGCGGCCAGGGTTTCGAGATGGCTTTCCCGCAGCCGGCCTTCTTCGGCCATGCGGCTGAGCAGATCGCGGTCGGCGAACTGGCGCATCTTCACCGCGTATTCCAGGGGCTCACCGTCCCCGTCCAGACGGGGGGCTTGCGGAGTGCCGGTGACCGTCACCACGGCCAGATACAACTGCGGCGCCAGGCGGCGGTTGAGACGCAGTTCCTCGTGGCAGTAGAAGCGGCGCTTCTCCAGGGTGGAAAAGTCGAGAAAGCCAAAGTCCACCGGCTTTTTGAGTTTGTAGGCGTAGGGGCCGGTGAGGATGACCCAGGAGATGTGGGTTTCCCGGTAACGGAGATTCTCCGTCGGATGGGGATAGACCGCCGGATTCAGCAGCGCCCGGATCAGCGGCGGCAGCGTCATGCGGCGGCCTCGTCCAGCACCGGCTCGCCGCCGACCACCCGCAGATGCCGCCGGCCCTCCAGAAACGCGACCAGATCGTCGCCGATCAGCCGCCGGCGCCAGCCCTGGCACAGACGCGAGCCGGCCGGGTCGGCGAGGAATTTCTCCAGGTCCTTGCGGCTGGCCAGAGCGTTGGGATGGAGATTCTGGGCTTCGGCCCGAAGCCGCACCACGGCACTGAGCAGGTCGAGCAGAGCTTCCTGCCGGGGGGTGCGGGCGGGCGGCCGGGGCGGGGCCTTTTCCGGTGCATCGTTGCGGGCGGCGGCGACCTGGGCGCAGATGGCCTGCCCGTAGCGGGTGATGGCCTTGTCGCTGAGGCCGCGCAGCTGCTTTAGCTGCTGGGGATTTTGCGGCTGCAGGCGGGCGATGTGGCACAAAAGGTCGTCCTTGACCACCCAGCCGCGGGGGAGGTTCTCCCGCCGGGCGGTTTCCTCGCGCCAGGCCGCCAGGCGTTTGAGGGCCGCCAGTTGCCGTCCCTTGAGGCGGCGGGCACCCTTGATGCGGCGCCAGGCATCCTGCGGCGGGTTGCGGTAGGTTTCCGGCCGGGTCAGGCGCTCGAAATCCTCGCTCAGCCAGTCGAGCCGGCCGCTTTCCTCCAGGCGGCGGCGCAGTTCCAGATACAGGGGGACCAGATAGCGGACGTCGTCGGCGGCGTAGTCGATCTGCTGCGGACTCAAAGGGCGGCGCCGCCAGTCGGTGCGGCTGTGGCCTTTCCCCAGGGTCACCCCCAGCAACTCCTCCACCAGTTGGGCGTAGCCGATCTGGTCGCCGTAGCCCAGCAACGGGGCGGCCAGCTGGGTGTCGAAGACGGGTGCGGGCAGGCGGCCGTGCAGGTGATGGAAGATTTCCAGGTCCTGGAAGCCGGCGTGGAAGACCTTGGTGGCATCCGATTCGTACAGCAGTTGCCAGAGCGGGTCGAGATCGGGCAGGCGGATGGGGTCGATGCAAGCCACCTGTTCGGCGGCGGCGATCTGCAGCAGGCAGAATTGCGGGTGATAGGTGGATTCGCGCAGGAACTCGGTGTCGAGGGCGAAAAAAGGGCTGTCTTCGAGTTGCTCGCAGAGCTGGCGCAGTTGCACGGGGGTGTCGACGTAGCGTACCGGGGCTTTGGATAGGGTGGTCATGGGGTTCCTGGGTGGGTTTCGATAAAGCACAGGCTGCGGCAAATATACCAAAAGACCGGGAAGGCGGTATCCTGTTGCCTTCGTTTCATAGACATGGGAGAAAAACCGATGTTCAAACGCTTGCTTTTTCTGTTGTTTCTGCTTTCCGGCCTGGCCCAGGCGGCCGGGGACGCGCGCCTAGCGCAAAACATCACCGCCCTCGAGGCTTACGACAGGCTGATGAGCGGGGCCGGTTCGGTCTATCTTCTCGATGTGCGCAGTCCGGAGGAGTACCAGTTGGTGGGCCATCCGCCCATGGCCTACAACATCCCCTTCGTCTTCCTGCGCGGAGGGCCCCATCGTAACTCCCATTTCGTCGAGGACGTGGCCGCTCGCTTCAAAAAAACCGACACCCTGCTCGTGATTTGCCGCAGTGGCGGACGCAGCGCCCCGGCGGCCGATGCCTTGGTGCGGGCCGGTTTCAAACACGTCTACAACGTCCGCGACGGTTTCGAGGGCGCTGCCTTTACCGGCCGCACCCCGAAGGAGAAAACTTTGCTGCGGAAATACAGTCCCTTCTATGGCCGTCGGGGACGGGTGGAAGGCTGGCAGTACGATGGCCTTCCGTACACCTACGAATTGAAGGATGAACTGCTTTACCGCCCTTACGACGCCGCCAAACACCGCTGATCTTCAATATCGAAGACGCCGGCCCCATCCGGAAACGCCATGAGCCAAGACTGCAAACGCCTCGTCCTGGTGGACGGGTCCTCCTTCCTGTACCGGGCCTTCCACGCCCTGCCGCCCCTGAGCAACGCCCGCGGCGAGCCCACCGGCGCCATCTACGGGGTTGCCAACATGCTGCGCAAGCTGCTGCAGACCTACGACACCCCCTGGTTCGCGGTGGTGTTCGACGCTCCCGGCAAGACCTTCCGTAACGATCTGTTCGCTGCCTACAAGGCCCACCGTCCGCCGATGCCGGATGAACTCAAGGCCCAGCTGGAGCCCCTGAAGGAACTGATTCGGGTCCTGGGGATTCCGGTGGTGGAGATCGAGGGCGTCGAGGCCGATGACGTCATCGCCACCCTGGCGCGCCGGGCCGAGCGGGAGGGATTCGACGTGGTGGTGGCCACCAGCGACAAGGATCTGGCCCAGCTGGTGGACGACCACATCCTGCTCGACAACACGATGTCGGAAACTCGCCTCGACACGGTCGGGGTGATGGAAAAATTCGGCGTCCGCCCCGACCAGATCGCCGATTACCTGGCACTGGTGGGGGACGCTTCCGACAACGTCCCCGGGGTTCCCGGCATCGGCCCCAAGACCGCGGCCAAGCTGCTGAGGCAGTATGGCTCCTTGGACGAGATCATCCCCCATGCCGACGAGATCAGGGGCAAGGTGGGGGAAAACCTGCGGGCCAACCTGGAGCAGCTGCGGCTGTCGCGGGATCTGGTCCGGGTTCACGACGACCTGCCCCTGGATCTGAACCCGGAAGATTTGAAACGGCGTCCAGCGGATACCGCCCGACTGATCGAGCTGCTCAAGCGCTTCGAATTCACCACCTGGCTGCGCCAGCTCGATCTGCCCACGACCCAGGGGGAATCGGCCCAGGATGGCGATCCTGCCGATTATCGGGCGGTGCTGGCCGAGGATCAGCTGCAGACCTGGCTCGAGCGCCTGGAGACCAGTCCGCTGTTCGCCTTCGACACCGAGACCACCGATCTCGCCTATCTCGACGCCCGGCTGGTGGGTCTGTCGTTCGCGGTGGAGGTGGGCGAGGCCGCCTACGTGCCGGTGGCCCACGACTATCCCGACGCCCCGGCGCAGCTGGAGCGTGAGGCCGTTCTGGAGAGACTGCGGCCGCTGCTGGAGTCGGAGGATCATCCCAAGGTGGGCCAGCATCTCAAGTACGACGCCCACGTGCTCGCCAATCACGGGATCGAACTGCGCGGCATCGCCCACGACACCATGCTTCAGTCCTATGTCCTCAATCCTACCGCCACCCGGCACGACCTCGATTCTCTGGCCCTGACCTATCTGGGAATCAAGACCGTCAGTTACGAGGCGGTGGCCGGCAAGGGCGCGAAGCAGGTGAGCTTCTCCCGGGTCGCCCTGGCGCAGGCGGCGCCCTATGCGGCCGAGGACGCCGACATCGCCCTGCGCCTGCACCAGGTGCTTTGGTCCAAACTGGAAGCCGAGCCCAAGCTCAAGCGCCTGTACCAGGAGATCGAGATGCCGTTGGTGCCGGTGCTGCTGCGCATGGAGCGCTGTGGGGTGCTGGTGGACCGGGACGAGCTGGCCCGTCTCAGCGCGGAGCTGGCCGAGCGCATGGCAAAAGTGGAGGAACAGGTCCATTGCCTTGCCGGGGAGGCGTTCAACCTGGACTCCCCCAAGCAGATCCAGCACATCCTCTACGACAAACTGGGCCTGCCGGTCCTGAAGAAGACGCCCAAGGGTCAGCCTTCCACCGCCGAGGAAGTGCTGCAGAAGCTGGCGGAAGATTTCGAGCTGCCGCGGCTGATCCTGGAATACCGCTCCCTGAGCAAGCTCAAAAGCACCTACACCGACAAGCTTCCCCGGCAGATCCATCCCCGCACCGGTCGGGTCCACACCTCCTATCACCAGGCGGTCACCGCCACCGGGCGGCTGTCTTCCTCGGATCCCAACCTGCAGAACATTCCCATTCGCACCGAGGCGGGGCGGCGTATCCGCCGTACCTTCATCGCGCCGCCGGGCTGCAAGCTGGTAGCGGCGGACTATTCCCAGATCGAGCTCAGGATCATGGCCCACCTGTCCGAAGACCCCAATCTCCTGGCGGCGTTCTCCGCCGGCGCCGACGTCCATCGGGTCACCGCCGCCGAAGTGTTCGGAGTGGCGCCGGAGGCAGTCACGGACGAACAACGCCGCCGCGCCAAGGCCATTAACTTCGGTCTGATCTACGGCATGTCCGCCTTCGGTTTGGCCAAACAGCTGGGGATCGCGCGTGAAGAGGCGCAAAGCTACATCGACCGCTATTTCGAGCGTTATCCCGGCGTGCGCGATTACATGGAGCGCACCCGCTGTCAGGCCTACGAGCAGGGCTACGTGGAAACCCTGTTCGGTCGCCGCCTGTATCTGCCGGAGCTGCGGTCACGCAATCCCCAGCGCCGCCAGTACGCCGAGCGCACCGCCATCAACGCGCCGATGCAGGGCACCGCCGCCGACATCATCAAGCGGGCGATGATCGCCGTGGACGTTTGGATCCGTGGCAGCGGGGCGCCGGTGAAGATGATCATGCAGGTGCATGACGAGCTGGTGTTCGAGGTTGCCGAGGAGTGGATCGAGGAAGCCTGCCGGGCGATCCGTGAGCGGATGGCGTCGGCGGCGGACCTGCAAGTGCCGTTGGTGGTGGATGTGGGCATCGGGGCTAACTGGGACGAGGCCCATTGAGGGGGGGTGTGGGAAAGCGGCGGGTGACGGACTGAGGGGCGTACCCGGCCCGGATGGCCGGGTACCGAGCGCCCAGGGATGGGTTCACAGCGTCCCCGAAGGCCGTCACCCGCCGCTTTTCTGGGGTGAATTGGTCCGTGGAACTTTCGCCTTCGGGGTCAGTCTTAGGAATACGTGTCGGGAACGACGCCCAACCTACTCATTTCCTCCCTTATGAGTAGCGAGCCGCTCCGGTTCCCCCAAGCCGGAGCCTGACTGACCCCGAAGCCTCTCCCCCTTGGCTTCGGGGTTTTTTTTGTCTTCGGTTTCCAGCCAGCGGTCCAGCACCGCATGGGCCTCGTCCACCCCTAAGCGCTTGGGCGCGGAGAACAGTTGCACGCTCGGCTGGATCGGTGATTCGGCCAAGGCCTTTTCCACCTGCAGCAACGTGCTTTTGGCCCTGCCGTACTTGAGTTTGTCCGCCTTGGTGAGCAGGATGTGCAGCGGCAGGTCGTAGTAGCCGCACCACGCGATCATGCGCCGATCGAACTCGGTGAGGGGATGGCGGATGTCCATCATCAGGAACACCCCCTTGAGGCACCGGCGCGAGCGTAGATAGTCCTCCAGCGCTTGGCGCCAGCGTTGCTGCGTCTTGCCCGACACCTTGGCGTAGCCGTAGCCGGGAAGGTCCACCAGCCGCCGCTTTTCGTCGATCTCGAAGAACACTAGTTGCTGGGTCCGGCCCGGTGTCTTGCTGGTGCGGGCCAGGGACTTTTGGTGGGTGATGACGTTGAGGGCGCTGGACTTGCCCGCATTGGAACGGCCGGCGAAGGCGACTTCGAAGCCCGCATCGGGGACGTCGCGGGCGAAATCCAGGGTGCCGAGGAGAAAGCGGGCGCGGTGGTAAAGCGGATTCATCAGATTTCAAGGACAAAATGGGTACAATAACCTGACAATACGAATCGGGAGGGAACGATGCAATTTAGAACTATACTAACATTGATCGGAATCGTTGGTCTGACCGGCGCGGCGCTTCCAGGTGCCGCCCAGGTGTCGGCGGCCGCGAAGGAAAAAGCGGCCCAGTGCGCCGGTTGCCACGGCGAGGCCGGAAAGGGGGCGATGCCGGTATTTCCCAAGTTGGCAGGACAGAATTTCAAATATCTGAGCAACCAGTTGCGTCAGTTCAAGGACGGCACCCGGCAGGTGGCGGCGATGAACGCCATCGCCGCCGCTTTGAGCGATGACGACATCGCCGAACTGAGCGCCTATTTCGCGGCGCAAAAACCCGAGCCGGAAGCAGGGGAGCCCGATCCGCAAGGGGAGCGGATCTACCGTTTCGGGATCGCGGAGAAAAAGGTTCCCGCCTGCAGCGCCTGCCACGGCCCGGAGGGACAGGGCAACGCGCCCGCCGGTTTCCCGCTGCTGAAGGGACAATTTGCCGCCTACACGGTCAAAGCATTGACCGATTACGCCAAGGGCGCACGTAGTGGCGAGAAAGCACCGATGCGCCAGATCGCCGCCCGCCTGACCGAGGATGAAATGAAAGCGGTGGCGGCCTACATCGCCACCTTGAAGTGAAGGAGACGGAATGAAAGCGATGCTTCGAATCTTGTTCGCCGGCTGGCTGTTGCTGGTGGCGTTGCCGGCCTTCGCCAAGCCGTATCTCGAGCTCGATCCCCCCAAGGCCACCGAGGACCCGGGCAGGGTGGAGGTGATCGAATTTTTCTGGTACGGCTGTCCTCACTGTTACCGCTTTGACCCTTATCTCGAAGCCTGGCGCAAGAAACAGCCTGCCGACGTGGTGTTCAAGCGCCAGCCAGCGATCTTCGGTCCCCACTGGGCGCCGCAGGCCAGGGCCTATTTCACCGCCGAGGTCCTGGGGGTGGTGGACAAGATCCACAAGGATTTCTTCGACGCCATGCACAGGCAGAAAAAGCGCATGGCCGAGGAGGAAGAACTGGCGGAATTCTTCGCCGCCCACGGCGTGGACAAGGACACTTTCAAAAACACCTTCCATTCCTTCATGGTGGACATGAAAATGCGCCAGGCCGAGGCCATGGCGCCCGAATACGGCATCACCGGAGTGCCGGCGCTGGTGGTCAACGGCAAATACCTGATCACCGGCCGTACCGCCGGCGGCTTCGAGGACATGATCAAAGTGCTCGATCAGCTGGTGGCCCAGGAACGCCAGAAGCTGGCCACCGCCAAGCCCTGATGCCGACCCTGCGGCTGGCCAGCTTCAACGTCCAGACCGGCATCCACACCCGCCGGTTCGAGGACTATCTGCTCAAAAGCTGGCAGCACCTGTGGCCCTGCGAACACCGTTTCGCCAATCTGGCGCGTATCGCCGACTTCCTGCGGCCTTTCGACATCGTCGGGCTGCAGGAGGTCGACGGCGGTGGTGCCCGCAGCCAGTACGTGGTCCAGGCCGAATACCTGGCCCGCCAGGCGGAGTTTCCTTTCTGGTACAACCAGGTCAACCGCCGCTTCGGTCGTTTGGCTCTGCACAGCAACGGGCTGCTCAGCCGGATTCCCCCCGGTTCTGTCTATACCACCTCGCTGCCGGGGCTTCCGGGGCGGGGGGCGTTGCTGGCGCGTTTCGGGGAAGGGGAGAGCGCCCTGCATGTGGCGGTGGTACATTTGGCGCTGGGCGCCAGAACCCGGTCACGCCAGCTCGATTTCATCGCCGAGCGGCTCCAGGGTCTGCGGCACGTGGTCGTCATGGGCGATCTCAATTGCGACCCCCGTTCCCGCAGCCTGCGGCGTTTTCTGGGCCGCACCGGGCTGCGGTCCCCGGAATCGGCGCCGACTTTCCCTAGCTGGCGCCCGCAACGTCAGATCGATCACATTCTCGTCAGTCCCACCTTGGAGGTGAACTGGATGCAGGCGTTCGATTTCGTCTGCTCCGATCATCTGCCGGTGGGGGCCGAGATCTTTATCCCGGAAACCGTTTCGGCGCTGGCGGCATGACGGAAACCAACCCCTGGAAGCAGAAGGCCGTCGATCTGGCCCGGGAGCTCGATGAACAGCAGGCCCTGCAGGCGCGTAACGAAAAGCGCCTGGCCAGGGCCCTGATCCGGCTGACGCTGGCCTACGAGGGCTGCCGGCCGGCGGCCGATCCCGGATTGGCGCAATTGCGGGAGATTCTGCGCAAAGGGATTTTGAATCAGCACCGTCTGAAACAGGTCGATGCCCTGACCGAGCAGATCCTGCGTCATGGACAAGAGGAAACGGATGGAGCCCCTCCTTCCTGGCAGCAGGAAGTGATCGCTTTCCTGTACGAGTGCGCCCCTGACGAGCGCGAACGCCAGCGCCTCGAGGCGTTGGCCGGCAAGGCATTTCCCGATGGCGCTGCATTGCGCGATGCCCTGCGTGACCTGTTCGCCGCCCCGCCCAGATCCCCCTGGCAGCGGCTGGGGGAATGGTTCGGGGGCCGCAGACGCCGGGAAAGCGACGGTATCGCTTCGTTGCAGCGCCAGCTGCTGGGATTGCTTGCGGAGATCGAGATTCCCCCCGATCTGGCCGAGGCGGGAGAACGCCTGACCGGGGTGTTGACGCAAGAGGGAGCGGTCGCCGAAGCCTTGGAGGGAACCGCCGAACTGCTCAACGCCATCAACGCACGGCTGCAGCAGGAACAGGCGGCGATCGAGAGCTTCCTCGAACAGCTGAGCGGCAAGCTGCAAACCCTCGAATCCCAAACCCTGGACGTGAGCGAGCTGCTGCTGGGGGAAGGGGGGGACTGGAACGAGAAACTGTCCATTCATGTGGACCACCTGCGGCTGCACACCCTGCGGGAAACCGACCTGGAATCTCTCAAGCAGGCGGTGGCCGAACGTCTCGACATCCTGAGCGCACAGCTGCAGGCGTTTCGCGAGGCGGAGCAAAGCCGCAACCAGACGGCCGAGCGTCAGATCGCCGAGTTGACCCGGCGCCTGCGGGAACTGGAACAGGAAGCGGAAGATCTGCGTCAGCGCCTGCGCCTGGCTCATCATCAGGCACTGCATGATCCGCTCACCGGCCTGCCGAACCGTCAGGCGGTCGATGAGCGCCTGGTGCAGGAATTTGCCCGCTGGCGCCGCTTCGGAGAGCCTTTCAGCCTGCTGCTCTGGGATGTGGACCATTTCAAGCGCATCAATGACCGTTTCGGCCATCAGGCCGGCGACAAGGCGCTGCGGGTGGTGGCCCAGGTGTTGCGGAAGGGAATCCGCGAGGTGGACTTCGTCGGCCGCTACGGCGGCGAGGAATTCCTCATGTTGTTGCCGGAAACCGGGCGCGAGGGTGCGCTCAAGCTGGCCGAGAAACTGCGTCGGGCCGTGAAGGAATGCGGCTTCAACAGCCGCGGCAAGCCGGTGCCGATCACCATCTCCTGCGGCCTGACCCAGGTGCAGGAGAACGATACCCCCGAAAGCCTGATCGAGCGTGCCGATCAGGCGCTCTACGAGGCCAAGGAACGCGGCCGCGACCGTTGCATCGCCCGTTAGCCGGTATCGTCCCGGGGCGGCGCCGCCGGCGTGCCCCCGAACTTCCGCCCCAGCCAGGCGAGCACGGCCCGGATCGCCGCCCACAACCTGGGCAGCAGCCAGATCATCAGCAGGATGAAGGCCAGCAGCAGCCCCAGAAACAGCCAGGGGTGGCGCAGCGAGGCCCAGATTCCGGCAAAGACCGCTATGTCTTCGGCCACCGAGGCGGTCCAGTTGCTGAAAGGCTCGGGGGAGGTGTTGATGAGCATTCGGGTGCTCATCTTGGTGGCGTGGGTGCCGGCGGCGATTCCCCCGCCGACGATCGCCGCCGCCAGTTCCACCGCGGGGTTGAGGTCGCCGATGGCGCCGGCCGCGAGCATGGCGCCGGCGGGAATGCGGATGAAGGTGTGCAGGCTGTCCCAGCCGGTGTCGACGCCGGGGGTTTTGTCGGCGACGAATTCCACCAGGTACATGAACCCGGCGGCGCCGATGACCAGCGGATTGGCGAGGATCTGCAGATCCGGCGGCAGCTGCAGGTTGCCGGTCTGGGCCAGGATGCCGAGCGCCAGCAGAGTGGCGTACAGATTGAGGCCGCTGGCCCAGGCGGCGCCCATGGACAGGGCCAGGGTCTGGGTGATCTGGTCTAGGGTTTCCATCGGAGGCTCCGGACGGATGGACAGAATCCAAGGATAACCCAGCGGCGCTGAATCGTCATTGAACTGTTGCGGTAGGCCGCTTCCCGGCCCTCGAAAGCGCAAATCAATGGGTGCCGGGCGCGGTCAGTCTCTGCAACGCCTTGATCCTGAGCGGATTGGGCAGGGCTGTGAAGCGGCGCGCCAGCACGTGCTGGCCGGGCGGTGACAGGGCGTGCCTGGCCAGTTCGACGGCTTCCTGCCGATCCGCATAAAAGTGAAGATAGAGGTAGTGGGTCAGCGGATAGCGCCCCTGCCCCAGGGTGATGCGGTTCGGCGGGACCGGCCGCCCGTCGGGACGGCGTGCCAGCGCCAGGGCCCGGACGCCCTTCGCCGGTGCCAGGCTGGCGCTGGCGAAACCGATGGCCCCGGGGGTGGCCGCCACGGCATCGATCACGTCCCTGTCTCCTGGCAGCTGTGCGACAGCGCCGGCAAGCGGCCTGCCACAGCCGACCTGCGCGCTGAATTGAAAGTGCCGGGCGGTCGCCGCCGCCAGTCCGAAACGTCGGGCCAGGGAGACAGGCGGCGCGGTAGGATGGCAACGGTTGGTGGCGAAGAACAGGCGTTCCAGCACCCCCAGGCTCAGGGATTGCAGGGGAGCGTCGCGGCGTACGTAGAGGGCGATGCCGTCGAGACCGACGGGCAGCGACAGCACCGGCCTGGGCAGCAGCCGCCGCTCCGCCGGCGTCAGCGGCCGGGCGATGGCGACGGCATCGGCACGTCCCTGGATCAGGGTCTGGACGGCCGTCAGGGCGTTGGCGGTCTGGCGGCTGGCGTCGGGTCGGGGTTCGATCCAGGCGGCAGCGACGGGCGCCAGCAGCGGTTCCGTCACTAGCCGCAGGGGTCGGGCGCTTGCCGCCGGCTCCAGGATTATCCAGCCGAGCAGAATGGTCAGGACGAAACAGCGTCCGCAGTGCCTCATCGCTGCACCCGGGCGGAGGGAAAGCGGCAACGGAACACGCTGCCCCGCCCGACTTCACTTTCGATTTCCAAATGGCTGCCGTGGCGGTTGAGCACGTGCTTGACGATCGCCAGACCCAGGCCGGTTCCGGTCGGATTGCGGGCATCGGCCTCCGGGACCCGGTAGAAACGCTCGGTCAGCCGCGGCAGATGTTCGGCCGGGATGCCGGGGCCGGTATCGGTGACTTCCAGGCAGGCCTGATCACCGTCGTCGTACCAGCGGACCGTGATTTTCCCTTCCGGCTGGGTGTAGTGGACCGCGTTGACCACCAGGTTGGAAAAGGCGCTGCGCAGCTCCTGCCCGTTGCCGAGGAGACGGGCGGAAGATTCGATCTCAAGACGGATGGGGGCGGTTTCGGTCCGGAGGTGGGCGGCGTCGTGGCAAATGTCTTCGAGTATCGCCGCCACTTCGACGGAGCGATCGTGGCTGACCTGGCAGCGATCGGTTTCCAGTCGGCTCAAGTAGAGGAGGTCGTCGATCAGATGCTGAAGCCGGCGGATTTGTTCGTCCATGCGCGGCAGCACCGGGCGCAGGGATTCGGTTACCGCCCCGCTGTCCATGAGGGTTTCCAGATAGCCTTTGAGCACTGTGATCGGCGTGCGCAGTTCGTGGGAGGCGTGGGCGACGAAATCCCGTCGCTGCCGCTCCAGGAGCCGGATCTGGGTGACGTCCTGGGCGATGAGCAGATAGTGATCGGCGGTATAGGGAACGATGCGGATCTCCAGTTGCAGGCGTTCGTCGCCGGGTGCAGGCAGGGTGACCGGCCGGTCGAAACGGCGGGCCTCAAGGTGGTCGATGAACCGCGGTGAACGCAGCAGCGCGTCGATTCGGATGCCGATGTCCCGGCGCCTCAGATCCAACAATTGGGCGGCGACGGGGTTGAACCATTCGATGATGAAGTCTTCGTCCAGCACCACGGTGGCGTCCGGTAACGCCTCGGTGGCTTGGCGAAAGCGTTTGAGCATTTTCCCCAGGCGGCGCTTGCGTCGCTGGTGGCGGCGTTGCAGCAACCGTTGCCGGTGGAAGATTTCGCTCCAGACGCCGTTGCCGTCGGGAAGTTCGGTCTTGCGGTCGTTCAGCCAGGCCAGCAGCTGGGCGGCATAGTACAGATGACGGCCCAGGTAGAGAAGCAAGAAGACCGCCAGGGTGAGGAAGAGACGCTGCTCGAGCCAGCCGACCAGCAGCGCCGCCAGCAATCCCCAGAAAACGATCGGGCCTTCCGTGCGCCAGAGCAGGGCGTTCAAGTGAGCTTAAGGCTGTGCCGTGAAGCGGTAGCCGAAACCGCGGACCGTCTGGATCATAGCATCGCGGCCGAATTCCGCCAAGATCTTGCGCAAGCGGCGGATATGGACGTCCACGGTGCGTTCCTCGATATAGGCCTCCCGTCCCCAGACCCGGTCGAGCAGCTGAGGACGGCTGTAGACCTTGTCGGGATGGGTGAGGAAGAATTCCAGCAGGCGGTATTCGGTGGGGCTGAGATCGACCGGGCGGCGGTCGATCTCCACCTGGTGTTCTTCAGGGTTGAGGGTGATGCCACCGACATGGAGGATGCCGGGTTTCTCCCCCTTGCCGAAGCGGCGCAGCACGGCGTTGATGCGGGCGATCAGTTCCCGCGGGGAGAAGGGTTTGGTGACGTAGTCGTCGGCGCAGTCGAGGCCGGCGATCTTGTCCTCCTCCTCGCCGCGGGCGGTCAGCAGGATGATGGGCAGGTCGCTGAAATCGGCGTCACGGCGCAGCCGCCGGGCCCAGTCGATACCGCTCTGGCCGGGAAGCATCCAGTCGAGCAGAATCAGATCCGGACGTTTCCGGGACAATTGACGGTTCGCTTGGCGGGTGTCGGGGGCTTCCTGGACCTCGAAGCCGGCCTGTCTGAGGACCATCCGCAGCATTTCGCGGATGGGCGTTTCGTCCTCGACGATCAGAATAGCGACGTTTGCCATGATGGTTCGAAAGCAATCGGCTTGACAATCAGTTCATCCCCGGCAGATGACAATCGTGTGAGCTGCCGGGTGCCTGTCTTCAGCGCTGCATCGGCCGGATGCGGATCTCCACCCGCCGGTTCATGGCCCGCCCCTGGGGGGTCGAATTGTCGGCGATGGGCATGCTTTCCCCCATGCCGCGGGCGATGATGCGGTTGGGGGCGATCCCCTGGGCGATGAGGTACTGGGCCACCGCCTGGGCCCGGCGTTGGGACAGTTGCAGGTTGTATTCCTCGCTGCCGGTGGAATCGGTATGACCGGTGATTTCAATCAGGGTTTCCGGATATTCCTTCAGTACCAGGGCGATGGCGTTGAGGGTGGAATAGAACTGCGGGGCGATTTCGGAAGAATTGGTGGCGAAGGTGATGTTGCCTGGCATGATCAGACGCAGGTTGTTGCCTTCGCGCACCAGCCGTACCCCGGTGCCGGCCAGTTTTTGGCGCAGGATGGCTTCCTGGCGGTCCATGTAGGCGCCGACGCCCATCCCTGCAAGGGCGCCGACCCCGGCGCCGATGGCGGCGCCTTTTCCAGGGTTGCCGGCGATGGCGCCGCCGGCCGCCCCTAGGGCCGCGCCGGCTGCCGCGCCTCCCAGGGTGCCGATGACGGTCTTGCTGACCTGGGGTTCGCCGGTGTAAGGATTGGTGGTGCAGCCGGCCAGCAGCATCAGGCCGGGAATGAGTACGAGTTTTTTGTTCATGGCGTTCTCCTTGGCGATGTCGTTGGAATGGGTCGAATCATGGCAGCATCGGGATGAATCCGTCATGAATCCCGTTCAGCCGACGATGAGGAATTCTCACCCCGGATTTCCCGATTGCTGCTACATTTCAGTTAGAATAACGCGATTTGGCGCGGATTGCGCATTTCGCCGATTTCCAAGCTCAATGACAAGAGGTTTTTCAGGGTGAGCCAAGACTTCATTTTTACCTCCGAATCGGTTTCCGAAGGGCATCCGGACAAGATCGCCGATCAGATCTCCGATGCCATGCTCGACGCCATCCTGGCTCAGGATCCCAAGGGGCGGGTGGCCTGCGAGACCCTGGTCAAGACCGGCATGGTGCTGCTGGCCGGGGAGATCACCACCAGCGCCTGGGTCGATGCCGAGCAGCTGGTGCGCGAGGTGGTGCGCGACATCGGCTACGACGATCCGGCCATCGGCTTCGACTGGCAGTCGTGCGCGGTGCTCCAGGCCATCGGCAAGCAGTCGCCCGACATCGCCATGGGGGTGGACGAGGCCGAAAACAAGGATCTGGGCGCCGGCGACCAGGGGCTGATGTTCGGCTACGCCTGCGACGAAACCGAAGTCCTGATGCCCGCCCCGATCTATTACGCTCACCGACTGGTGCAGCGTCAGGCGGAGCTGCGCAAGGCCAAGGTACTGCCGTGGCTGCGTCCCGACGCCAAGAGCCAGGTCACCCTGCGCTACGAGGACAACCGCCCGGTGGCTGCCGACGCCATCGTGCTGTCCACCCAGCACGCGCCCGACATCCCTCAGAGTGCCATCCGCGAGGCGGTGATCGACGAAATCATCCTCAAGGTCCTCCCGCGGGAATGGATCCACAAGGACACCCGGTTCTACGTCAACCCCACCGGCCAGTTCGTCATCGGCGGACCCGTGGGGGACTGCGGCCTCACGGGACGCAAGATCATCGTCGACACCTACGGCGGCATGGCCCGCCACGGCGGCGGCTGCTTCAGCGGCAAGGACCCCACCAAGGTGGACCGCTCCGCCGCCTACATGGGCCGCTACGTGGCCAAGAACATCGTCGCCGCCGGACTTGCCGAGCGCTGCGAGATCCAGGTTTCCTACGCCATCGGCGTGGCCGAGCCGACCTCGATCACCATCGAAACCTTCGGTACCGGCAAGATCGCTGAATCCCGCATGGTGGAGATCGTGCGCGAACACTTCGATCTGCGCCCGCGCGGCCTGATCGAGGAGCTTGATCTGCTCAGGCCGATCTACCGCAAGACCGCCGCCTACGGCCACTTCGGTCGCAGCGAGTCCGAATTCACCTGGGAGCGCACCGACAAGGCCGAGGCTTTGCGCGACGCCGCCGGTCTGCCGCCCCGTTCCTGAACCTGCTTCTTGAGGAAATCACCATGAACCAGCCCGCTGCCAACCTGCAACCGGATTACAAAGTCGCCGACATCTCCCTGGCCGACTGGGGCCGCAAGGAGATCCGCATCGCCGAGACCGAAATGCCCGGTCTGATGGCTCTGCGCGAGGAGTACCGCGACCAGAAGCCCCTGAAAGGCGCCCGCATCGCCGGCTGCCTGCACATGACCATCCAGACCGCGGTGCTGATCGAGACGCTCGTGGAACTAGGCGCCGAGGTGCGCTGGTCCTCCTGCAACATCTTCTCCACCCAGGATCACGCCGCCGCCGCCATCGCCGCCGCCGGCATCCCGGTGTTCGCCTGGAAGGGGGAAACCGAGGAGGAATACTGGTGGTGCATCGACCAGACCCTGTTCGGGCCGGGCGGCTGGCGCCCCAACATGCTGCTCGACGACGGTGGCGACCTGACCCAGGTGGTGCACGAGAAATACCCCGAGCTTTTGGAGGACATCCGCGGCGTTTCCGAGGAGACGACCACCGGCGTCCACCGTCTGTACGAAATGATGAAGGAAGGCACGCTCAAGTGCCCGGCCTTCAACGTCAACGACTCGGTGACCAAGTCCAAGTTCGACAACCTCTATGGCTGCCGCGAGTCCCTGCTCGACGGCATCAAGCGCGCCACCGACGTGATGATCGCCGGCAAGATCGCCGTGGTTCTCGGTTACGGCGACGTGGGCAAGGGCTGCGCCCAGTCTCTGCGCGGTCAGGGGGCCACCGTCTGGGTCACCGAAATCGACCCCATCTGCGCCCTGCAGGCGGCGATGGAGGGTTACCGGGTGGTCACCATGGAGGACGCCGCGCCAGTGGCCGACATCTTCGTCACCGCAACCGGCAACTACCACGTCATCACCCATGCGCACATGCAGGCGATGAAGAACAACGCCATCGTCTGCAACATCGGCCACTTCGACAACGAGATCGACGTCGCCAGCCTAAGGCAGTATGAATGGGAGAACATCAAGCCCCAGGTGGACCACGTCATCTTCCCCGACGGCAAGCGCATCATCCTGCTCGCCGAGGGACGGTTGGTGAATCTGGGATGCGCCACCGGCCACCCCAGCTTCGTGATGTCCAACTCCTTCTGCAATCAGGTGTTGGCCCAGATCGAACTGTGGAACAATCCGGGCAAGTACGAGAACAAAGTCTATGTGTTGCCCAAGATCCTCGACGAGAAAGTAGCGCGCCTGCACCTGCCCAAACTGGGCGCCAAACTGACCCGGCTGACGGAGGCCCAGGCCGCCTACATCGGCGTGCCGGTGGACGGGCCGTACAAGCCGGATCATTATCGGTATTGACGTCGTAAACGATCAGGAAGTTGCGTGAGCCGTTCCATCGCCCTGAGTTTCGAATTCTTTCCGCCCCGTTCAGCGGAGATGGCCGCCCAGCTGCGTGACGCCTACCGACAACTGGCCGCTCTCGGTCCGGCCTATTTCTCGGTTACCTACGGCGCCGGGGGCAGCACCCGCGACAAGACCTTCGAAACCGTGCTAGAGATCCAGCGCGAAACCGGGGTCGAGGCAGCGCCCCACCTGTCGTGCATCGGCTCGACCAAAGCCGAGATCCGCGCCCTGTTGGACCACTACCGCGACCGGGGCATCCGCCGCCTCGTCGCCCTGCGCGGCGATCTACCCTCGGGGATGCACGCCGATGGCGATTTCCGCTACGCCAGCGATCTGGTGACCTTCATCCGTGCCGAAACCGGCGACCATTTCCACCTGGAGGTGGCCGCCTATCCGGAAACCCATCCCCAGGCGCCCAGCTACCCGGACGACCTGCAGCACTTCGTCACCAAGGTCGAGGCCGGGGCCGACGGGGCCATCACCCAGTACTTCTACAACGCCGACGCCTACTTCCATTTCGTCGCCGACTGCCGCGACCTGGGGGTGGCCATTCCCATCGTCCCCGGCATCATGCCGGTGACCAATTACGCCCAGCTGGCGCGCTTTTCCGATCTGTGCGGTGCCGAGATCCCGCGTTGGATGCGCAAACGTCTGGAGGCCTTCGACGGTAATCTGGCGGCAATCCGCGCCTTCGGCATCGAAGTGGTGACCGAACTGTGCCAGCGCCTCATCGAAGGGGGCGTGCCCGGCCTGCACTTCTACACCATGAACCGGGCCGAACCAACCCTGACCATCTGCCGTAATCTGGGTCTGGCCTGATTGAGTGCGCCGTCCCCGTCTCTATCTTCCCCGCCCGCTTCGGTCTGACAGCGAGATCGCCGTCACGGACGATCGGGCCCGCTACCTGCGTACCGTGCTGCGCCTGCGCCCCGGGGCCGCCCTCGTGGTCTTCAACGGCGAGGGCGGCGAATTCGAGGCCGAAGTTCTCGCCCTCGACCGCAAGGCGGTACGCCTTCGCATCGGTCCCTGGCACGAGCGGGAGGCCGAATCTCCCCTGAAGATCCATCTGGGGCTTGCCATCGCCAAGGGCGAGCGCATGGACTGGGCGGTGCAGAAGGCGGTGGAGCTGGGGGTGGCGGCCATCACCCCGCTGCTGACCGCGCGCTGTAACGTCCGTCTCGAAGGCGACAGGTCCGAACACAAGCGCCGCCACTGGCAGGCCATCGCCGTCGCCGCCTGCGAGCAGTGCGGTCGCAATCGCGTTCCGGAGACGCTGACGCCTCAGGCCCTGGCCGACTGGCTGCCGGGCCGCCGGGGGCTGGTGCTCGACCCGGACGGTCGTCCCCTTGCCGCCTTGCCTGCCCCGGACGCGGAATTGAGCCTGCTGATCGGTCCGGAAGGCGGGCTGACATCCGAGGAACTGGATCGCGCCAGGGCGGCCGGTTTCGCCCCGGCAGCCCTGGGACCGCGGATTCTGCGGGTGGAGACTGCCGCCGTGGCGGCGCTGACGGCGGTACAGTTGTGCTGGGGGGATTTCTGAGTCTCTTAAGGGGTGGCCATTGCCAGGGAAGGCTTGGTTTTCATCCGTATTCCTCTCGACTATTGCAACTGCGCAGCAGAGATATATAATGATAATCATTATTATTAACAATCAACAATAGAGAGGTCGATATGTCTCGCCTGCCCTTGCCTGTCTCAGTCGTTCGCACGCTCGTTGCCGCCTCCTTCTGCACCTTACCGATCTGGGGCATCCCAACCCAGACTCTGGCGTCCAAGTTGGATCATACGCATCGTTCCATGTACAAAGAGCGTTTGGAAGCCCATCTGGGCAGAGCGCTTTTTTTCGATACCCGCCTGTCGGAACCTGCGGGACAGTCTTGCGCCAGCTGCCATGATCCTGACCATGCCTTCACGGATCCGGACAAGGGCGTTCCCACCTCCGAGGGGGTGCTTCCGGACCGCTTTGGCCTGCGCAACACCCCGCAGGCGGCCTATGCCGCCTTCAGTCCGGCGTTCCATTTCGATCCCGAGGAAGGGCTGTGGTTCGGCGGTCAGTTCCTCGATGGCAGAGCTGCGACGCTGGAAGAACAGGCCAAGCAGCCCTTCCTGAATCCGTTGGAAATGAACAACCCGGATGTCGCCACGTTGGTCGAGAAGGTGCGTCGGGCGCCCTATGCGCTGCTGTTCGAAATAGTCTATGGGCCTGGGGCGCTGGATGACGATGCCCAGTTGTTCGAGTACGTGGCAAGCGCGATCGCCCGCTTCGAGCGCACCCGCTTCTTTTCCCCTTTCACTTCGAAGTACGATGCCTGGCTGCATGGAGAAGCCGAGTTGAGCGAACAGGAGCTGCGTGGCCTGGCGCTCTTCAACGATCCCAAGAAAGGCAATTGCGCCGCCTGCCATCCGAGTGCGCCGGACGAGGATGGCAACCCGCCGCTCTTTACCGATTTCAGCTATGACAATCTCGGTGTACCGCGCAATCCGGGCAATCCTTTCTACGAGAACGACCCGACGATCGTGGGTGATGCGGTACACCAAGTGGATCTGGGCCTGGGTGATACCCTGCGTGCCTGGATGGAGCGTCACGGGTCTCTGCCGGAAGGGGCGTCCGATCCTGCAGAGGAGGATGGCAAGTTCAAGGTTCCCTCACTGCGCAACGTGGCCATTACCGGACCCTACATGCACAACGGTATCTTCACCACGCTGCGTCAGGTCGTCCAGTTCTACAATACGCGCGATCTGCATCCGGACCGCTGGGGACCACCGGAAGTCCCGGAAACCATGAACAGGGAGGAATTAGGCAACCTGGGGCTCACCGATCAGGAGATCGACGATATCGTCGCCTTTCTCAAGACCCTGACCGACGGCTATCTTCCCCGGCGCTGGGGTGACGGTCCTATGGGGTGGGACTGAAGGTCTTACGTGCCGTATGTGAGCCGAACAGGGAGGTTCGGTTCCCCCAGATTGCCTGAAAGCCGCATTACAATTTGCGGTAAATCTCCGCTCCCTGCTGCAGAAATTCCTTGGATTTCTCCTTCATCCCGATTTCGATCTCCTGTTCGGCGTAGTCGCGCACTTCCTGGCTGATTTTCATGGAGCAGAAGTGCGGCCCGCACATGGAGCAGAAGTGGGCCACCTTGGCCGACTGTTGGGGCAGGGTTTCGTCGTGGAATTCCTGGGCCTTTTCCGGGTCGAGGCTGAGGTTGAACTGGTCCAGCCAGCGGAACTCGAAGCGGGCCTTGGACAGGGCGTTGTCGCGGTACTGGGCCGCAGGATGCCCCTTGGCCAGATCGGCGGCGTGGGCGGCGATCTTGTAGGTGACGATGCCTTCGCGCACGTCCTCCTTGTCCGGCAGCCCCAGGTGCTCCTTGGGGGTGACGTAGCAGAGCATGGCGGTGCCGTACCAGCCGATGTTGGTGGCACCGATGGCGGAGGTGATGTGGTCGTAGCCGGGAGCGATGTCGGTCACCAGCGGCCCCAGGGTGTAGAAGGGGGCCTCGTAACATTCGGCCAGTTCCTTGTCCACGTTCTCTTTCACCAGGTGCAGGGGCACGTGGCCGGGCCCCTCTATCATCACCTGGACGTCGTGCTTCCAGGCGATCCGGGTCAGTTCCCCCAGGGTTTTGAGCTCGGCGAACTGGGCCTCGTCGTTGGCGTCGGCGATGGAGCCGGGGCGCAGGCCGTCACCGAGGGAGAAGGCCACATCGTACGCCTTCATGATCTCGCAGATTTCCTCGAAGTGGGTGTAGAGGAAGCTTTCCTTGTGGTGGGCCAGGCACCACTTGGCCATGATCGAGCCGCCGCGGGAAACGATGCCGGTGACCCGATTGGCGGTCAGCGGAATGTAGGCCAGGCGCACGCCGGCGTGGATGGTGAAGTAGTCCACCCCCTGTTCGGCCTGTTCGATCAGGGTGTCGCGGAAGATTTCCCAGGTCAGCTCTTCGGCCTTGCCGTCCACCTTCTCCAGGGCCTGGTAAATGGGGACGGTGCCGACGGGAACCGGCGAGTTGCGGAGGATCCACTCACGGGTTTCGTGGATGTGCTTGCCGGTGGACAGGTCCATCACCGTGTCGGCGCCCCAGCGGATCGCCCACAGCATTTTCTCCACTTCCTCCTCGATGTCGGACACCACCGGCGAGTTGCCCAGGTTGGCGTTGACCTTGACCAGGAAGTTGCGGCCGATGATCATCGGCTCCGATTCGGGGTGGTTGACGTTGGCGGGGATGATGGCGCGCCCTGCGGCCACTTCCTGGCGCACGAATTCCGGGGTGATTTCCTCCGGCAGGTGGGCGCCCAAGGGCTGGCCCGGGTGGATGCGCTGGCCGTAGGCTTCCTTCATGGCCTGGAGGTTCTGGTTCTCGCGCAGGGCGATGAATTCCATCTCCGGGGTGATGATGCCGCGGCGGGCGTAATGCAGTTGGGTGACGTTGGCCCCGCGTTTGGCGCGGCGCGGGCGGCGCGGATCGGGAAAGCGCAGGTGGGCGGTGGCCGGATCGTCGAGGCGCTTGCGGCCGTATTCCGAGGTGAGTTTCGGCAGCGCTTCGGTGTCGCCGCGTTCCTCGATCCAGCGGGCCCGAAGCGGCGGCAGTCCTTTGGTCAGATCGACCTCGACTTCAGGATCGGTGTAGGGGCCGGAGGTGTCGTAGACGTACACTGGCGGATTCGCCACCGGCCCCTGACTGGTCTGGGTCGGGGACTGATCGATGCGGCGCAGCGGTACCCGGATATCCGGACGGCTGCCCTCGAGGTAGATCTTGGTGGAGGCGGGGAAGGGCTTGATGGCGGCCTTCTTGGCCTGGACGTTCTGCAGGAACTGTTCGGGAATCGCGTTCATGGGTCTCTCCACAGCGGGAGGCGCAGGGACAGACCCGGGCTTCCCTACGCCGGTATTAACCGGAATCAGGTTCGAAGGGTCTCTCTCAGCACCGCTCCCGGGCCCGAGCGGTGCACCCCTAGCCCATGATGCAAAACTATCCCATCGCCAGGGGTAATGCAAGCTTGGCAGGTGGGTCAGCTCACCCGCTGACACCATTGCCTTGCAACCCACGCCTGACCTGTATTAGCGCCTGGTCCAGCTGGGCCGTGTCGTTGTGAAAATGCGGCGAGAAACGGATGCCCCCGCCCCGCAGGGCGCAGATCACCTTCTGGCGGCGCAACTGTTCGAAAAGCTGCGCCGGATCGTCCCGCCGGGGGCAGAAGGTGACGATGCCGGCGTGGCGGTCCGGCGGGGTGAGCAGTTCCAGATCCGGGTCGGCCTGGATGCGTTCGATCAGCCAGGCGGCGTTGGCCAGCACCTGGCGTTCCACCGTTTCCATGCCGGTTTCCTGCAGCAGCGCCAGGCTGGCCTCCAGGCCGAAGATACCGAGCATGTTGGGGCTGCCGCATTCGAAACGGCGGGCGCTTGTGGCCGGCTGCCAGTCGCGGCGGTCGTAGTCGCCGGCGTGTTCCACCATGTGCCAGCCGTATTCCAGCAGTTGCAGGCGGTCACGGGCTTTGGGCGTGGTATAGAACAGCCCCAGCCCTTCCGGAGCCAGCAGCCATTTGTGGCCGTCGGCCATGACGAAATCGGCCTGCCAGGCCTGGACGTCCGCCCGCAGGGCGCCCAGGCTCTGGATGGCGTCGACGCAGAACAGGAGGCCGCGCCGGCGGCAGAATTCGCCGATGCGTTCCAGATCCATGCGCCGCCCCGTGGCGTACTGCACCGAGCTGACGGTGATCAGGCGGGTGCGGCGGTCCACCAAGTCGAACAGGGCGTCCTCCGCAGGTTTGCCGGCGGCAAGATCGGCCTGGCGCAGTTCCACCCCCCGATCCCGCAGCGCCTCCCAGGGGATGCGGTTGGAGGGAAATTCCTCGTTGCTGGTGACCACGTTGTCGCCGTCATGCCAGTCCAGTCCCATGGCGACGAAGGAAATGGCCTCGGAGGTGTTTTTCACCAGGGCGATGTCGTCGCTGGAGGGGGCGTTGAGAAGCGCCCGGATCCGTTTCCTGAGGCGCTTTTCCACCGCCAGCCAGCGGGGATAGTCCACCGCTCCCCAACGAGCATTTTCGGCCGCGAAGGTGCTGACGGCTTGTTTCGTAGCGCGCGGCCAAGGTCCCACGCCGGCGTGGTTGAGGTAGATCAGGTCCGGTTCAAGTTCGAAGGCCGGGTGGCTCATGCCAGCCTCCGGCCGGGGCGGCGGTGATTTTCGGTGCGCCAGGGACGGTTGGCGAGGACGAAGGCCAGGGCCAGGTTCGCCAGCAGCCAGTCGCGGCCGATGAGGATCAGCGCCACCCAGGAATAGCCGCCGTAAGGTTCGGTGATGTCCTGATACAGATCGCCGGCGAGAATCACCAGCAGCACCAGGGGGACGAAGAACTTGATCAGCCCGTCCCAGTAAGCCCCGAGGTGGACCGAGGAGATCCGGTTGACGTGCTCGCGCAGCAGCGGCAGCCGGAAGCACCAGCCGATGACGAGGCACTCCAGCACCCCTACCAGTACCAGACCGTAGTGGGTCAGGAAATGATCGACGATGTCGAGCCACAGCAGGCCGGCGCGGGTGGCAAAGACGATGGAGCCGAGGAAGCCGAGGATACAGACGACGGTCACCAGTGGCCCCCGCGGGGCGCCGAACTTGTCCGCCACCGCGGAAATGAAGGCCTCGATGATCGACACCGCCGACGACAGCCCCGCCACCACCAGACACAGGAAGAACACCGCCCCGAACAGGTTGCCGCCGGGCATCAGCGACATCGCCTTGGGATAGGCGACGAAGGCCAGGCCGATGCTCTTGGTCACCACCTCGGCGAGTGGTTTGCCCTCGGCGCTGGCCATGAAGCCGAGCACGGCGAACACGGCGATGCCGGCGAACAGGGAGTAGCCGCAGTTGATGAAGGCGGTCAGCAGGGCGTTGCCGGTGATCTCGGCCTTGTCGGGCAGGTAGCTGGCATAGGCGATCATGATGCCGAAGCCCAGGCTCAGGGTGAAGAAGATCTGGCTGTAGGCGTCGATCCACACCTTGGGGTTGGCGAGCTTGGAAAAGTCGGGGGTGACGTAGGCTTTCAGGCCGGTCAGGGCCCCGTCCAGGGTCAGGGACCAGAACACCAGGACGGCGGTCAGCCCCAGCAGGGTGGGCATGAGGATCTTGCTGGCCAGTTCGATGCCCCGTTGCACGCCCCGATAGACGATCCACCAGCTTGAGAACCAGACGGCGATCAGGCCGTAGAGGATGGGGGTGCGGATCTCGCCCAGGTCCGCAGGAGAGTCGGACACCTGTAGGAAGCGTTTGAAGAAAAAGGCGTTGGGATTGTCCCCCCAGGCGAGACGGAAACTGTAGAAGAAATAATCCAGACACCAGGCGATCACCACGCTATAGTACAGCATGATGCCGAACAGGGTCAGGCATACCGCCCACCAACCGAGCCATTCCCAGCGCCGGCCGATCTTGGCGTAGGCCAGGGGAGCCGAGCCGATGCGCTCGTGGCCGATGGCGTATTCCAGGATCAGCAGTGGGATGCCGGCGGTCAGCAGCGCGGTGAGGTAGGGAATCAGGAAGGCGCCGCCGCCGTGCTCGTAAGCCAGATAGCTGAAGCGCCAGATGTTGCCCAGGCCGATGGCCGATCCTACCGCCGCCATCAGAAAGCCCCATTCGCTCTTCCACTGTTCCCGCGCCATGACCTTTCCTTATCGTTCAAAATTTGAAACTTTACGGGAAAAGCTGTTGTCCGATCAAGCAGTTGACTTGGAAAAACCGCAGGCGTACAGTGCCGGTGTTGACCTTTCCAGAGGTAAGACCGATGTACGAGTTCTTCGAGGCTTTCAACACCTATGCCGCCACCCATCCGGAAGTCCTCAAGGTCATGCACGTGCTGTTCTGGCTGCGCTGGTGGCTGTTCGTCGCCCTGATCGGCGCCTTCATCTATCTGATGTGGGCCGACCGCCGCCGCTATCTGGCCGAGCAGCGCCGCAAGGAGGTGCTGCTTGGACGGGAGCCGGCATCCGGGCGTAGTCGTTTCATCGCTTGAAATCTCCCAAAACGTCCCCATAGGAAAGCGACGGCCCGCATGCGGGCCGTTGTCGTTCGACTGTGGAGGAAACGGACAGAATCATGAGCGAAACCCTGCAGAATCCGGAAACCATTGGCTTTCAGGCCGAAGCCCGTCAGGTTCTGGACCTGATGATCCATTCCCTGTACAGCAATAAGGAAGTCTTTCTGCGCGAGCTGATTTCCAACGCCGCCGATGCGGCCGAAAAGCTGCGCTTCCTGGCTTTGGGCGACGAAGGGCTGTACGAGGGCGACAGCGACCTGAAGATCTGGATCGACGTCGACAAGAACGCCCGCACCCTGACGGTGCGCGACAATGGCATCGGCATGACCCGTCAGGAGGTCATCGACCACATCGGCACCATTGCCCGTTCCGGCACCCGCAAGTTCCTGGAGTCGCTCACCGGCGACCAGGCCAAGGACAGCCAGCTCATCGGCCAGTTCGGGGTCGGGTTCTACTCCGCCTTCATCGTCGCCGACCGGGTGACCCTGGAGACCCGCAAGGCCGGGGTGCCGGCGGAGGAGGGGGTGCGCTGGGAATCCGACGGCCAGGGGGAATACCGGATCGCCACCGTCACCCGGCCGCGGAGGGGAACGGCGGTGACCCTGCACCTGCGCGAGGGGGAGGACGAGTTTCTCGATCCGGTGCGCCTGCGCCAGCTGATCCGCAAGTTCTCCGACCACATCCCCATCCCCATCGTCATGAAGAAGGAAAACGGCGATGGCGAGGAGGTGGTCAACAAGGCCTCGGCGCTGTGGACTCGCCCCCGCGACGAGATCCGCCCGGACGAGTACGAGGAATTCTACAAGCACGTGGCCCACGATTTCGAAGGGCCGTTGGCCTGGCTCCACAGCCGGGTGGAAGGCGCCAGCGACGAATACACCCTGCTGCTTTACCTTCCCAGGCGCGCCCCTTTCGACCTGTGGGACCGCGAGCCCGCCCACGGGGTGAAGCTGTACGTGCGCCGGGTTTTCATCATGGAAGATCCCAAGCTGATGCCGCGCTACCTGCGTTTCGTCCGCGGCATCATCGATTCCGACAGCCTGCCCCTCAACGTTTCCCGCGAGATCCTGCAGGAGAACCGGGCCCTGGAGCGGATCCGCGCCGGGGCGGTGAAGAAGGTCCTGGGGCTTTTGGAGGATCTGGCCAAGAACGAGCCGGACAAGTACCGTACCTTCTGGGAGCAGTTCGGCACCGTGCTGAAAGAGGGGGTCATCGAGGACCCGAAGCACCGCGACCGCATCGCCAGGCTGCTGCGCTTCGCCTCCACCCGGGACGAGGGCGGAGAAATTTCCCTGGCCGACTACGTGGCGCGGATGAAGGAGGGCCAGGAAAAGATCTACTACTTGGTGGCGGAGAACGAGCAGGCGGCCAGAAACAGCCCCCATCTGGAAGTGTTCCGCCACAAGGGCATCGAGGTACTGCTGCTGTGGGAGCCGGTGGACGAGTGGCTGGTGGCCCATCTGACCGAGTTCGAGGGCAAACCGCTGCAGTCGGTGGCCAAGGGCGAGCTGGATCTGGGGCGGCTGGCCGACGACAACGAGAAAAAGGCTCAGGAAATGGTGGCCCAGGCGTTTCAGGACGCCCTGGACAAAATCCGCAAGGCCCTGGCCGGGCGGGTGGCCGACGTCAAGCTCAGCCGGCGCCTGACCGACTCGCCCGCCTGTCTGGTGTTGGATGCCTACGGGCTGAGCCGGCGGATGGAAAGCATCCTGAAGGCTTCGGGGCAGTTGGTGCCCGGGAGCTCCAAGCCGATTCTGGAGATCAATCCCAAACACCCACTGGTCGAACGCCTGCGGGATGAGCGCGACTCAAAACGTTTCGACGATCTGAGCCATTTGCTGTACGATCAGGCGGTGCTGGCCGAAGGCGGCCAGCTCGAAGATCCCGCGGCCTTCGTGCGGCGCTTCAACGCCCTGTTGCAGGAGGCCCTGGGACAAAAACAAGCATAGACGACGGAAGAGGAGGTGAACCATGTTGAAACTGCAACCCAATGTCGGCCGCAAGGACCGGCTGATCCGCATCATCGCCGGCGTGGCCATCGCCGGTGCCGGTCTGTATTTCAAGCAGTGGTGGGGGATACTCGGCCTGATCCCCATCGCCACTGCGGTGCTGCGTTGGTGCCCGGCCTACGTGCCCTTGAACATGGACACCCGCGAACCGGACGAGAAGCAGGAGGAAGGCGCCGGCTGAGGGGCGGCGGTGGCCAGGGAAGGCCGCCGTTTTGAAATAGCGCTTGCATAGGACGAAAAAATCCATAAAATAACCTGCACCTCAGGCGCGTAGCTCAGTGGGAGAGCACTGCCTTCACACGGCAGGGGTCGGCAGTTCAATCCTGCCCGCGCCTACCATTTCCCTCCTGTTTTCTCCCATTCCTTCCCAGGATTCGCCATGACCGATCCATCCAAGATCGACCTGACACCCTCCCCCCTGCGCCGCATCCTCTGGTCCCTGGTCATGATCGCCTTGATCGCCGGCACGGGTTACGTGCTGTGGCGGGCCTATCAGCTCAAACAGGCGGCGGTGCTGGAAGAGGAAGAAGGAGCGGCGATCAAGCAATATCCTGCGGCGCCCGGAGCGGAGTCCCCGGATCAGACGCCGCAGGAAGAAGCCAGCGGGGATGAGGGCGCCGACGAGTTCGTCGCCCGCGCCGACACCACGGTGGAATTCTCCCCGCCGCCGACGGCGATCGAGGCCAGCGACGCCTGGCTCAGAACCGAACTTCCCAAGGTCAACCGCAATCCCCGGTTCCATCAGTGGCTGGCGGAAACCAACGACCTGCTGCGCAAGGCGGTGCTGCTGGTCAGCGAAGTCTCCCAAGGCAAGGTGCCGCGCAAGGCTTTCGCCTTCTGGGCGCCCGAAGAACCTTTCCGCGCCCGGGAAACGGGTGACGGGCAATATGTGATCGATCCGGCCGGCTATCACCGTTACGATTTGCTGGCGGCCGCCGTGGAAGCTTTCGACATGGATCTGCTGTGGCGCCTGTACCAGCTCGCCAAGCCGCTGGTGGACCGGGTCTATGCCGAATTCGCGCCTCCGGGCAGCCGTTTCGAAGATACCCTGCTGAAGGCCGCCGAGCATCTGCTGCAGACGCCTCAGCCACGCGGCGAGATCCGGCTGGTCAAGCCTTCGGTGATGTACAAGTTCGCTGACCCAAAGCTGGAAGGCTTAAGTCCGGCGCAGAAGCAACTGCTGCGGATGGGGCCGGTGAATGCCGCCATCGTCAAGCATCAGCTGGGTCTGCTGCGGGGATTGCTCTTGGCGGGCAGGACATAAACGCTATGCACCGAGGATGGGCCAAACGCCTCATCCTCGGCGCAATTTCAATCGCTACGGCTTCAGCACCTCGGGCCCGATGGCCTCGGCGATGGCCTGATCGACGTTCTCCAGCCAGACGAAGCGCAGTTTCTCCTGTGCTTCCTCGGGGATGTCCTCCCACTCTTTCTTGTTGCGGGCCGGCAGCATCACGGTTTCGATGCCGGCCTGCAGCGCCGCCAGCACCTTCTCCTTGATGCCGCCCACCGGCAGCACCAGTCCGCGCAGGCTGATTTCGCCGGTCATGGCCACGTCCGGACGCACCGGCTTGTCGGTGAACAGCGAAACCAGGGCGACGAAGATCGCCACCCCCGCGCTGGGGCCGTCCTTGGGCGTGGCGCCGGCGGGAACGTGGACGTGGACGTCGCATTCACCGAACACCTTGGGGTCGATCCCCAGCCTGTCGCTGCGGGCCTTGACCAGGGTCAGGGCGGCCTGGGCGCTTTCCTTCATCACGTCGCCCAGGTGGCCGGTGAGGATCAGCTTGCCGTTGCCCGGGGTTTTGGTGGCTTCGATGAAGAGGATGTCACCGCCGACCGGAGTCCAGGCCAGGCCGGTGGCCACCCCCGGCACGCTGGTGCGCATCGCCACCTCGTTCTCGTAACGGGGCGGTCCGAGGATCTTCTGGATGTCGTCGGCATCGATGCGGATGTGGTCCGCCTTGCCCTCGGCGATCTGCACCGCGGCCCAGCGGAACACCGCGCCGATCTCCCGCTCCAGATTGCGCACCCCGGCCTCGCGGGTGTAATGGCGGATGATGGCGCGGATGGCCTCGGCGGTGATTTCCACTTGCTCCGGCTTCAGCCCGCAGGCCTCCAGCTGGCGTCTGACCAGGTAGCGGCGGGCGATGTGGAGCTTGTCGGTTTCGGTGTAGCCCGGAATCTCGATGAGCTCCATGCGGTCGAGCAGCGGCCGCGGGATGGTGTCGAGCACGTTGGCGGTGCAGATGAACATCACCTTGCTGAGGTCGAAGGGCACGCCCAGGTAGTTGTCCACGAAGCTGGCGTTCTGCTCGGGATCGAGCACCTCGAGCAGGGCGGCGGCCGGATCGCCGTGGAAGGCTCCCATGCCGAGCTTGTCGATCTCGTCGAGCATCATCACGCAGTTCCTGGCGCCGGCCTTGCGGATCGCCTGGATGATCTTGCCGGGCATGGCGCCGATGTAGGTGCGGCGGTGGCCGCGGATTTCGGCCTCGTCGTGGACGCCCCCCAGGGCGACGCGCACGAACTTGCGCCCGGTGGCCTTGGCGATGGACTGGCCCAGGGAAGTCTTGCCGACGCCCGGAGGGCCCACGAAGCACAGGATCGGCCCCTTGCCCTGGGGATTGAGCTTGCGCACCGCCAGATATTCGAGGATGCGGCGTTTGACCTTCTCCAGGTCGTGATGGTCCTCGTCGAGGATGCGCCGGGCTTCCTCGATGTCGAGCTTCTCCTCGGTCTCCTTCGACCATGGCAGCTCGATGAGCCACTCCAGATAGGTGCGCAGCATGCCGTATTCGGCCTGGGATTCGTGCATCCGCTCCAGGCGCTTGAGCTCCTTGAGGGCGTGTTCCTTGACCTCTTCGGGCATGCCGGCCTCTTCGATGGCTTGGCGCAATTCCTCGATGTCGGCGCCTTCCTCCTCCTCGCCCAGTTCCTTCTGGATGGTCTTGAGCTGTTCGCGCAGCAGATATTCGCGCTGGCGCTCGTCCATGGTCTTTTTGGTGCGCTCGGAAATCTCCTTCGACAGCTTCAACACCTCCAGACGGTGCGCGACGTGGTCGAGGAGCTTGTCGAGGCGCTCGGCGACGTCGAGGGTCTCCAGCAGCTTTTGCTTTTCTTCGGCTTCGATGTCGATGAAGGCGGCGATCATGTCCGCCAGCATCGCCGGGTCGGTGATCTGCTGGACCGCGTTGACCAGCTCCGAGGGCGCCTGGGGCATCAGTTCCAGCAGTTCGCCGATCAGCTCCTTGAGGCGCACCATGCGCGCCTCCACCTCCGGCCGCTGGCTTTCCTCCGCCTCCGTGGACGCGATCGGTTCGATTTCTGCCACCAGGAAGGGGTAGCCCTCCTTGAATTCCTTGACCCGGAAGCGTTCCTCCCCCTGCACCACGATGTGGTGGGTGCCGTCGGGGCCGGTGACGTAACGCAGGATGGTGGCGGTGGTGCCGACGGGATACAGGTCGCTGGGCATCGGGTTGTCGATGCCGGGGTCCTTCTGCAGCAGCAGCCCCACCGGCTGTTCCGCCTTGAGCGCCTGCTGGGCCGCGGCGATGGATCGGTCGCGGCCGATGCTCAACGGGATGATGACCCCGGGAAACAGCACCACGTTGCGCACCGGAATGATGGGAACGGTACCCTCGGGCAGTTGGAGCGGGGCTTTTTCGGTGTTCTGGTTCTGCGTTTCGCTCATAAGCGTATTCCTTACGTCAGTTTACGGAATCCGAGCCTCAGGCAGCCGTGGCGAAAGCTGGATTCGGCCAGCTCGTAGCGCCCGGGCGGCAGATGAATGCGGCGTTCGAAGCGGCCGTAGGGAATCTCCAGCCGGTGAATTTGCAGGGTGTCGGGGGTCACCGGTGGTGGCCGGTGGCCGCTGATCCGTACCATGCCGCCTTCCAGCAGCACTTCCACCTCCTCGGCAGGGACGCCGGGGAGCACCACGTTGATGTGGAGCACATCGAAGGTTTCGACGATGTCCACCGGGGGCTCCCAGGCCGGCAACCGGGCTCCGGAGCGCTGGACCTGAAACAACAGCCGGTTGAAGCGCTCGGCCTTTTCCAGCATTTCGATGGCTTGCAGCCACATCCATTCGAGCGGGTCGGATCGTTGCATCGAAATCCCTCTTGGTTGGTCGTCGTGTGGGCGGTGGGCCACCCTGGTAAAAATGGGGTCTTTGAAGGGAAAAACCAACAGGCGTTGTCGCGTTCAATGAGACGCCAACAGGCGCTCGAGTTCCCCGAGATTGTCTTCCGGCACTTCGAGGATGACCTTGACCCGGGGCCCGTAGTCCGCATCGAGAATCCGGGCGCCGAGCGGTGCCAGCTGGCGCTCCAGATTCTGGAAACGGGCGTAATCGACTTCCGCCTCCACCCGCCGGTAGATGACGTGAGGGACGATGCGGGCCTGTTCCAATACCTGCTTGGCCGCGTGGCCGTAAGCCCGGGCCAGGCCCCCGGCGCCGAGCTTGATGCCGCCGAAATAACGGATCACCGCCAGGCAGACGTTGACCAGCTGCCTGCCTTGCAGATGAGTGAGGATGGGGCGACCGGCAGTGCCGGAGGGTTCGCCGGCGTCGAAGGCACGTTCGCGCAGTCCCTGGGGCGTTTCGATGCGCCAGGCGTAGGTTAGATGGCTGGCCTGGGGATGGCGCCGGGCCAGGCCGGTCAGGAAGGCTTCCAGCTCGGTGCCGTCGGCCGTAGGGGCGATGACGGCGATGAAGCGCGAGCGTTTGATTTCGTATTCCGCCTCGGCCGGCTCGCGGACGGTGAAGACCTGGCTCATGCCAGCCCCAGACAGCGGTCGGTTTCCTCGGTGAGTCGCCGCAGGGCCGGGGAGATTTCCACCGGGTAAGTAGCGCTGCTGTCGATGTTTTTAAGTGCTTCCGGCAGGCGTTCCAGCTGGGCGACGATCCGGTCACGGATGCCGGTCAGCGATTCCGGCGGCTGTAGGCGTTTTCCCTGCCGCATCACCGGTTGCAGCAGCGCCTGCCCTTCGAGGTGGTCGTCGGCAGTGGTGAGGACGTCGTGGTCGAAGCGCCCGGCAGGGTCGTAGTGGCGATAGACCTGCTTGGCGCCGGGCCAGGTTTGCTTGCCCTTCGAGACCTTGCGCCGGGGGATGCCGGCGTATTCCTGCAGCTTGTAGGCGCAGTTGAGATAAGGTGCGTCGCTGGATGTGGTCAGCCTGGTGCCGATGCCGAAGCCATCGATGGGGGCGGCGCGCAGTTCGGCGAGGCGGTACTCGTCCAGATCACCGCTGGCGAAGATGCCGATCTCGGACCAGCCGGCGGCGTCCAGCCTGGCGCGCACCTGGCGGGCCAGTTCTCCTAAATCGCCGCTGTCGATCCGCACCGCCTTGATCCGGATGTCGTCTTCAGCCAGCTCCCGGGCCAGGGCGACGATCTTGTCCACGGCCTTGAGGGTGTCGTAGGTGTCGATGAGGAGGACGACGTTGTGGGGCTGCGAGCGGGCGAAGCCGCGGAAAGCGGTCAGTTCGTCGTCGTGGGCCATGATATAGGAATGGGCCATGGTGCCGAAGATGGGGATGTCGAAGCGCTGGCCGGCGAGGACGTTGGAAGTGCCGATGAAACCGGCCAGATAGGCGGCCCGGGCCGCCAACAGGCCGGCCTCGCTGCCGTGGGCCCGGCGCAGGCCGAAGTCCACCAGGCGTTTGCCGGGAGCGGCGAGGACGCAACGGACGGCCTTGGAGGCGATCAGGGTCTGGAACTGGAGCAGATTGATGAGACGGGTTTCCACCAGTTGGGCCTGGGGCAGGGGGGCGGTGACCCGCAGGATCGGCTCGTCGGGGAAGAAGACCGTGCCTTCCGGCATCGCGTCCACGTCGCCTTCGAAGCGGAAGTTTTCCAGGGTGGCGAGGAAGCCGTCGTCGAAGAAGCCGGTCCGCTGCAGGTAGTCGAGTTCGGCGGCGGTGAAACGCAGGTTCTCCAGGTAGTCGAGGGCCTGTTCCAGACCGGCGGCGACGAGGAAATTCCGCCGGGGCGGCAATTTGCGCACGAACAGCTCGAACACCGCGGTTTCGGCCATGCGCTCGTGCCAGTAACCTTGGAGCATGGTGAGCTGGTAGAGATCGGTGAGCAGGACCGATGCGTTCACGACAAATCCTCGAGGGTGACGAAGCGGGCGCCGAAACGGCGCATTTCTTCCAGGGCCTTGCGCTCGTCCTCCGGGTGGACGTTGACGGCACGGATGGCGTCGGTGAGCAGGAAGACCTCGAAGCCGTGACGGATGGCGTCGCGCACGGTGTTGAGGACGCAGTAGTCGGTGGCCAGGCCCCCGACGAACAGGCGGCGGATACCGCGGTCTTTCAGCCTCGCGGCCAGATCGGTGCCTTCGAATCCGGAATAGGCTTCCCGCTCCGGCGCGGTGGCCTTGGAAACGATGATCGTGTCCTTCGGCAGCCGGAGACCGTCGGCAAATTCCGCCCCTTCCGTGCCGGCGACGCAGTGGGGTGGCCAAGGGCCTCCCTGATCGCGGAAGGAACAGTGGTTCGGTGGGTGCCAGTCGCGGGTGGCGAAGACGGGAAGTCCCCGCCGGGTGAAGCGCTCGATGTAGCGGTTGAGCACCGGTACCACTTCGTCCCCCTTCGGCACCGGCAGGGCGCCGCCGGGAAGGAAGTCCCGTTGCACATCGACGATCAGCAGGGCGTCGTGAGCCTGGAGTGCGATCATGCTTCAGCGCTCCGTGAACACGGTGGCCAGTTCGACCTGGAAACCTTCCAACAGACAGGACTGGACGGCGCCCGTCCCGCTGGCGAAGCTGACAGGTGTGTATTGGCTGTCTTTCAGCCCCAGCAAGGTGAGACTGCGGTTGGCAGGATCGGCAAGCCAGAATTCGGGAATCGCAAAGCGCCGGTACAGCGTCTGTTTGGTCACATAGTCGTAGCGGACCGAGGTGGGAGAGACGATTTCCACCACCAGGTCGGGAGCGCCGAAGATGCCCCGATCCTGGATTCGGTCTTCGTGTTCCTTGGCCACCAGGACGATGTCAGGTTGCACCACGTTGTCCTCGCTGAGGATGACATCGATGGGGGCGTCATAGACGAACCCCCATTGCCGCTGGCGCACGTATTCCAGAAACAGGAATTCCAGATTGCGCGAGCAACTTTGATGAGACACGGATGGGGCCGGTGTCATGTCACGCAATTCTCCTTCGATGATCTCGTAACGCCTGCCGTCGTCCAGGGCCAGATAATCGCGGTAGGTCCAGTGACGGGGTGTTGGGGTGTCATGGAGATTGGCGACCATGGGATCGTCCTCCGACGTGGGGATGCGGCTTTCTAGTATGCCGCAAACGCGGCCTCCGGTCAGCTGCGGACCTGGTCGATCACCAGTTCGATGCGGGGATGGCCGGAAACCGCCACGGGATCGCTTTGCCCCTCCAGGTCGCCGGGAGCCCCCTGGGCGTTGCCGGATTTGGCCACCCGGGCGCCGACGATCACCTTCGGGAAGTGCGACAGTTTCAGCTGCGGCATCATCGCCATCGAGTCGTCCAGGGTGACGGTGAGCGGCAAGTCTTTGACCTGCTTGCGGACGATGGCCAACGGCATGGGCGGCCCGGAGGCGGCTTTGGCGAAGACGTAGACCGGATCGTCGGGTTTGGCCCGGGCGGCCAGTTCAGGGGAAAGGCGCACTGTCACCTGGACCGAAGCGCCGTCGGCCGCCGGTTGCGGCGCGGTGGACTGCGGCACCTGCAGCCCGGCCTTTTGCATCATCGTCGTCAACTGGCGATACGGTTTGCTGCCGGGAGGCATTTGTGCCAGCAGCTGGTTCCAATACCGCTGGGCGCTGTCGCGGTCACCGTCGTGGAGGGCGGCCATGCCGGCCAGCCACAGGGCGTAGGGGTGATCCGGCCGGGTTTCGAGGACCTTACGGACGATGGCCAGCGGTTCGCCGCTCAGGTCTCCCCCTTTGGACTGGGCCAGGGCTTCGGCGTAGCGGACTTCCAGATCGGGGTCGTCCGGCGCCAGTTGCAACGCCTTGCGGTAGGCGTCCAAGGCCTTGTCGATCCGGCCGGTGGCCTGGTAGGAGCGGGCCAGCAGCACCCAGCCTTCCAGATCGTTCGGATTGTCCTGGAGGCGACGTTCGATCTTGGCGATCGCCTCTTCCAGCGAAGGGGGGGCGTTCTTCTGTGCCTGGGGTGTGGTGCGAGGATTGAGCAGATCCGGGCGGCCGAGGCTGAAATACAGCATCATCGCCGCCAGGGGGATCAGACCCAGCGCCAGGAACAGCGGCACAATGCCCTGGTAGGGCGGGCGGGTTTCCCCGCCGTCGCGCTTTGCGCTCAGATCGAGGAGATCACGGTCCAGTTCCGCCAGCAGCTGTTCGTACTGAGCCTGGTCGATCTTGCCTTCGGCCCGTTCCTGTTCCAGTTCCCGCCGCCGCTGGCGGTGGGCGGCCAGGTTGGCCTGAAGGTCGATTCGCGTGTCCAGGCGCGGCGGGCGGCGCAGGGTCCACCAGAACAGCAGGTAGGCCGCCAGAATCAGCGCGGCGGCGATGAGCCAGAAGACGATCATGAGGATTTTTCCTCGTCCTTGAGCAATCGTTGCAGGCGTTCCCGTTCGGCGGGGGTCAGGGCCGTCGGCGCTTCGGGGCGGCGGGTCCGGCCGATGCGCCACAGCAGCAGGCCGCCTGCGGCCAGGGCGGCGAAGGGGCCGAACCAGAGCAGGGCGGTGGTCTTTTTCACCGGCGGCTTGTAGAGCACGAAATCGCCGTAGCGCTGCACCAGGAAATCGACGATCTCGGCATCGCTCTTGCCCGCCAGCAGCATGGCATAGACCTCGGATCGCAGGTCTTCGGCCAGATCGGCGTTGGAGTCGGCCAGGGACTGGTTCTGGCACACCAGACAGCGCAACTGTTCGATCAGGTTCTGGTAGCGGCTTTCCAGGGCCGGATTGGGAAACTGGCGCACTTCGATGCCGGCCAGTGCCGGCAGGGCCAGCGTCAACCACAGGGCGGCGATCAGGGCTTTCATGACTGTTTCTCCAAATAGGCCACCAGCGGCCCCAGTTTCTCCTCCCAGTCCCTGGGGGTGATGGGGCCGATGTGCTTGTAGCGGATGACGCCCTGCTTGTCGATGACGAAGGTTTCCGGGACGCCGTAGACGCCCCAGTCGATGGCCACCTTGCCGGCGGCGTCGAAGGCGACGGCTTGGTACGGGTTTCCCAGGCGTTCGATCCACTGCAGACCGGCCTCGCGGGTGTCCTTGTAGTCGAGACCGTAGATCGTCACCCCCTGGCGGGCCAGCTGCATCAAGAAGGCGTGCTCCTGGCGGCAGGCCACGCACCACGAGGCCCAGACGTTGAACAGGCTGACCTTGCCTTGGAACCGGGCGCTGTCGAAGCTCGCCTGGGGATCGTCGAGACGGGGCAGGTTGAACTGCGGCGCCGGTTTGCCGATCAGGGGGGAGGGGACCTCCCGGGGATTGAGGGTCAGGCCGACCCCCAGCAGAATCAGCAGGCCGACGAACAGTCCCAGGGGCAACAGATACTTGAGCATGGCTAAACCGTGGCGTTGACGGCGGCGGTGGTCTGGGCGGTCACCTTGACGCTGCGGTAACGGCGGTCGGCCGCCGCCAGCAGGCCGCCGGCCATCATCAGCAGGCCGCCGAGCCAGATCCAGCGCACCGCCGGCTTGACATACAGGCGCACGCTCCAGGCGTCTCCTTCCAGCGGTTCGCCCAGGGCGACGTAGAGATCACGGCGCAGGTCCGGATCGATGGCGGCCTCGGTCATGACGTTGCGCTGCACCCGGTAGAAGCGTTTCTGGGGGGTGAGGCGGGCGATCCGTTCCCCGTCCCGGAAAACCTCGAAGATGCCTTCGTCGGCGCCGTAGTTGGGACCGTCGAACGCCCGTATCCCTTTGAAAGTGAAACGGTATCCCCCCAGCTCGGCGGTTTCCCCCGGCGTCAGGCGCACGGTGCGTTCGATGCTGTAGTGGTTGGAAATGCCGACGCCGATCAGAAACACCGCCAGGCCGAAGTGGGCCAGAGTCATGCCGTAGAAGCCGGCAGGCTGGCGCAACCCCCGCAGCCCCTTACGGTGACGCAGCCGCTGCCACAGGGGCAGCAGCGAAGTGGTACCGAGCCAGAAGGCGGTGGCGAGGAAGGCGAGGGTGACGATGTCCTTGGGATCGAACCACAGGGCACTGACGACGATGGCCGCGGTCAGAGTGGCCGGGATCAGCCAGCGCACCTGCCGCCACAGCTTCGCCGGGTCTCCCTGGCGCCAGGCCACCAGGGGGCCGATGCCGGCGAGCAGGAACAGCGGTGCGGTCACCGGCGTGAACACGCTGCTGAAATAGGGGGGGCCGACGGAAATCTTGCCCAGCCCCAGGGCGTCGAGCACCAGAGGGTAGAGGGTGCCCAGCAAGACGCTGGCGGCGGCCACCACCAGCAGCACGTTGTTGACCAGCAGCAGGGCTTCGCGCGAGAACCAGTGGAAGCGGGCGTGGTCCTTCACCGCCGGGGCCCTGAGGGCGTAAAGCAGCAGGGAGCTGCCGATCACCAGCCCCAGGAACACCAGGATGAACAGGCCGCGTTCGGGATCGTTGGCGAAGGCGTGCACCGACACCAGCACCCCGGAGCGTACCAGGAACATCCCCAG
This sequence comes from Methylomarinovum tepidoasis, assembly GCF_030294985.1. Classification (NCBI taxonomy): domain Bacteria; kingdom Pseudomonadati; phylum Pseudomonadota; class Gammaproteobacteria; order Methylococcales; family Methylothermaceae; genus Methylomarinovum; species Methylomarinovum tepidoasis. The sequence continues at coordinate 1,282,681 of NZ_AP024718.1, forward strand.
GAGGCTCAGGGAAAAGGCGAAAATCGCTAGCAATACGGTCCAGGATTTGAAGGCTCCACGTTTTTCCGTCACCGCCAGGGAATGGATCAGGGCGGTGGCCATGAGCCAGGGCATGAAGGAGGCGTTCTCCACCGGATCCCAGAACCACCAGCCGCCCCAGCCCAGCTCGTAGTAGGCCCACCACGAGCCCAGGGTGATGCCCAGGGTCAGGAAGGCCCAGGCCACCAGGGTCCAGGGGCGGGACCAGCGGGCCCAAGCGATGTCCAGGGAGCCGGACAGCAGGGCGGCGATGGCGAAGGCGAACGGCACCGCCAGGCCGACGTAGCCCATATACAGCATCGGCGGGTGGACAGCGAGGCCGAAGTCCTGCAGCAGCGGGTTGAGGTCGTTGCCGTCGAGGGGTGCCGGGGTCAGCCGTTCGAAAGGGTTGGAGGTGAACAGGATGAAGGCGAGGATGCCGACGCTGATCAGTCCCAGGACGCCGAGAACCCGGGCCACGAACAGATCCGACAGGCCGCGGTTGAAAATGCTGACCGCGAAGGTCCACAGCCCCAGAATCAGGGCCCACAGCAGCACCGAGCCCTCGTGAGCGCCCCAGGCGGCGGCGATGCGGTAGAACAGAGGCAGGGCGGAGTTGGAATGCTCGGCCACGTAGCGGACCGAGAAGTCGTTGACCACGAAGCTCTGCACCAGACAATAGAACGACACCGCCAAAAACAGCGCCTGGGCGCGGGCGGCCGGTTTGGCCACCGCCACCCAGGCCGGCAGCCGCAGGGCGGTGCCGGCGAGGGGGAAGGTCGCCTGCACCACGGCCATCAGCAAGGCGAAGATCAAGGCCAGCTGGCCCAGTTCCGCAGTCATCGGCTCGTTCCCTCGAAATCGTCCACCGGCGGCAGCTTGCCGGATTTCTTCAGGGCATCGGCCACTTCCGGCGGCATGTAATTCTCATCATGCTTGGCCAGCACCTGGGTGGCCTTGAACAGGCCGTCTTGCTGCAGTTGGCCGATGGCGATGATGCCCTGGCCCTCGCGGAACAGGTCCGGCAGGATGCCCTCGTAGAACACCGTCACCTCGGCGGCGCCGTCGGTGAGGGTGAAGCGCACCGCCAGGCTGTCCGGGTCGCGGTGGACGCTGCCCTCCTTCACCAGGCCGCCGACCCGGAAGGCGTAGTTCGTCGGCGCCTCGCCGGCGGCGATCTGCGAGGGGGTGTAGAAGTAGAGCAGGTTCTTCTGAAACGCTGCAAGGGCCAGGAAGGTGGCGATGCTGACGCCGAGCACGATGACCGTGACCCAGAGCATGCGGCGCTGGCGCGGGGTCATCGGCCGGTCTCCTGGTCGTACCAGCGCCGAAGCCGCGCCAGCACCTCCCGGCGGCGGCGCAAAGGAACGATCAGGTTCCAGATCAGCACCACGGCGGTCAGGGCGTAGGCGCTCCAGACGTAGGCGCCGTAACCGCCCATGTGGATGAATTCCTGCCAGGTCATGAGGCGATCTCCTCGGAATCGGATACCGGTTCGATTCGTTCGCGCGCTAGCAGTTCCCGCACCCAGCGGCTGCGGCGCTCGCGCCAGAGGATTTCGCTGCGGGCTCGCAGCAGCAGCACGGTGAAGAAATACAGCTGGAAAGCGAAGGCCATCAGCAAAAGCGGCCACAGCATGCTAGGGTGGATCGCCGGCTTGTCGAAGCGGGTCACCGTCGGCCCCTGGTGCAGGGTGTTCCACCATTCCACCGAGTAATGGATGATCGGGATGTTGACGCTGCCGACGATGGCCAGGATCGCCCCGGCGCGGGCGGCGGTGCGCGGATCCTCGATGGCGCTCTGGAGGGCGATGTAGCCCAGATACAGGAACAGCAGGATCAGCTCAGAGGTCAGTCGCGCGTCCCACACCCACCAGGTGCCCCACATGGGCTTGCCCCAGATGGAACCGGTGGCCAGTGCCAGAAAGGTGAAGGACGCACCGACGGGGGCCGAGCACACCGCCATCACGTCGGCCATCTTCATGTTCCAGATCAGCCCGATGCCCCCGGCCACCGCCATGAAGACGTAGATGAACAGCGACAGCCACGCTGCCGGTACGTGCACGTACATGATGCGGAAGCTGTCGCCCTGCTGGTAGTCGGGCGGGGCGACCCACAGCCCCAGATACAGGCCGGCCGCCATGCAAAGGAGCGTGGCCCCGCCGAGCCAGGGAATCCAACGGCCGGTCAGATGATAGAAATGCCGGGGGGAGGCGAGTCGGTGCAGAAAGGCCCACATGCTATGATGCTTAATGGAAAATTTTGATGATCATACCAGATTCCATTAATTTACCCAGCGTTGTCATCATCCCTCAATCTTCCGCCAGACTCCGGAGTATCCAGCGCCCGGCCCACACCAGCAGGATGCCGCCGGCCAATGCCAGCGCGAGGAAGACGATGCGCCCGCCGGTCCAGCGGGTGGGATAACGGTCCGGGCGGACCGGTTTGGTCAGCCCCGGCAGGCTGGCCAGGTCGCGGTCGCCGCCGGCCACTTTGATCTGGGCCTTCATGCCGTGTTCGGTGTGCTGGGCGATGTCGCAGTGGACCAGATAGGTCTTTTTGTAGGGCGGCAGAATGAAACTGGCGGTTTCTTCGCCGGGACCGGAGACCTCGATGGTGAACATGCCCATGGGGTAGAGGTCCTGCGGCAGGCCGTGGACCATGAACTGGTGGCGGATGTTGTCTTCGTTGACGAAGCGCACGGTGAGGCGGGCGCAGGGTGGCACCTCCCAGCTCTGCCGGTCGTAGGCGAACACCAGCCCGGAGAACTTTTTGGCGTATTTGCGCCCGGCGTGGACGGTGATCTTGACGTCCTCGGAGATCTGGGCACAGCCCTGGGGCAGGCGGGTCGGGTTCTCGTTCATCACCATGCTGTCCATGTCCATGCGGTGGCCGGCATGGGCCGGGCCGGTGAGGGAGAACAGGAGAAGCAAGACGACGGCAAGGCTGGGCAAGGCGGGGCCGTTCGCAGGGTGTACCCGGCCTGGACGGCCGGGTTTCAAGCCTCCAGGGATGGATTCACGGCGTCCCGGAGAACGGCCCCGCCTTGCCCACCCACGGCATTGCAATACCTGGATCATGACGCTTTCCTCCATTCCCGCCAAGCGAAGAAGGCCAATCCCAACGCCAGCCCCAGGCTCAGGCCCGCCAGCAGCACCCGCACCGGATCGGGCGGCAGGGGCGCCGGATCGCTGTAGATTTCCCAGTCCTTGCTGCGGGCCCAGACCGGCACCTGCTTCTGGTAGAACCAGCGGTTGAAGAACGGCACCAGATCCATGCCCTGCAGCTTGGGGAGACCGTTTTCGTCCAGGAAGCGGCGGTAGACGACGAGGCTGATGTCGCCGCCGGGGCCGACGCCATCGGAGGTGACGCTCTTTTCCGCATGGTCGTGCATCAGCCAGGCGCCCTGGCCGAAGCTGTGCAGGCCGTCGTCGTGGGTGTCGAGCACTAGGTCGAGGCGCTGGGCCGGGGCCAGATCCTGGACGTCGCGGGTGATCGGTCGTTTCAGGGGAACGCCATCGACGGCGACGGCGGTGGTTTTGTGGCCGTGGAGGTGCAGCCCCAGGGTGTGCGGGTGGCCGTTGACCACCCGCAGCAGCACTTGCTGATCCGGTTCCACCACGATCAGGCTGTCGCGCAGGGTGTAGGGAAAGGACCGGCCGTTGACCAGGAAGAAATCCTCGTCGGCGTCGGTGATGTCGTAATCCCGGTTCATGGCCTTGGCCACCAGGCGCGGATCGTTGTATTGCTGGATGGGCCGGTAGCGTTCCTTGTCCAGCGTCTGGTAGTGGAGGTCGTATTCCTGGGCGTATTTTTTCCGCACCGCCTGCGAGGGATGGCGGACCTTGCCGGCGCCGACGTTGAAGGTCTGTAACCAGTTGTCCGGGCGGTTCTCCTCGACGATGAACAGCCCCTGCAGCCCCATGAGCATGTGCTTGTCGGTCTGTACGTGGCAGTGGTAGAGCATGGTGCCGGGTTGGCGTGGCTGGATCTGATAAGTGCGGCGCTCGCCCGGCATCAGCATCTGCTCGCTGGTGATGGGGACGCCGTCGTTGCCCTCGCCGTTGGGTTTGAGGTAGGGATGATCGACGCCGTGCAGATGAATGGTGTGGGGCAGATAATGGGTGTTCTCCAGGGTGAGATAGACGGTGTCGCCCTGTTCCACCCGGATCGGCGGCGAGGGGGCGCGCAGCAGGGGGGTGGCGTCGAGGTTGACGGCATCGACGGTGGCCATGCCGCGCATCTTGGGCACGAACACCCAGATGCCCGGGGTCAGGCCCGGGGCGATGCGGTAGCCGGGGATGAGGAAGTCGCCGTCGGGGGTGCTGCCGTTCAGTTCCCCCACCTCCAGGTGGATGTGGATGACGTCGGGGTCGCCGTCACCGTCGCGGTCGTTTTCCTTCACCACCGCATCGGCTGCCAGACGGGTCTTCATCAGGGTGGGCATGGTGACGTTGTTGGTGCCTTTGACCACGCTGGCGATCAGGTAGGGGTTGTCCGGCTTACACTGGGGGTCCTCGTCGATCTCGACGTCTTCGATGGTCTGGGCCTGGCGCCATTCGGGATGGGTGAAACTGCAAAGTGGTTCGGTCTCGGAGATCGAGGGCACCCATTTCATCGTCGGCGGCGCTTCGAGACCGGCCTGGGTGGCGTTGCCGGGAAACAGCAGCCAGGCCGCTCCCAGGCTCAGCACGATACCGAGGAGATAGGCGGACAGACGCAGAGGCTTCATAGCTTGGCCAGAATGTGGTTGTACAGCTGCTCGACTTCCCGGTCCTTGCCGGCGAGCAGGGCTTCCAGTTCTTCGCGGCGCTCGGCCACGAAGGCCGGATCGCGGATGGCGTTGAGGTTGACGGTCACGTTGATGGCGCAGCTCTTGAGCGCCGCCTGGGCCGCCAGCACCCCGACGCCGGCATCGGACAGCACGTTGGGATTGCCTTTTGCCGCTGCCTCATGGCAGAGATCGATGACCGCCACACACAGCCGGGCGCAGGCGAGGGGCACGTCGGTGGCGCCCTTGAGGGCGGCTTGGATCGCCTCGCTGCGGTTCGGATCGTCCTTGGGAAGACGGTAGGCGGCCATGACCCGGTCGAAGGCAGCCACATCCGCCTCGATGGCGGCCAGCAGCCGCTGGCGCAGTTCCGCGGCTTGTGCCTGCAGGGCCTGCATTTCGGCCTCCACCGCCCGATAGCGGGGCTTGCCCACGGTGAGGCTGGCGACCATGCCGGCCAGCGCCGCGCCCATCGCTCCCATCACCGCCGCCGCGCTGCCGCCGCCGGGGGTGGGGTCGGCGCTGGCCAGCCGGTCGAGGAAAGTATCGAGGGATTGGTCTTTGAGCATGGTGGAACCCTGGTGGCGGAATCGGCCCGCTATTATAATCGATCGATTGTTTTCTTAGGACTTCCAAGGTGTAGGCGGTGAAGAAACTCCTGTTCCAGTTCGATACCGACAGCCATCCGGCCTCTTTCGATACCGTGGTCGCCTACGATGGCGGCGCCGACCACGTCATCGGTCATGCCAACCTGACGCCGGACAACGTGGGCCCTTTGGTGGACGGCACCATCTTCACCCGCGCCCCCAAGGACAAGAAGAACACCGCCATCTTCATCGGCGGCAGCGACCTCCAGGCCGGCGAGGCGCTGCTGGCGGCGGTCACGGCCCGGTTCTTCGCCAATTTCCGGGTGTCGGTGATGCTCGACAGCAACGGCAGCAATACCACCGCGGCCGCCGGGGTGGCGCGGATCGTCGCCAGCACCGAGGTGCGGGGCAAGAAGGCGGTGGTGCTCGCCGGCACCGGCCCTGTCGGCCAGCGCGCCGCCGCTCTGCTGGCCAAGGAGGGGGCGCAGGTGGTGCTGACCTCGCGCTCCCTGGCACGGGCCCGGGCCGCCTGCGAGGCGATGAGGCGGCGTTTCGGGGTGGAGATCACCCCGGTGGAGGCCATCGACGCCGCCGCCCGTGCCGCCGTCATCGAAGACGCCCAGATCGTGTTCGCCACCGGCGCCGCCGGCGTTCGGCTGTTGGAGGAATTCCAGTGGCGGGATCTGTCCCGGCTGGAGGTTCTCGTCGACGCCAACGCCACCCCGCCTTTGGGCATCGAAGGGGTGGACATGATGGACCGCGGCACGGAACGCCACGGCAAGATCTGCTGGGGGGCCATCGGTTTCGGCGCCCTGAAACTAGCCGTGCACCGGGCCTGCATCGCCAAACTGTTCGAACGCAACGATCTGGTGCTGGACGCCGAGGAAATCTACGCCATCGCCAGAGAGATGGTGCATACGTAACCGACCGGGTTTTGGTAATTTGCTTATTCAATAAATGAATATAAGCTTATAGTTATATAATTATTTCATTTTTAAATAAGGCGCCGAGCTCCTTACAATGTAGTCATCCCGCTTGATTGAGAGTAACTCGTTCCGGATGACTGTAGCATGAATCAGAAAACCCATCGTCATCATCAGGTCGTCATCATCGGTGGTGGTACCGCCAGGTGGCGGACCAGCTTAAATGTTAGGGTGAAAAATCTATTAGAAAAACCTGATTGCTGGCGTTATGATGAGACCTTCCATCTATCTGAAGAAATAAGGAGGACGCCATGAAGAAACTGATGACGATTGTGGCCCTGGCCGGGATCACCGCCACCGCCGGTGCAGCTGATGTCGCCGCCGGCAAGGCCAAGGCGGCTGCCTGCGGCGGCTGTCATGGGGCCGACGGCATCGCCACCAATCCGGCCTATCCCAATCTCGCCGGCCAGCACGCCCAGTATCTGGTGGCGGCGATGAAGGCCTACAAGACCGGTGCCCGCGACCACGCGGTCATGAAAGCCATGGTGAGCAGTCTCTCCGACGAGGACATGGAAAACATCGCCGCCTACTACGAAAGCCTGAAAAAATAACATTCCGCCGCCGTGCCGGAAGGGCTGCAGGCGGTCCATCGTGAAGGAGGTTTGTCATGATTCGCCATTCTCTTTTGTGGGGCGTCCTGCTGCTCTCCGGCGTGGCGGCGGCCGCCACCGATCCCACCAAACCCAAGAACGACTACAACATCACCATCAATTACGAGCTGGGCATGCATTGCACCGGCTTCGACTTTTCCTACTGCTGCATCCTGCCCCCCTACAACTCGATCCAGAGCCAGGTGGTCAAGACCGCCCGGGGGCCCCACGACAAGCCGAGGCTGCTCGGTGCCGATCCCAAGGATCCGATGATCCTGGTGGACGGCGACAAGCGTTTCAAGCTCGAATACGGTCACGTGGACAACACCTACTCGGAAGGGGCCAAGCTGTACTACTGGACCGTTCCCTACGACGTGGACGGCGACGGCAAGTACGAGGCCAACGAGAATGTCGCCAATGCCTACTGGCCTCATTTGTACGTTTACAAAGACCTGAAGGGTAGCAATCCCAAGCACACCAGCAAGGACAGCGAGAAGCAGCGGGTCGGTATCGAGATTCCGGTGCCGGTGGACAACGGTCCGGCAGGGGCGGTGGTGCCCAGTCCCTTGAAAGGCGGCCACCTGCACTATACCGGCGAGGAGGGAACCATCGTCTTCACCAAGTCGCCGGTGCTGGAGAACGTCCCCATCATGCTCACCCATCCCGGCATCTGGGACGCCCTGGGATTGCCGCTGACCCCGTTCTGGGACAGCACCGTCACCAAGAATCCTATCACCATCGTCGAGAGCGACATCCGCCCCTACCAGGAGGCTTGGGTGCGGATGGTGGACGCCGAGACCGGCGAGCCGGTGCTCGACAGCCACACGGGCAAGCCCATCGAATTCCACGGCACCAACCCCATCGACGTGCCCAACTGCTCCAACTGCCATTCCAACGAGAACGCCAACGGCGATCGCTACACGCTTTACAAGCGTGAGTTCGCCTTCTGGAAGGGGCTGGGGGCCAGCGACTACATCGCCGGCCTCAAGGCCACCTCCATCTCCATCCTGCAGATCCACGACGCCAAGCACGGCACCAAGTTCACCGCCAACTACGATCCCGACAGCCGCTCGCTTTCCAACCGTCTCGGGCGCGACCCGGTGCTGTGCCAGAAATGCCACGCCGACAACGTCATCGGCGTGCTGGCGTCGAAAGGCGTGGTCGAGGCGCTGACCGGTCAGCAGGTGCCCGGCGACGTGCGCATCCCGCCCCTGAGCGAAGCGCTGCACCGGGCCCACCAGACCGTCCGCCCGCTGCCCGACAGCCAGGGCCGCACCGGTACCTGCGCTGGCTGTCATCCGGCCCACCGCCAGGACGGTTCCCTGGACGGCTATCCCATCACCCCCGACGGCCGCAACCATTACGCCAACGCCGACAACCGCGACACCAAGGGCGGCTGTTTCGCCGGCCGCGACGTTCACTCCAACCCCGACAAGGACAAGGACGGCGTGGAAACCCCCGAGCACCTCAACGCCATCGGCAAGTGGCTGCAGGCCAACGTCTCCAAGATCGGCAACGGCCAGCACGGCAAGGGGTTGTGGTGCACCAACTGCCACAACCAGCTGTCGCGGGAGCTGTACCAGCGTGACCACATCACTCACGCCTTCCGCCAGGAAGGGGAAACCCTGCGCAACAAGTCCCTGGAAGCCATCGCCCTGGCCATCGGCGTGACCGAAAAGGAACTGATCGAGCGCTATCTCGATCCCAAGGTGATGCTGGACAAGAACGGTCACGATGACCCAGCAAAATCCGGCATCCTGCTCAACTGGGCCAAGGAACGCACCGAGGCCGACATCGCCGTAATCGCCATGCAGGGCGGCAAGCCCCTGATCCACAAGGACGAGGACGGCGATCCCAGCGTCACCATCCTGTCCGCCGATCCCATGGTCGATCCCGACACCCTCAAGCTGCCCAAGGGGGCCGACGACGCCATCGCCGTGCCTTACCGTGCCGCCGATCACGGACGCGACTACTGGCTGGCGCCGGGCGAGCCCCACTGCGCCGATTGTCATGAGGCGCCTTACGTGGAAGGGCAGGGCGGCATCGCCTATCCCATCAACCAGCCGGGCAAGTACAGTCTGATGCGCTACTCCAAGGGCCATGCCGGGCTGGCGTGCCAGGCGTGCCACCAGTCGATCCACGGCTTGTATCCGGTGACGCCGCGGGTGGACACCACCACCTACAAGCAGGCGCCCCAGTACAATCCGGACGGCAGCCACGGGCCGCTCAAATGCGCCGCCTGTCACGAAACCAACAGGTACGGCGTGCCGCTGATCGCCGAAGGCAAGACCTGGAAGGGCAAGAAGATCGACAAGGACTTCGATGCCGCGGTGACCTGGATGCACGCCAGCGCTCCCGATCTGGGCGGGCGCAATCCCCGTTGATCCTGACCGGACGCCGGCTTCCGGCCGGCGTCCCTTTTCCCGGAGAATGCCCATGCGAACCCTGATTTTCGCCGCGTTGCTGGCAAGTACGACGCTGCAGGCCAAGGTGCTGGTCACCGTCGACGGGACACCGGTCACTTCCGAGCAACTGGAACAGACCCTGCGCTCCTCACCCTTCGCCACCCAGTATCCCGGCCTCGACGCCGACGAACAGGCCGTCCTGCGCCGCGATCTGTTGCAGCGCTTGGTGCAGGCGGAGGTGCTGTATCAGGAGGCCAGACGCCTGGGGTTGGAACAAGACGAAACCGTGCGTCGTGACGTGGCCGAATTCGAGACCGGCCTGCTGGCACAGAAATACCTGCAATACCTGCGCGACCGGATCGAAATCCCGGCGCCAAAACAGGCCGAATGGCGCCGCCGCCTGGGTACCGATCTCGACGCCCTAGCCGCGGTCCGTTCGGTTTACGTCGCCGACCGCTACCGTCAGGCCAAGGCCACGACTCTGGACCGGCTGCGGCAGCGGTACGGCGATCTGCCCGAAACCGAGCTTTTGGCCCGGGGCGCCAGGGAGGCGGGGATCGACGTTTCCGCCCAGGTGGCCGGCTTCCGGCGGGAACGCCTGATCCAGCGCCTCTTGGAACGGAAGGAAAAGGAATGGATTCCCGACCAGAGCGTGTTACGCGACTACTACCAGCGTCATCCGGAAATCGGCCGGGTGCCGGAGCGGCGCCACGTCGGCCAGATCGTGGTGGCCGACCGCGATACGGCCTGGGCCCTGCGCCGCCGGATTCTGCAAGGCGAGAGCCTGTTCCGGCTCGCCAAACAGTACAGCATCGACCCTTACGGCAGGCAACACGCCGGCGACATGGGTTGGTTGCCGGAAGGCAGCGCCATGCCCGCGATCGAAGCGGCGCTGGCCACCTTGAAGGATGGCGAGATCAGCGAGGTGATCGAAACCCCGAAGGGGTTCCATCTCGTCACCATCATCGAACGCAAGCCCGGTGAACAAAAGCCTTTCGCCGCCATCGGCGACCGGGTACGGCGGGCGTTGCTGCTGGAGCGGATGCCCGCTTGGCTGGCTGAAGTCACGGCCCGCCACCGCATCGTCTGGACGGCAGCGGATCAGGCTTCCAGATAGACCCAGCCACGGAACAGTTCGTAACCCAGCGCCAGTACCACGGCTCCCACGAACAGGCCTATCAGGCCGGACAACATCATCCCGCCGATGGCTCCCAGAAAGATGACCAGCATGGGGATGTCCACCCCCCGGCCCATCAACAGGGGTTTGAGAACGTTGTCGAGCAGGGCGACCACCACGCACCAGACCGTGAAGGCGGTCGCCACCATCCCACCTTGGGTGGAAAACACATAGATCGCTGCAGGCACCAGCACCAGCGCCGGTCCCAACTGGATGACCGCCAGGAACAGGCACAGGACCGCCAGCAGCCCCGCACCAGGCAGACCGACGGCCACGAATCCCAGGCCGGCCAGCAACGCCTGAAGCAGCGCCACACCGACGACCCCGGTGGCGACCCCGCGAATGGTGGATTCCGCCAGCCGTACCAGCTCCGGTCCCCGCTCGCCTGCCAGGCGGAGGGCGATCCGACGGGCTGTACGTGCCGCCGCCGGTGCGTTGGCCAACAGGAGGCCAGCGATGATGATCGCCAACACGAACTGCAGGATCGCCATCCCGGTGGCTGCGGTCGCCGACAGCAGCCAGCCGGCCAGTTGTCGGATCTGGGGACGAAGGAGTCTGAAAGTATCCTCCAGATTGTGGCCCAGCAGTTCCCAGAACCGTTGGAGCGGGCGTCCGATCAGAGGCCAGTCGGCGATCCGCGATGGCAGTTCCGGCAGGCTCACCATGTCGCCGGCCAAGCTGGCGGCGGTGCTCTGGAAGTTACGAACGGCGATTTCCGCCAGCTGGATCATCGGCAGGATCAGTCCTGTCAGCATCAGAACCGTCAGCAGCAAAGCCGTCCAGCCTTGCCGGTCTCCCAGCCAGCGGTTGAGGAGGCGGAAAGGGGAATGGAGGCTTACGGCGATGACGATCCCCCAGATGACCACATCGACGAAAGGACGGACGATCAAGAAGCACCAGGCGGCCAGCAGCGTGATCGTGCCGAGGCGGATGGCGGTTTCGATTGCGATTTTGTTAAAGTCCGTATTCATGGTTTTTTTGCGTCTTGGGGGTTTTCATGCGACATGTTACCTGGTTTCTGCTCGGTCTGTTCCTGTCACTGCCAGTGCGTGGGGGCGAGCTTCCCAGAGGGACGATCCTCGCTTTTCTGCCGGATCCCGGAGCTTCCGAGTATCATGACGATGCCAGCCTGAGACGGTGGTTGAAGGCGCAGGGATGGGCGATTTGTGACGGTCGTGACGGCACTCCCGACCTCAATTATCGGATGCTGTTGGGGGCCACCCGGATGCAGATGGCAGGGAAACGGCAGGGAAGCCGCCGTCATCGCCACCGTTTTCAAGGCCAGACCCGGTCGTTCCAGGGACGACAGGTGAGTCTGATGGAAGGGCGGGGCCCGGGACGCTGGCTCCAGGTGCCGGTGGGCGGTCACAAACATCGGCTGGAGGGGGCCACCGATGCCGCCGAGCATCTGCCGCTCAGCGTAGGAGTACTATTCATCATGAAAATTCGTTGATCGGAAGGGGATGACGATGTTGCGATTCTGGTTAGGGTTTCTGGCGGTAGTGCTCGTCGGTGGTTGTGGAACGGCCACCCAGGTAGAAAGTTGGATCAGCGGGGAAACGAAACGGCCGATTCGGCATTTGTTGGTGATCGCAGTGGTGCCGGACGAGCCCGGTCGGGTGATTTTCGAGGACAAGTTGGTCAAGGCACTGGCGCGGGCCGGTGTCGAAGTCATGCCGAGCTATGAGGTGGCCACCGTTTCCCACTGGCGTGACCACGAGGCCCTGCGGTTCCTGGTCCGGCGACTGGGTGTCGATAGCGTGCTGATCGTCACGCTGAAAGGTGTCGAGGAACGGGAAATCCGCCATCCGCCCCGGAGCTATAGGGTGCCCCGGACTTATGGCTGGGGTTATTACGGCTATTACCACACCGTCTGGGAAGAAGTGCACCAACCGGGCTATACCGTGCGCCAGACGGTAGTGCGGTTGGAAACCAATCTATACGATGCCGAAAGTGAAAAATTACTGTGGTCGGCCCGTTCAGCGACCATCGATCCCAAATCAGCGCTGGACGCGATGGATTCTTTCATCGGTGCTTTGATCGACGATCTGCAGGACAAGGGTCTGTTGCCCTGAAGCGGCGCTCAGGCGCCATCGTCGTCCAGCAGGGTGTCGAGGATGGACCAGCGTTTGGTTGTTTCCTTGACGCCCTTGCCCAGAATCCAGCGGTCGTAGAGTTGCCGGGGAATGCCGAGCGTTTTCTCCAATGTCATCCAGGTGTCGAGGAAGGTGCGCCATTCCAAGTCTCCCCGGGGCAGGGCGAAGGCCACCGGCGTGGCGATGTGGGGTTCGGGAATCACCACCGCGTATTCGGGATGCAGCGTGGTCCAGGCGGATCCGGCTTCGGCGCTGATGATGAGTCCGTCCAAATCGCTACGCTGGAAGAACGTTTGGTTCGAAGGCAGTTTCACGATATGGGCCCCGGGGAGATATTCGGCCGCGGCGCTGGCTAGGGTTTTGCCGGAAATCCCTAGCCGCAGACCGGCATGGCTGATCGCTTCCCAGGTGTCGAAATCGTGGCGTCGGTAGTCGGGAAGCAGCACGCCGAGGGTGACGGTCATGTAGGGTGTGGAGAACAGCAGCTTGGGCAGCCGTGCCGGAGTCACGAGAAGGCCGCCGACCGCCAGATCGATCTGGCCATTGTGCAGTTGTGTGACTAGGGTTTTGTAAGTCCAGGGGACGAAGATCAGTTTCAGTTTCAGATCCTGGGCGAAGCGGTGGCAGAGGGCGATGTCGTAGCCTGCCAGCTCGCCTTGGTCGTTGAAGAAACTGAAAGGAAGCTGTCCCGGATGATAACCTACCCGCAAGGTCCGGGTTCGCAGAATCCGTTGCAACCGTGACTGCTGCGGTGGCGGGGATTTGACGGCGGGAATGTGTTTCATGACCCGGGCCGGTGCTGGCGATTCGATCCTCAACTGCAGCAATGTGGTGGTCGTCTGCTGTTCGTGGGTCAACAATTCGGTCAGAAACAGGCGGACACCCAGGACGACACCCCCCGTCACGACCGCCATCCCGACGATGAAATAGCCCAGTTTCCGCAAATCAAGACGCAGCATCCCGGTAGCGGCGGCCGTGGCCAGCAACGTGAAGGTGAAAAGATTCATGACCGCCAGCAGGGTGGCGAACCAGCCGTTGAGGATGCCGGTGACCAGGTAAAGTTGATACAGGTCCGCGGGGATTCGCATCTGATCGAGCAGGAACGGCAATGCCAGGTCGACGCCACCGAACAGAGTGAACAGTCCCAGCAATGAGAAGGCGGGGTACTGGGACAGGGCGATTTCGGTGCCGCTGAACCAGCCGGCGAACAGTACGAACAGCAGGGTAATCAGTTTGCCGATGTTGGGAAAATTGAATGACGTCGGGATCAGAACTTCGATGAAGCGTTCCTTGTCCTGGTCGAGGGAACCGTGACTCTGGAACAACGCCTTGGCCTGTTCGATCAGCATCGGCAGGACGATGAACAGATTGCCGGTGGCGAAACCGGTGATGAGGGAGGCGCGACAGGCGCGCAGGATGGCCCGGTAGGAAAACGGAGTCAGGAGGGCGGTCAGGCCCGGCAGGATCAGAAAGGTCAGCAGCAGCGAGGCGAGGATGAAGACCGTCACATACACCTGGAGCCGGCCGAAATCGGCGAAAGACAAGGTGCCGGCGGCATTGGCGGCGATGGCGAAAATGCCGAAGGGGCTGAGCTGGATCACCATCATGGCGATCCGGGTCAGCGTCTTCTGGACGGTATCCAGAAGGTGCAGGAGAGAGTGTTTGTCCTCGATACCGATCAGGGCGATACCGAAGATCACGCTGAAAACCGCCGAGGCGGGCACGATGGTGCGGGCCAGGGAACGGAACGGGTTGACCGGAATGTAGAGATCGATGAAATCGACCTGGCGTTGTTCCACCATGCTGGGGCTGTAGAAAGTGCCGGCGGGCATATCCGGGAAGGCCAGGGGCATCACGTAGATGACCAGAAAGGCCAGGAGCCAGGAACCGAGCAGCACGATCCCGGCAGTCAGGGCCAGGCGCTTGGCCTTGGTGTAATCCAATCCGCCGATGCCGGCAATCAGCGAAACCACCATGTAAGGCAGGATGGACATTTGCAGCAGGCCGATGTAGGCCCGCCCGATCAGGTTTAGCGGTGCGGCCCGCTCCCCTAGGAACAGACCGGTGACGATGCCCAGCAGCAAACCGATGAGGATGCGCTGGGACAGGCTGGTGCGGTTGTCTTTTCCCATGGGTTTCAGTGTAGCGCCCGGTCACAGCCGTACAGGATGCCTGCGCCCAGCCGCAGCACACCCCGGGTCTCAAAGCGTTCCCTGCTCACGGAATTGCAGCAGGGAGCGGGAATCAGCTCCGGCGACGGATCGTCACCGCGCCAGCGGGTCATGCCCGCTCGCTACCGTCGGCTGGGATCTGGCGCAACAGAACGGTGCGCAGGGCGTCCAGAAACGCCTGGTTTTCCTCCGGCGTTCCCACCGTGACCCGCAGACAGTCGCTGAGCGGCCCGCCGGCGGGTGATAGGTTCTTGACCAGGATACCGCGGCGTTTCAGGGCTTCGAAGACCTTGCCCGCGCCGGGAACCTGCAGCAGGATGAAATTGGCCGCGCTCGGGAAGGCTTGCACGCCGGGCAGTAGGGACAGGGCCTGGAACAGGCGGTCGCGCTCGGCGCGGATGGCGGCGGTCTGGCGCTCGAAGACCTCGGCGTGATCGAGGGCGAACTCGGCGCTGAGCTGGGTGAGGATGTTGATGTTGTAGGGCAGGCGCAGCTTGTCGAAGTGTCTCAGCCATTCCGGCCGGCCGGTCAGGAATCCCAGGCGCAGCCCGGCCAGCCCCAGCTTCGACAGGGTGCGCATCACCAGCAGGTTGTCGAACGTCTCCAGGCGGTCCATGAAGGTGGCCTGGGCGAAGGGGGCGTAGGCTTCGTCCACCACCACCAGCCCCGGCGTGCGGCGGATGATTTCCTCCATCAGCGCGGCGTCGAACAGGTTGCCGGTGGGATTGTTGGGATAGGCGAGGAAGATGATCTCCGGCCGGTGGCGCGCGATGGCCTCCAGCATCGCCGCGCGGTCGAGGCCGAAGTCCGCCTGCAGGGGGACGCCGACGAAGTCCAGGTTCAGCCAGCGGGCGATTTCCTGATACATGACGAAAGTGGGCTGGGGCGCCAGCACGGTGGCGTGATTCCGTCCCACCAAGGCCATGAGCAGGATCTGGATGATCTCGTCGGAGCCGTTGCCCAGGAGGATTTCCATGCCCTCCGGTACCTGCGCATGGCGGCGCAGGGCCTGTTTCAGGGCCGGGGCCTGGGGATCGGGGTAACGGTTGGGGTGGGCCCGGCGCAGGTGGTCGAGCCATGCTTCGACCATCTCCGGCGGCCAGTCGTAGGGGTTTTCCATGGCGTCGAGCTTGATGAAGCCCGTGGCGTCCGGCACGTGATAGGCGGAGGCCGCCAGGATGTCGGGACGGAAGAAGTCTTCAGGTCTCATGGCGGATCCGGTAGCCGGCGGAACGGGCGTGGGCGGTCAGTCCTTCCCCCTCGGCCAGCACTTTGGCGGTTTCGGCCAGGGGGGAGGCGCCGTCCTCGGTGCATTCGATCACCGAGGTGCGCTTCTGGAAGTCGTAGACCCCCAGCGGCGAGGAAAAGCGGGCGGTACCGGAAGTGGGCAGGACGTGGTTGGGACCGGCGCAGTAGTCGCCCAGGGCCTCGGCGGTGTAAGGGCCCATGAACACGGCGCCGGCGTGGCGGATCTCCAGCAGCAGCGCCTCGGGCTCGGCCACCGACAGTTCCAGGTGCTCGGGGGCGATGCGGTTGGCGATGGCGCAGGCTTCCTGCAGATTCTGCACCTGGATCAATGCTCCGCGCTTCTGCAGCGAGGCGGCGATGACCTCGCGCCGTTCCAGAGTCGGCAGCAGCTTTTCGATGCTGGCGGCGACGCGGTCCAGATAGGCCGGATCGGGACACAGCAGGATGGCCTGGGCGTCCTCATCGTGCTCGGCCTGGGAGAACAGGTCCATGGCGATCCAGTCGGGATCGGTGCTGCCGTCGGCGATGATGAGGATTTCCGAGGGACCGGCGATCATGTCGATGCCCACCTGACCGAACACCAGCTTCTTTGCGGTGGCCACGTAGATGTTGCCGGGGCCGACGATCTTGTTTACCTGCGGGATGGTTTCGGTGCCGTAGGCGAGCGCGGCCACGGCCTGGGCGCCGCCGATGCGGAAGATGCGGTCGACGCCGGCGATGCGGGCCGCCGCCAGCACCAGGTCGTTGATTTCGCCGTCCGGGGTGGGGACGGTCATGACCAGTTCGCCGACGCCAGCCACCCGGGCGGGGATGGCGTTCATCAGCACCGAGGAGGGATAGGCGGCCTTGCCGCCGGGAACGTAGAGGCCGACCCGGTCCAGGGGGGTGATCTTCTGTCCCAACCGGTTGCCCCGTTCGTCGCGGTATTCCCACGATGTCAGCTTCTGGTGCTCGGCATAGGTGCGGATGCGCGCGGCGGCGGCTTCCAGGGCTTGTCTTTGTTCGGCGGGAATGGTGGCCAGGGCCAGTTCCTGGCGGGCGGCGTCCAGTTCCAGTTCCGCCACGCTGGCCGCTTCCAGGCGATCGAAGCGACGGGTGTAGTCGAGCACCGCGGCGTCGCCTTCGCGCCGCACACTTTTGAGGATTTCCACCACGGTACGGTGGACGTTGTCGTCGAATGCCTCGTGCCAGGCCAGAAGTTGTTCCAGTTGAGCGGAAAAATCGGGATTGCGGCTGTCGAGCCTGGGGATTTGGATGGACATCAGGCGGCCTCCTGCGGTTGGGCGGCGGTTTCCAGATCGGCGATCAGGCGTTTGATGGCGGCGTGTTTCATCTTCATCGCCGCCTTGTTGACCACCAGGCGCGAGGAAATCTCCATGATCAGATCGCGCGGTTCCAGGCCGTTGGCCCGGAGGGTGTTGCCGGTGTCCACCAGATCGACGATGCACTCGGCCAGGCCCACCAGAGGCGCCAGCTCCATGGAGCCATAGAGCTTGATGACCTCGGCCTGGATGCCGCGTTCGGCGAAGAAGCGTTTGGCGGTGCGCACATACTTGGTGGCCACCCGCACCCGGCGCCCGTTCCAGGTTTCCCCGACGCGCCCGGCGGTCATCATGCGGCAGCGGGCGATGCCGAGATCCAAGGGTTCGTAGAGTCCTTCGGCGCCGTGTTCCACCAGTACGTCCTTGCCGGCGATGCCAAGGTCGGCGGCGCCGTATTCCACGTAGGTGGGCACGTCGGTGGCGCGGATGATGAGCAGGCGGACGTCGTCGCGGTGGGTGGGCAGGATCAGCTTGCGCGAGGTGTCCGGATCCTCGGCCGGGACGATGCTGGCGGCGGCCAGCAGCGGCAGGGCTTCCTTGTAGATGCGGCCTTTGGAGACAGCGATGGTGAGCATGGTGGTCCTAGATACGTTGAATGTCGGCGCCCAGGCGGGCGAGCTTGGTTTCGATGCGTTCGTAACCGCGGTCGATATGATAAATCCGATCGATGACGGTTTCACCCTCGGCCGCCAGGGCGGCGAGCACCAGGCTGGCCGAGGCGCGCAGGTCGGTGGCCATCACCGGGGCGCCGGTGAGGCGCTCGACGCCGGTGCAGACGGCGGTGTGCCCCTCGATGGCGATCTGGGCGCCGAGGCGGCGCAGTTCCAGCACGTGCATGAAACGGTTCTCAAAGATGGTTTCAGTGACGATGCCGACGCCTTCGGCGATGCAGTTGAGGGCCATGAGCTGGGCCTGCATGTCGGTGGGAAAGCCGGGGTAGGGGGCGGTGTGGAAGGACACCGCCTTGGGACGGCCAGGCATGGCCAGCTCGATCCAGTCGGGGCCGAGCTCGATGCGGCCCCCGGCCTCGGCCAGTTTCAGCAGCACCGCCTCCAGCAGTTTCGGATCGGTACGGGTGGTGCGAATGCGGCCGCCGGTGATGGCCGCGGCGGTCAGGTAGGTGCCGGTTTCGATGCGGTCGGGCAGCACCGGATAGTGGACGCTGTGGCCGTCCAGGGCGGTCACCCCCTCGATGGTGAGAACGTCGGTGCCGATGCCGTCGATTCGGGCTCCCAGTTTGACCAGGAAACGGGCCAGGTCGGTCACTTCCGGTTCGCGGGCGGCGTTTTCGATCACCGTGGTGCCTTCCGCCAGCACCGCCGCCATCAGCAGGTTTTCGGTTCCGGTGACGGTGACCTGGTCCAGCACCAGGCGGCAGCCCCGCAGGCGCGGGGCGCGGGCGTGGATGTCGCCGCCCTCGACCCGGATGTCAGCGCCCATGGCCGTCAATCCCTTCAGGTGCAGGTCCACCGGGCGGGCGCCGATGGCGCAGCCGCCGGGTAGGGACACCACCGCCTCGCCGCAGCGGGCCAGCAGCGGGCCGAGCACCAGGATGGAGGCGCGCATGGTGCGCACCAGCTCGTAGGGCGCCACTGGACGGTTGATGTGGCCGGCGTCGGTGCTGACGGTGTCGCCGGCGCGCGCGCACTGCACCCCCATGCCCTGCAGCAGGGCGATGAGGGTGGTGATGTCCCGCAGGTCCGGCACGTTGCTGAGGGTGACCGGGTGTTCGGTCAGCAGGGTGGCGGCGAGGATGGGCAGGGCGGCGTTTTTGGCGCCGGAGATGGCGACTTCCCCTTCCAGCGGGGTGCCGCCGCGGATACGCAGCTTATCCATGAAGAGGCAGGATCGCGTCGAGGTCGTAGGCGCGGGCCATGGTCCGCAGGCGCTCGGGCGGATGAACGAGGCGCAGCTCGAAGCCCTGGCGCCGGGCCAGGCGCAGCCATTCCAACAACAGGGCGAAGGCGGCGCTGTCGGCGTGTTCGATGCCGCCGAGGTCGAGGGTCACGCTGCCGCGGCAGCGCGCCAGCTGGGGCCGGCTGCGTTTCCACAGCCGGGTTACGGTGGCGAAGGTCACCTCACCGGCGAGCTCGAAGCGGCCGGGAGCGGTTTCCGTCAGGGTCGGGGGCATTATTGGGTGCCGCTCTTTTCCGAGGATTTCACCAGAAACTTGCCGATCAGCTCCTCCAGCACCAGGGCGGACTGGGTGATCTCGATCTCGTCGCCGTCTTCGAAGTAATCGGGACTGCCGCCGGCGTCGATGCCGACGTATTGTTCCCCCAGCAACCCGGAAGTGTAGATGCTGGCGATGCTGTCGTCAGGCAGTTTGTACGCCGGCTGGATGCGCATTTCCACCACCGCCTCGTACCGCTCCGGGTCCAGGGAGATCCGGGAGACCCGTCCGATCGGCACCCCGGCGAGTTTGACCGGGGCCCTGACCTTGAGGGTGCCGATGTTCTGGAACCGGGCGTAGAGGCGATAGCCCTGGTTCTGGTCGCGGAACTCGGTCAGGTTGCTGACCTCCATCGCCAGCAGGAACAGGGCTCCCAGGCCGATGGCGACGAAGATCCCGACCCAGATTTCGATGAGACGGCTTTTTTCCATGGACGCTTATTCTCCAAACATCAGGGCGGTCAAAATGAAGTCCGATCCCAGGACGGCGAAGGCGGAATAGACCACCGAGCGGGTGGTGGCGCGGCTGACCCCTTCCGAGGTGGGGACGGCGTCGTAGCCTTCGAACACCGCGATCCAGGTGACGAGAAGGCCGAACACCAGGCTCTTGATGACGCTGTTGACGATGTCCTCGCGGAAGTCGATGGTGGCCTGCATCTGCGACCAGAACGAACCCTCGTCCACCCCCAGCATGGGCACCCCGACCAGATAGCCGCCGTAGATGCCGATGTAGGTGAACAGCTCGGCCAGCAGCGGCATCGACAGGATGCCGGCCAGAAGGCGGGGGGTGATGACCCGCTTCATGGGATCGACCGCCATCATTTCCATCCCCGAGAGCTGTTCGGTGGCTTTCATCAGCCCGATTTCCGCCGTCAGGGCCGAGCCGGCGCGGCCCGAGAACAGCAGGGCGGTGACCACCGGACCCAGCTCCCGCACCAGGGAGGCAGCCACCATGACCCCCAGGGATTCCTCGGCGCCGAAGTCCGACAGCACGTTGTAACCCTGCAATCCCAGCACCATGCCGACGAAGAAGCCGGACAGCGAAATCAGCAGGATGCTAAGCGCCCCCACCATATACATCTGCCGGATCAGCAACCCCGGCCGGCGCAGGACTTCGGGGATACCGGTCAGGGCCAGCAGGAAGAACAGGTTGGCCCGTCCCAGCTTGGCGAAGGCACCGAGGGAGGTGGCGCCGAGCCGTTGTAACGCCCCTAGCATCGCAGCAGGTCCTCGTGGTAGTCGGGCGCCGGATAGTGGAACGGCACCGGGCCGTCGGGCAGCCCTTCGAGAAACTGGCGTACCCAGGGGGAGTCGGTCCCCTTGAGGTCGTCCGGGGTGCCTTCGCCCACCACCTTGCCGTTGGAGATCAGGTAGACGTAGTCCGAGATCGAAGCGGTTTCGGCCACGTCGTGGGAAACCACGATGCTGGTCAGCCCCAGGGCGTCGTTGAGGGTACGGATCAGCTTCACCAGCACACCCATGGAGATCGGGTCCTGGCCGGTGAAGGGCTCGTCGTACATGATCATCATCGGGTCGAGGGCGATGGCCCGCGCCAGCGCCACCCGCCGGGCCATGCCGCCGGACAGCTGCGACGGCATCAGGTCGCGGGCCCCGCGCAGCCCCACCGCCTCCAGCTTCATCAGCACCAGGGAACGGATCATCGATTCCGGCAGATCGGTGTGTTCGCGCAGGGGAAAGGCGACGTTCTCGAACACGTTCAGGTCGGTGAGCAGGGCGCCGGACTGGAACAGCATTCCCATGCGCTTGCGAAGCTGGTACAGTTGCCGCCGCGACAGCCGGTGGACGTTCTCGCCGTCCACCTCGATGGTGCCGGCCTGGGGCCTGAGCTGGCCGCCGATGAGTTTGAGCAGGGTGGTCTTGCCGGTGCCCGAGGGGCCCATGATGGCGGTCACCGAGCCGCGGCGGATGTCCATGTCGACGCCGTCGAAGATCCGGCGCCGGCCGCGGGCGAATACCAGACCACGGATTTTGACCAGAACCTTGGAGGATGCAGCCATCGTGCTGATACCGTGGAAAAAGGCGATCATTGTCCTTGAGGGAAGCGGGTGAAGTCAAACGCGCCGTGGGACAGCCCGCTGCTCCGGGCCTGCGATCTGATCCTGGCCGGTGGCGCGCTGTTGGCGGGCTGGCCGCTGCTGCTGGTGCTGCTGGGCCTGGGGTGGCTGGATACCGGCGCGCCGCTGTTCCGGCAGGTCCGGGTGGGACGGCAGGGCCGCCCTTTCGTGCTCTATAAGCTGCGCACCATGCGCCTGGAAACGCCCTCGGTGGCCACCCACCTGGCCGACCCGAACGCCGTGACCCGCTTCGGCCGCTTCTTGCGCCGCACCAAGCTCGACGAGCTGCCTCAGCTCTGGAACGTGATCCGGGGTGAAATGAGCCTGGTGGGGCCGCGCCCCTGCCTGCCGAATCAGAAGGAGCTGATCGAGGCCCGCGACCGCCTCGGCGTGCTGGCGGCCCGTCCCGGCATCACCGGTCTGGCGCAGATCCGCGGCATCGACATGTCGCAGCCGCAGCAGCTTGCCCGGGTCGATGCGGAAATGCTTCGGGATTTCTCTCTCCGGGCCTACTTCCGCTATCTGTGGCTGACGCTGCGGGGGCGGGGACAGGGAGATCGGGTCCGCCCGACTTGAAGCGTTCCCGAGAATCCAGGATAATTCACTCCCTTTTCACAGCCGGGTTGTCAAGATGCATACAACCATGCTCAAAGCCAAGCTCCACCAGGCCCGGGTGACCCATTCCGAACTGCTGTACGAGGGGTCCTGCGCCATCGATGGGGACCTGCTCGACCGGGCCGGGATCCACGAGTACGAACAGATCCACATCTACAACGTCAACAACGGCGAGCGCTTCACCACCTATGCCATCCGCGCCGAGGCCGGATCCGGCATCGTTTCCGTCAACGGTGCCGCCGCCCGCCTGGCCGCTCCCGGTGATATGGTCATCATCTGCGCCTATGCCAGCCTCGACGAAAAGGAGCTGGCGGATTACCAGCCCACCCTCATCTATCTGGACGAGCGCAACCGCATCGTCCGCACCGGCCACGCCATCCCGGTTCAGGCCGCCTGATTCCCGGCTGCATCATCGTCGGCGCCACCAGCCGGCCAGCAGCGAGCCGGACAGATTGTGCCACAGGCTGAACAGCGCCCCCGGCAGGGCGGCGGCGGGGGAGAAGTATTCGACCGCCAGGGCCACGCTCAGACCGGAATTCTGCATTCCAACCTCGATGGCGAGGGTCCGGCGGGTGACCGGGTCGAGCCCGAACAGGGCCGGAATCCAGTAACCCAGCGCCAGACCGGTGAGGTTGTGGAGCACCACCGCCAGCATGACCGGAGCGCCAGCCTGCAGCAGCGTCTCCCGGTTGAGGGCGACGATGATGGCGATGATGACGGCGATGGCCAGGCTCGCCACCAAGGGGCCGCTTCTGCGCAGGGGGGCGATGTGCCGTCCCATCCAGGTGTTGCAGGCCACGCCGGCGGCCAGGGGCAGCACCACGATCTGGCCGATGCTAAGGAGCATGGAGGTTGCCGGGACCGGCACCTGCTGGTGCAGATAGACCCAGGTCAGCAACGGGGTGGCCGCCACCGCCGCCAGGGTCGAGGTCAGGGTCATCAGTACCGACAGGGCGACGTTGCCCCGAGCCAGGTAGCAGATGACGTTGGAGGCGGTGCCGCCGGCGCTGCTGCCCACCAGCACCAGCCCTGCCAGGTGGGCGGTCGCAAGCCCCAGCCCCTGGCCGATCAGATAAGCCGCGGCGGGCATGATCAGAAACTGGAGTCCCACACCCAGCAGGACGATGCCCGGCCGGGCCAGGATCGCGCGAAAGTGTCCCCAAGTGAGCGACAGTCCCATGGCGAACATCACCAGGGCCAGCAGGGGGACGATGGCGACTTTGGCCGGCGCCCACCACTGAGGCTGCCACAGGGCGCAGGCGGCCAGCGCCGCCGCCCACAGGGGGAAAAGGCGCGTCAGCCGTTCGCTCACCGGCGCAGGAACAGGTTCACGAGCAGGGTCAGGATCAGGCTGACGATGATCATCGAGGTGATGGGGATGAAAATGAACTTGTTTTCGTCCTGAATCCGGATATCCCCTGGCAGCCGCCCGAACCAGCTCAGCAGATTGGGGACGTAGGTCAGGATCAGTCCCATCGCCAGCAGGAAGATTCCCAGGTAGATGAAGAATTTACCACCTTCCATATTGCACTCCATCAACGGTTGTCGGTTTTTGTCGCTCTGGCAACGATCGTGCGTAACCAAACATCTGTTCAAGTTGTTGATTCATAATGGCGAACGATTTTGGATAAGAGCGACCGGAGTGATTATAGAAGCACAACCTAACAGGAGGTAAGGCACAGGGTACGGACGTTGGCCACCCGCTGCAGAGACTGGTGGGAGGTCAGCACCGCAAGCCCGCCCGTCTGCAAATGGGCTTCGAGCAGCCCTTCCACCCAAGCGACGCCTTCCACGTCCAGGGAGGTGAAGGGTTCGTCGAGGATCCACAGCCGGGCCTGTTGCAGCCTCAGGCGGGTGAGGCCGATGCGCTGGCGCTGGCCGGCGGACAGGGTGCGGGCGGGAACGTCCAGGTGCCGTCCCAGACCGGCCTCAGTGAGCAGGGCCGCCGGATCGGCGTCCGGGCGGATGCGGTACAGATGGCGAAGCAGATGGAGATTCTCCAGCGGCGTCAGCTCTCCCTTGATGCCGGGGTGGTGGCCCAGGTAGGCCAGATCCTGAAGATAGGCGGCGCGCTGTTCCGCCACCGGCCGGCCGCACCAGCGGATCTCGCCGTTTTCCGCCGGCAGCAGGCCACAGAGAATGCGCAGCAGACTGGTCTTGCCGCTGCCGTTGGTGCCCAGGACGTGCAGCAGCTCGCCGGCATGCAGTTCAAAGTCAAGGCCGCTGAACAGCAGGCGGTCGCCGCGGATGCATTCCAGCTCGTGAACCGCCAGACAGGCCATGTCGTTCATCGAAAATAAACCTATAATTGCTGCTTGAATGAACATTTTAACCGTTGTGAACGGTGTCTAGATTTCTCTTGATCGTGCTGCTGGCGGCCGTCGTCGTGCCGGCGATTTTTCTGACGTCGGATTTCGGAGAGCGCCCTCCTTCCCCCCTGCGGGTCGGCACCAACGTCTGGCCCGGTTATGAACCGTTGTATCTGGCCCGTAGCCTGGGGCATCTCGATCCGGACGACATCCAGCTGGTGGAGCTGCGTTCCTCCACCGATACCATGCAGCTGTTGCGCAGCGGCGATCTGGAAGCGGCCGCCCTGACCCTGGACGAGGCGCTGGACGTGGCCCAGGACGGCTTCGATCTGGGGGTCGTGCTGATCATGGACCTGTCCCAGGGAGGGGACGTGCTGATGGCGCGGCCCGGAATCGACTCCCTGTCGGCGCTGCGGGGCAAACGCATCGGGGTGGAAAGTTCGGCGGTCGGTGCCATACTCCTCGACGGTGCCTTGGAAGCGGCTGCCCTCCCGGTGGAGGCGGTGGACATCGTCCCCCTCAAGGTGGACGAGCATGAGCAGGCTTACCGCCAGGGACTGATCGATGCCGTGGTGACGTTCGAGCCGGTCGCCACCCGCCTGCGTCAGGCAGGGGCGGTGACTTTGTTCACCAGTGCCGCGATCCCGGAGCGCATCGTGGACGTGCTCGTGGTGCGTCGTGACTTGGTCGCCGGCCGGACGGCAGCGCTGAGACGGTTGCTAACCGGCTATTTCGAGGCCCTGGCCTATCTGCACGACCATCCCGAGGCGGCCGCCCGGCGCATTGCCCCGCGGATGAGCGTAACGCCGGCGCAAGCCTTGCGGGCGTATCGCGGCCTTCATCTCCCCGATCTGGCGGAAAACCGCGTCTGGCTGGAGGGTCCCACACCCAAGCTGGTCGAGGCGGCCACGAAAATCAAGGCCATCATGCTGGCCCATGGCTTGCTGCGACGTGAAGTTCGCATCGAACCCCTGCCCGAGGCGGCCTATTTGCCCGGGGCGGCGCCATGACGCAGCTCAAAGCGTACCGTCTGCGCTGGGTGCTGGGTGCGGTATTGAGCGGCCTTTTGTTGACGCTGTGGCTCGGGCTGTCGGGATGGTTCTATCTTCGTTCCCTGGACGACACCGCCGCCGAAGTCCGTAAAGGACTGCGGTACGAGTTGGGGCGTCTGGCGTTGCAGATGCAGCATGAGCTGCAGGAAGGGCGGCCCGGCGAGGCGGAGCGGTTGCTGACCTTCTTGGGGGCCGAGCCCGGTATCGAGGCGGTGGCGCTGCTGGATGAGACCGGCCGGGTGTGGATGGCCAATCATTTCGCCTGGAAGGGCAAGCCGTTGACGGCCTGGCTGCCCGATGCGAACCGGCAGGCGCTGGAACGGACCCGGCGGCAGCGCCGTCCCGAAGTGATTTTCGACTGGCGCACCTTGTGGATCGAGGCGTTCTATCCCGTGATCTGGCAGTCGCGCGACACGGAGCGGCTCCGCGAGGAACGCGTGGCGGTGCTATATGTCCGCCGCGATCTGCGTCCGATGCAGGTGGTCATTCTCCGCGAGGTAGGGCTGTCCAGCCTGCTGTTGGCAGGTGCCTTGCTGATCGCCTGGGCGGGGTTGTGGTGGATTCTCAAACGGCTGTTGCTGGAACCGCTGGACCGCATCGGTGACACCATGCGCCGTTTCGCCCAGGGCGATCGTCAGGCCCATCTGGAGGTGGAGGGACGCGGCGAGCTGGCCCATGTGGCTGTCGCCTTCAACGATGTGGCCGCCAAGCTGCGCCGCAGCGAAGCGGAACTGTTGCAGGCGCAGGCCCTGTACGACACCCTGTCCGAGATCAATCAACAGATCGTCCGCAGCCAGTCTCCTGAACAACTGTTGGAGCGGGTGTGCCGGGTGCTGGTGGAGCGGGCGGGTTTCGCTTTGGTGTGGGTGGGCGAGACGGATCCCTGGGGGCGGGTCCGTGCGGTTTACATGCAGGCGGAAGACCCGGCTTTACTGACCTATTTGGCCGAACTGGAGATCGGTCTCGATCCTAGGCGGGCCAGCGGCCGGGGGCCGACCGCCACCGCCATCCGCGAGGGGCGGGTCGTCATCGTCAACGATTTCCAGGCCAGCGCGATGACCACGAAGTGGAGGCAACGGGCACGCCGCCACGGCATCGCCGCCAGCGCCGCCATTCCGGTTGGCCGGCCGCAGGGGCCGCCTCTGGTGCTGAACGTCTATGCGCGCCAGGCGGGGTTCTTCACCCTACAAATCCGTCGCCTGCTGGAAGAGCTCGGCGAAGATCTTACCTTCGCCCTGGGCCACTTCGAGAACCAAGCCCGGCGCCGGGCGGCCGAGGCCGCTTTGCGCGCCAATGAGAAACGGCTTCAGGTCACCTTCGACTCCATCGGCGATGCGGTCATCGTCACCGATGCCGCAGGGCGGGTCGAACGCATGAACGCGGTCGCCGAACAGCTGACCGGCTGGCCGCCCGCCGAAGCGGAGGGGAAGCCGATGACCGAGGTGTTCCACATCGTCAGCGCCCGTACCGGCGAACCGGTTCCCAATCCAGTGGCCGAGGTGTTGCGGGAAGGAAAAGTGATCGGTCTTGCCAACGATACCACGCTGATTTCCCGTGACGGCCGGCGCTATCAGATCGCCGACAGCGCCGCCCCGATCCGGGACGAGTCGGGGGCGGTCAGCGGGGTGGTGCTGGTGTTTCACGATGTCAGCGAGCAGTACGCCATGCGCCGCGCGCTGGAGGAAAGCGAGGCCCGCTACCGGCGCATCTTCGAGGAGGGCATGTTGCCGGAGCTGCTGCTGGATCCGCAGACCGGAGCCATCGTCGATGCCAATGCGACTGCCTGCCGGTTCTACGGTTTTGCGCGCGAGACCCTGTGCCAAATGTCCCTGGCCCAGCTCAACAGCCGCGGTGAGGAGGAAAGCCAGCGCATGTTGCGTGAACCACAGGGATGTTTCCAGCTGTCCCAGAGACTGGTTTCTGGTGAAATCCGGGAAGTGGAATGGTATTGCGCGCCGATGGAAATCGGCGGCCGCAGACTGCTTCATGCCATCGTGGTGGACGTGACCGAGCGCCAGCGGATGGAGGAGGAAATTCGCCAGCTGGCCTTCTACGATCCCTTGACCGGGCTCCCCAACCGCCGCCTGTTCCTGGACCACCTGTCCCGGGAACTGGCGGCGGCCCGGCGTCACCGGGACTGGGGCGGGCTGTTGTTTCTCGATCTCGACAATTTCAAGCATCTGAACGACGCCTGGGGGCATCAGCTGGGTGACGCACTGCTGGTTCAGGTGGCCGGACGCCTGCAGCGGCACCTGCGCAGCGAGGATTCAGTGGCCCGGCTCGGTGGGGACGAGTTCGTCGTGCTGTTGCCCCGTCTCGGTGAAGACGAGCCCAGTGCCGCCGACCACCTGCGGACGGTGGCCGAGAAGATCCGCCTCCACGTGGCGGCGGAGTTCGATCTCGGCAGCCGCAGTTACCACACTTCGGTCAGTATCGGTGTGACCTTGTTCCACGGCGGGGAGTCGGTGGAGGAACTGCTCAAACAGGCGGATGCGGCGATGTACCGGGCCAAGGCGGCCGGGCGCAACGCCATTCGTTTCTATCATCCGGCCATGCAGCGCAGCGTCGATGCCCGCCTGGAGCTGGAAAAGGAACTGCGCCGGGCGCTGGAGAGAGGTGGCCTGGAACTGCATTATCAGCCCCAGCACTGCGCCGCCGGCCGGCTGGCGGGCGCCGAGGCCCTGCTGCGCTGGCCACATCCGCAGCATGGTTTCGTGCCCCCCAACGAGTTCATTCCCATCGCCGAGGAGAGCGGTCTGATCCTGCCGCTGGGACGTTGGGTGCTGGAAACCGCCTGCCGTCAGATCAGCCGCTGGTATCGGGAGGGGCTGTTGGCCGGCATCGACCACATCGCGGTCAACATCAGTCCGCGTCAGTTCCACCAGCCCGAGTTCGTCGCCGAAGTCGAGGCGGTGCTGGCCGCCACCGGGGCTCCGCCGCAGAAGCTGATGCTGGAGCTGACCGAGGGCATCGTCATCGAGGACGTCACCGACACCATCGCCAAGATGGAGGCCCTGCGGGAGGTGGGCGTGCGCTTTTCCATCGACGATTTCGGCACCGGTTATTCCTCACTGTTGTATCTGAAACGCCTGCCGCTGGACGAGATCAAGATCGACCGCTCCTTCGTCAGCGATCTGGAAACCGATCCCAACGACCGCGCCATCGTCGAGACCATCCTCTCTATGGCCCGTCACTTGGATTTGGCGGTGGTGGCGGAAGGGGTGGAGACCGAAACCCAGCGCGATTTTCTCAAGCGCCACGGTTGCCGCTTCTATCAGGGTTGGTTCTACAGCAAGCCCCTGCCGGCGGCCGAATTCCGCGAGCGTCTCCGCCGCCGGCGGCTTTCAGCGTGAGCAGGATCTCCCGCACCAGTGCCGGACCCCGGTAGATCAGCCCGGTATAGAGTTGGATCAGTCTCGCCCCGGCCTCGAATTTTTCCAGCCCGTCTTGGGGGCTGAGGATGCCGCCGCAGGCGATGATGGGAATCCCATCGCCCAGATGGCGGTGCAGCCGGCGCACGACTTCGGTCGCCTTCTCCTTGAGCGGACGGCCGCTAAGGCCGCCTGTTTCCTGGCCGTGGGGCAGATGGGCCACGGGGCTGTGGTCCAGGGTGGTGTTGGTGGCGATCACCGCATCCATGCGGTAGCGTCGAAACAGCTCCGCCTGGGCGCCCAGTTGCGCTTCGCTCAGGTCCGGGGCGATCTTGACCGCGATCGGCAAGCGCTTGCCGTGACGCCGGCTCAGCCGTTCCCGCTGGCGGTCGAGCGCCGCCAGCAGCCCTTCCAGGGCCTGGCCGTGCTGCAGGTCGCGCAGGCCCGGGGTGTTGGGGGAGGAGATGTTGATGGTGACGTAGTCGGCCAGACAGTAGACTTTTTCCAGGCCGATGCGGTAATCGTCGGCGGCCTGTTCCTGGGGAGTGTCCTTGTTCTTGCCCAGGTTGACCCCGAGGACGAAGTCCCGCGCTCCCAGGTGCTGCAGGTTGGCCACCAGATGATCCACCCCCAGATTGTTGAAGCCCATGCGGTTGATGAGGGCCTCGGCCTCGGGGAGGCGGAACAGCCGCGGCGGCGGATTGCCGGGCTGGGGCCGCGGGGTGACGGTGCCCACCTCGATGAAGCCGAACCCGAGGCTCGCCAGGCCGCGGATATGGTCGCCGTTCTTGTCCAGCCCCGCCGCCAGACCCACCGGATTGGGGAAGCGCAGCCCCATGACCTCGACCGGTAGTTCGATCCGCGGCTGGCGTAGGGGATTGAGCGGTCCCAGGGCGGCGAGCCGGTCGAGGGCGGCCAGAGTGAGGCGGTGGGCGGTTTCCGGATCGAGGCGGAACAAAAGCGGTTTTAGCAGCGTATAAAGATCCATGACGGTATGATGATGTCCCTAAGATCGGGAACGCTATTGTAACGGGATTGCTATGAGCGAGCGGCAACACGAGCGGGATTTCTATGCTTGGAGCCGGGAACAGGCCGCGTTACTTCGGGCTGGCGCCTTTGACCGACTGGATACCGAACATCTGATCGAGGAACTGGAGAACATGGGGGCACGGGAGCGGCGGGAACTGGTCAGTCGCTTGGCGGTGCTGTTGGCGCATCTTCTGAAATGGCGTTACCAGCCGGAACGCCGGAGTCGCAGCTGGCAGGCGACCATCGAGGTCCAAAGGCTCGACTTGGCGGATTTGCTGGCGGAAAACCCCAGTCTGAAGGCGTTGTTGCCGGAACTGTTCGTCAAGGCTTGGCGCCGGGCGGTGATTTTGGCAGTCGCGGAAACCGGTTTGCCGAAATCCACGTTTCCGCCGGCACCGGAGATTTCCCCCGAACAGGCGCTGGATGAGGATTTCTGGCCGGAGGTTTGAGCGTCAGCCGGGGATTTTCTCCCGTATGGCCTGCAGGCGCCGAGGGTCCAGCCGACTCTGGCGTCCCTTCCGGCACAGCGCGCCACGGAAACCGAGGTAGTCGGGCCGCAGGGGCAACAGCTGATCGATGTCCTCCAGCTGCAGGGAGCCGGCCAAGCCGGTGAGCAGGCCCCGCTCCCTGGCTTGGTTGACGAAACGTTCGAGGAAGGGGCGGGGGCGGATGGCCGTCAGCGGGCCCTTGGCCTTGTCGGCGGTGTCCAGCATCGCGCCGGCAAAGCCATATTCGGCCAGGATGTCCAGCAGCGGCAGGGCGATCAGGTAATCGGCCAGCAGTACGGCGATCAGGCGGCAGTCGGCGGTCAACGGCCGCAGGGCCTTCAGGGTGGCGTCGAGATCGCCGCCGGGAAAGAAGCCGATCTTGACGTAATCCACCCCACAGGCGGCGGTGCTGCGGACCGCCTCCAGAACCGGGCCGGGTTGTGGCGGCAGATCGCCGATGGTGGCGCTCAGGGTGGCCTTGGGCAGAATGGCGCGGATTTCGCGGATCGTGGCGGCCGGCAAGGCCCCCAAGGCCCCTTCGGCCGGGTTCTTGATATCGACGATGTCGGCCCCGCCTGCGGCGGCGAGCCGGGCCTCGTCAGGATCGGTGACGCTGGCGAGCAGACGGGTCACAGGCCGTGTTCCTTGCGGTACTGGTTCAATCTCTCCTCCAGCCATCCCCAGGCCGTTTCCTCCCGCGGGCCGGCGGTCTTTTCCAGGGCGAGCTTGTGGATGGCCCATTCGGCTTCGATCTTGTCCCAGGGCAGGCGGTCGAGGCGGCTGATCAGGATCGCCGCCTCCAGCACCGCGTGCTGGGCGCGGTTGAAGCCGCGGAAGGGACGGTGCATGGCGGTGTACAGCGGGCGGCAGAGCAGACGCGGGCGCACCGGGTCGTCCTCCACCTGTTCCAGGGTGACTTCGGTATGGCTGAGGCTTTCGGCCAGCCGGGGACAGTCGATGCGTTCCGCCCGGGTCAGCGGCCAGTCGCGCCGGCCGGTGAGGCAGCCGGCGAAGATGCGCACGTCGTCGCTGGCGTTGACGACCGCCACTTCGGTGGCCA